>JAFQKV010000031.1 GCA_017414715.1 Clostridia bacterium
AGTCACAAATGTTCCGGCGGCGGGTGCGGTCTGGAATGTAACATTCTACATTTCAAGTTCTTTTTGGTTTAAGTTCGGGAAATCGAATTTCTATCTTCCTCCATATCGGATGATCACACACATCGGTTCATTTAATGAAGTTGCCATCGACGATCCGAGTTTTAAGGCCGTACTGATAAATTATTTTACAGATGAACATGTGGCACCCGGATTTTTTGGATGGATCGCAGTTTCGATTGTGCTGCTGGTGGTGTCTTACTTTATCCTGAAGCGGAGATACCGCAGATAAGCGCTTTTGCAGGTCTGCGGTTGACGGAAAGACTTGCTTTTTGCATAGGGAATGTGATACCATACTAACGAGACTTATATAAGGGGGGAATGACGGATGAGAAAGGTAGAATTTATTGAAGAGTGCGGGCGTATGCATGATCTTTTCAGCCTGTTCAGGTATTGCTTCAGCCGCGAATTTTTGCGGACTGCACATGCCGATGAAAAAGGACTGGAGTCCATGTTTGACGGATATGATGAGCTTCTTGCCCGGATACCGGCGATCCCCGAAGAACTGCGGATCTTTTTTACACAAACCTCCAACAGTAAGTCTCTCGCATTATGCCACTTTGATCCGCAGCAAAAGAAAAACTATATTTTCAAAAAATATACATTGGAAACGGTAAAGAAAATCCCGGAGGATTGCGATCGGATCAAAAAAAGGGTGATCCGGCACTATTTTCCGGAGCTTGACGATGCGGAAAGGGAGGAATGTGAGGCATCTGTGGCGGCGATAAGCCGCCGGATCCGGCAATCCGACTATGATGACAGCATCAAAAGCGGGCTGTATGCCTTTTTTATTGAGCCGGAGGCCATTCTGCGCAAGCTGGCAGAGGAGCTTTTGGCAAAGGATGCTTTCCTGCGGGAGGAATATGCCCGGGCGGCGGAGAAGCTTGCAGAGCTGCGGGCGGAATTCGATTTTGAATGGGTGATCCGGTCGCTCCTGACACCGGAAAATGCTGAGACGGTACTTTGTGCGGAGCGGGAGGCTATCGTATCCTTTATGCTCTTTGAGAAACGGGAATTCGTATACCGAAACATGTCGGAGGGCCTGGTGCTTTTGCTCGGATGTGAATATCGGCGGCTGCTTGAGGAAATGCGGGGAAAGACGACGGCACCAAAGCTGGAGGATTTCGGGCAGGCCATGTCTGACCCCAATCGCGTTGCGATTCTGAAAATGGTGCGTGAACGCGGGAAGGTAACGGTGCGCGAAATCGAGCAGGAGATCGGACTTTCCGGCACGAACGTGTATTATCACCTGACCATGCTTCAGAAGGTGGGCATGCTTCAGAGGGGAAGCTGCGGAAAAACCGCATATTTCTCGCTGGAAACCTCGTATTTTCGCGGGCTTTGCCAAATGCTGGAGGGCTTTACGAAACTGCCTGAGCCGAAAAAAGAATAAAATAGGGGACGGAAGTTCGGCTTCCGTCCCCTTGCCGTTTTGTGATTTCAGATGATCGCGGCGAGGGCCTCGCCTGCGGCGCGGCCAAGCTTTTCCAGACCGACGGCACCGAAATGGCCGCCGACATCGGGGTTCATATTGGCGGGATCCTGTTCCAGCTCCGCCGTCAGGCGAGTGAGCATGGTAAAGAGCGGGTGGGAGGCGCAGACATCCTCCTGCGCGGCAATGATGCCCTCGTCCCAGTCCGTCTTGCAGAAATGCCCCACGCGGATGATGCCGAAGTGCGCAAGACCGAACTCGGCGGCAAATGCCTCGCCGAGAGCAACAAGCCGCTCGGCGTAGGTCTCGCGGGTGCAATGGAAGATGGAATCGCTTTCACCCTGCAGCCACATGAGAGATACGGAGCGAACGGTGTGGGTCTCGCCGGCCTTGCGGATGCCGGCCTTTACCTTGCGAAGAAGGGCGGCGTAGCCGTCGGTGCCGGGGAGCCACTGGTGGATCTCCGTGGAGCCCTTGGCCGCGTGGATGGCGAGGACCTCGCGGCCGGTGGCGGCATGGACGGCTGCACAGGCAGCCGGAGCGAGACAGGCGTTGCCGTAGCAGGCCTGGCCGAGGGCGTTGTCGGCAAGCCACTGCTGGAGGGGAACGCCGGAGGTGAGGGGGGGATAGCCCTCGCTTCCGTCGGCGCGGATGTTTTCGCCAACGGGGTCGGTGAGGGGCTGAAGGGAATCGGTAAGATAGCGGTACTCGTATGCGCCGCAGACGGCACCGTCAAGATAGCGGCCTTCAGCCTGTCCCTGCATATTGGACTGGCCGGCAAAGATGATGATATCGATCTCTTTCATGTTATTTTACCAGCATGGTTTTGATGTTCTGACCGGATTTTGCATCGGCAAAGGCTGCGTTGATATCGTCGATGCGGTACTTGTTGGCAAGCTTTGCGATCTCTCCGTGCAGTTCCGGATGGGAAAGCAGGAAGTCAAGATACTCTTTGACATCAGGGATGGAATACTGGGAGGAGCCGATGATATGCAGCGCCTTGAAGGTGATGAGCTGGGGCTGGATCTCCACGCCGCCTGAGGCACTGTACTGTCCGGGGACGAGATAGACACCGCGGTTGCGGAGGATCTCCATGCCCTGACGGACGGCGGCGGGAGCGCCGGAGGCCTCAAAGCAGAGATCGACACCGAGTCCGCCGTTTTCTGCCGCGAGGGCGGCGGTGACGGCTGCCTCGCCCTCGCGGGTGAGGTTATAGACGCAGTCGGCACCGAGGGATTTTGCGAGGGCCTCGCGCTTTTCGTTGTTTCCGGCGGTGATGGCACAGATCTTCTCAATGCCGAGGGCTTTCAGATACATGACGGCAAAGATGCCCACGGGGCCGAGACCCTGCACCACGGCCACGCGAACTCCGGAGAAATCCACACCGCCGCGCCGGGCAAGGCGAATCGCATGGATGGCCGTTGGTCCGGGGCAGGCAAACGTGGCGGCGACGGTGGGATCCACGCCCTCGGGGATGCGGATGAGATTTGTGAGAGGCGTGAAATTCTTTTCGACATAACCGCCCCAGAGATAGGGAGACTCGTCGATGGAGCCGCCGTTGGTGACCTTCATGGCGACGCAGTTTGCATCATCACCGCTGCGGCACAGCAGACACTCGCCGCAGGGGACGGCAATATCGGCGATGACGGCATCGCCGAGAGCAAGACCGTATTTTGCGGCCTCGTCGGGGTTTACGTCCTCAATGCGGCCCACAAACTCGTGGCCGATGACGGTGGGGGGATCAATGGCGAGCTTTCCGTTGTGAAAATGCACGTCCGTTCCGCAGATGCCGCTGGCAATGAGATCCATGCGGGCGTAGCCTGCGGGAGCGGAGACAACGGGAAATTCACGCACTTCAAAATCCTTGTGGGGTCCCATAAAGACCGCTGCTTTTGCTTTCATATCGGTTGAATCCTCCTTATGATTCCATGGTTACGGTAAAATGCGTTTCATAGAGCGCGCGGAGCCGGGCTTTTTCCTCCGGCATCTGCGGCGGGGTATCGCGGTAGGCGTAAACAAGGCCGAGGGCCTCGTATTTTCCGCTGCCGAGGCGGTGGAAGGGGAGAAGATCCACCTCCGTTATACCGAATTCCTTCAGGCGGCTGCAGATCAGGGCAACATCCTCCGCATGGGTGTTGAAGCCGGGAATGAGGGGGATGCGGATGCGGACCTTTGCCCCACGCGCAAGAAGCCGCTGCAGGTTTTCTTCCACGAGGGCAAGATCGCCGCCGATCACCTCGCGGAATTTCTGCGGCGAGGCGGTCTTGTAATCGAAAAGCCAGGTGTCCGCATAGGGGAGGAGTGCCTCAATGGCGGAGAAGGGGGCACAGCCGGCGGTATCGACAAAAAGGGAGATGCCCGCTGCCTTCAGCCTTGCGGCGAGGCTTTGTGCGGCCTGCGCCTGCAGGAGCACCTCGCCGCCGGAGAAGGTCACACCGCCACCGCTCTCACGGTAGAAGTCGGCATCCTCCATGAGCTCGGCAAGGATCTCCGCCTCCGGGATGCGGCGGCCGCAGTCCTGCGCGCCGTGGGGATAGGCCAGGGTGACGGGGGCCGCAGAAAGGGTTTCGGGGTTGTGGCACCAGGGACAGCGCAGATTGCAGCCCTTAAAAAAAAGAGTCGTGCGGATGCCGTCTCCGTCACCCACGGAGAAATGCTGGATGTTGGCAATATTTGCGTCCATGCGGGGCTCCTATTCGTGCTGGGTGCGGCTGAGGATATCCAGCTGCACCTCCCGGGCCAGACGCACGTAATACTCCGAGAAGCCGCTGACACGCACCACGAGGGTGGGATATTTCTCCGGATGCTCCATGGCATCGATGAGGGTCTCGCGGGAGGTGGCGTTCATCTGGATCTCCTGACCGCCCCGGGCAAAGTAGGTGCGCACAAGGGCGGCGAGCTTTTTGAGCTTATCACCCTCGAACATGGAGGGGGAGAACTTCTGATTGATGACGGTGCCGCAGGCAACCTTGGTGTAATCGGGCTTGGAAACGCTCAAAAGGGTGGAGGTTGCGCCGCGGGTATCCCGTCCGTAGGTGGGAGAGGCGGCATCGGAGAGGGGCTCACCGGCCCTGCGGCCATCGGGAGTCGCGCCGATATGACGGCCGGCATAGATGTTCTGCACGTTTGCCGCCATGGCTACGTAAAAACGGCCTCCGTCGGGGGTGTGGAAGCGGTCGAATTCCCCGGCGAGGAAATCCAGGAACCAGACGGCATATTTGTCAACAAAATCGTCGTTGTTGCCGTATTTGGGAGCGGCAAGAAGGGTTCTGTGCAGCTCATCGTATCCTTCAAAGTTTGCGGCAAGGGCATCCCGAAGCTCGGAAAGGGTGGCGGAGCGGTCGGTAAAGACCACCTTTTCAATGGCGGCAAGGGAGTCTGCCATGGTGCCGACACCCATGAGCACAGCACCGTGGGCGGAGGGGTATTTTGTGCCGCCGTTGTTGATGTCCAGTCCCCTCTCAACGCACTCCCGGCAGAAGCTGGAGAGGAAGGGGGAGGGGAGCGCATCCTGCCGGATGCCGCCGTTTTTGGCGTTGAAGGAGGCGCAGTATTCCGCGGCTCCCACAGAGAGCTCGGCCTCCAGGAGGGACATGAATTCCTTCATGGAGGAGATATCCTCTGCCGCTGTGCGGGTGATGCCGACGGAGCGGTTGTAGGTGCTGATGCCGCCGTTCAGCACATAATCGATAAAACGGGGAACATCAAAGCGGCCGTCGGACCAGGCAGGCTGCTGACCGGCAAGGAAGTTTTCGATGCAGCCCACCATGCAGTAGTTGTAAACATCCTCTTTTTCATAGCCCATGCGCAGCAGGGCGGGGATGTTGACCTCGTCGTTCATCAGGGCGGGATATCCAAGGCCCGTGCCGATGCTTTCCAGACACGCAAGCAGAAAATCCTCCGGCGTTTCTTTGGAGATACGGGCGGAAAGATTGGGGCCGGGGGCGTTGCAGGTGCGGACGGCCCGCAGGATGCAGCGGGACAGTCCGTTGACTGCCGTGGTGCCGTCGGCGTTCGTGCCGCCGATGCAGATGTTGACCACGTCGGAGGTGGGGATCTTTGTAAAGGTGTTGCAGAGAAGCTCCACAGCCTCCTCGTCGGTCAGCCGTCCGGCGGCGATGTCGGCGGCGTAAAGAGGATAGAGATACTGATCCATCCGGCCGAGGGCCATGGCACCGCGCTCCTCCAGCATGAATGCGGTATGGCAGAGCCAGACCAGCTGCAGGCCCTCCGCAAAGGTGGCGGGGGCGGCACGGAGCAGGGCCCGGCAGTTTTGGGATATAAAGACAAGACGGTGATCGTCATAGCCCTCAAGTCCGCAAAGCCCCTCGGCTGCGGCGGCATAGTTTGCAATCAGCCGCCCGAAGCCCTGCAGGGCGATGGACATGCCCTCCAGCGTTTGCAGCCGGTCAGGGCTGTCGGCATGTGCCGCGCGGGATTTCTCGATATCCTCATACAGTCCGGGAAGGCCGCGGGTGAGAACGTAGGCGTAATCAGGGGCGAAGTGGCTGTCATTGGTCCAGAATTCGCGCTTGCCAAGGGATGTTACAAAACGGTTTGCGTGCTCAAGCACCTCTGCGGGGCCTGTATAGCTTGCGCCGCGCAGGCAGCCGACGATGAGATCGTTTTTATGAATGTGGGTTCCGGAACGGGAAAACAGACCTTCCACGCCGTAGGCCCGCAGCAGGGGCAGCGGAGCGCGGATGTGGTCACGCATGCCGAGAAAACGGTAATAGGCAGGAGTAAACTTGCCGCGGGGGGCAGTGAATTCCTCCCGCAGAGCGGTGTGCAGTGTCATGATCGGATCACCTCATTTTGAATTATACGGCTAACCGACGGTTTTGCCAATCAAGAGAATTAATTAATCTTGACAAAATGAATATAAAATTATATGATACGGAATGGAGGGGAGAGATGAGACTTGCGATATCTGGATATCACGCGCTTACCGGAGATCCGCTTTGCGCATGCCTACAGTGCCCGGGATTACAGCAATACTTTCAGAGAGAATCGGGAGATTGTGGAGATCACCTGGGTGGCGGAGGGAGAACTCACGCTGCGCAAGGGCGGTGAGGAATGGCAGGCCGGTCCGGGGGATATTCTTTGTTTGATTCACGATAAGCGCAGCGAGATCCTATCCCGGGGCTATCATGCCCACCGCACGGTGTGTGCCCGGGTGGATTGGATGGAAACGGAATCGGAAAACGGACTTGTGCTGCCTCCGGTGACCCCGGCGGGAGAGGGTACGGAGGCGGTCTGCCGGCTGATCGACGACCTTATCTGGAGCCCGTACCGCCATGAGGGTACGGCGGTGCGCGGCGGCGCGGCCTTTCTGGAGATCCTTTCCCGGATCGATGCCATCGGGCGGGAACAATCCCGCCGCATTCCGGAGGGGGAGCTGCTGGTACGGCGTGCAAAGCGCTATATCTACCGGAATCTCGATCGGCCGATCACTCAACGGGAAATCGCGGCACATCTCGGGATCACACCCCAGTATCTTTGCAATATCTTCCGCAGAGCGGAAGGGAAAACCCTCATCCGCTACGTCAATACAGCAAAGCTTAAGGGTATCGAGGCGCTGATGGAGAAGGAACATATCCGACTCTATGAAGCGGCACGCCGCTTTGGATATCAGGATGCAAATTATGTCTCCGGACTCTATAAAAAAATCTTTGGCCGGAATATCACCGACCGTCCCAGCCGCACCGGAGAGGACTGGAAGAAGCGGGAGGAAGAATGAACTTGAATGAAATCGAAAAGAACACGGTAGAGGCCGTCCGCCAGCTGCAGGGCGTGGGACCGGTCTTTTTTATCCCCGGCGGAAAGAGTCCGGAGCTGAAGGTGCTCTTTGCGGGCAATTCCATTACCCTGCATGGTCCCAAAGCGGATATCGGTTGGTCAGGTCTGCACGGAATGGCAGCCTCAAAGCCGGAAAAGGACTACGTCCATCTCTGTATGCAGAAGATCCGGCGGGAGTATGCAGATGTGAACTTTGCCATTGCGCAGGTCAGTGAATGGGAACAGAATTATAAAAACGGAGCGGAGATCCTGCCGTTGTATGCTGCGGCGCGGGATTTCAGGGCGGATCTTATCATCCTGCGGGCGGTGGAGAATTGCCCTGTGAAGGATTACGATGCGGAGTGCTTTACCGCAGCATACACAGAACTGATCGCATATCTCGATCCCACAGGAAAGGCGGATATGGTACTGACCACATCCTTCTGGCCCCATCCGGCGGATGAGGCCATCCGCACCATCGCGGAGAAGCGTGGATATGCTCTCTGTGAACTTGGAGATCTCGGAGGGGATCCGAAAATGAAAGCGTTGGGACTTTTTGAGCACAGCGGTGTTGCAAACCATCCCGGAGACGCGGGTATGCGGGCCATTGCCGAGCGGATCCTCGCGGCATGGGAAAACGCACGGAAGTAAAAGCAGCGGTGCAGACGAAACCTCGTCTGCACCGCCGCCTTCGTTATTTATCGATGAAAATGGTCTCGCCCGGGGCGATGGAATAGAGGGTCTTGTCAACATCAAACCAGACGGTCAACAGAGTGGGGTTGCAGATGCGGCGGCCGTCGGCGCTGTAGCGCAGGGAGCGGTAGGCCTCCACGTAGTCGTGGATCTCGATGTTGGTGGCGTACCAGACATCGTCCCGACCTGCAAAGGTCTCGCAGATGCGCTCCATGTGATCCCAGTTGTCCTTCAGACGCAGCTCAAAGGCGTGGCCCCAGATATAGAACAGACGGGGCTGACGGGCAGAGCCGTACTGGGCGTTGACATCCAGCTCCAGAAATTTTTCCGCCCACTCGAAGATCTTCGGCTGGTCGTGATGGCAGGTGGGCATCCAGCAGAGCCAGTCGGTGGGCAAATCAAAGCTGTCGTTATCGGCACCAAGGGTGCGGGCATAGGCAATGTCCAGCTCGGAGAGATAATGGCGGACGGTCTCGTAGCCGGGGACGTTGGTAAACTGGCGGATGCCGCTGTCGGGGTAGGCCATGCCGCGGATGATCATTTCGTAGCGTTCCTCCAGCTCCAGCCGGCAGTCGAGTACGTCGCGGATGCCCTCAATGGGGCGGATATTGCCCTCAGCCCGGTGGTTGAGGCCGTGGACGGCGATCTCGTGGCCGCGGTCCAGAAATTTGGAGACAACAACCTCCTTTGAAAGAGCGTTCTTGCCGCGAATGGCGTTGCCGGTCAGGTTAAAGGTGCCCTTCAGCCCGTGGGCGGAAAGCATGTCGGACAGACGGGGATCTTCGATACAGCCGTCGTCGTAGGAGAAGGTCAGGGCCTTGGCCTTTCCTTCGGGGAAGCGCAGAAACTGGTAACGGATCATAAATATTTACCTCCGGATTCAGAGTTTAAGATCATGCTTCAGGGCGGTGTGCACCTCGGCACGTAGCCGCTGGGTATCGGGATAGAATTCATGCCCGTGGCGGTAAGAGCAGAGGGTGGCATCGGTGAGCAGCACCGCCCACAGTCCGCTTCCGGGTGCGGCAAAGACCGACTGGCCGGTGTGACCGCAGTGGCCGAAGGAGCCGGTGGGGAAGAGCTCACCCGTCTGGGCAAAGCTTTCATCCACGTAGCGGAAGCCAAGCCCCCAGGGGGTGGACATGCCGGCGGTGTGCAGCCGTATAGCCTCATCAAAAACCCTGCGCCCGATGAGGGGCTCACCGTGGGCGGCGAGCATGGCTGCATAGCGGGTCATGTCGTTTAGAGTAGAAAAAACTCCCGCGTTTCCGGCGATGCCGCCGAAATGACGGCAGTTGTAATCGTTGACGAGTCCGCGCTCCGTCTCCGTGACGCAGGCGTTGACGGTGTGGCGGCTGCCGTCGGGACGGAAGAGGGTGCTGTCCATGCCGAGGGGCGCTGCCACAAGGGCGCGGAAGATGCGGTCCAGCCGGTCACCGAAGATCTCTTCGGCGATCTTGCCAAGCAGGATGTAGCCCGGGCAGGAATAGCGCATATCGCTGCCGGGCTCCACCTCCGGCGGAAGAGAGAAGATGTGATCTGCCACATTGAGATAATTGACCTGCGGCAGACTGAGTACCCTGCGGCCGATGCCGGTGGTATGGCAGAGAAAGTGCCGCACGGTCAGTTTGTCATAGGGAGCGGGAGCGGCAAAAAAATCGGTAATGGGCGTATCGGGAGAGAGGAGACCCCGGTCAAAGGCCAGCAGGATCAGGCTTGCGGTGACGATGATCTTGGTGGTGGAGGCCATATCAAAGAGGGAATCGGCGGTGAGGGGCTCGGTTCGGCTCTCGATATGCTCAAAAAGAACCTCGTCGTGCCGTCCGACACGCAGGGCAATGTTCCGCAGTGCGCCGCGGCGGAAATGGGACTCAAGTACAGTTTGCAGTTCGGTCATAAATTCCTCCGTAGGCGATCAGATATAGCCGGTATCCATGGCGATGCGGGGCTCGGAGCCGCTGCCGTAATAATGCTCCCGGATCATCGCTGTGATATCACTGCGGGCATCACCCCAGCCGGAATTGGACAGGAGGATGATATCAAAATCGTCCTCGGGAATGTGTACGTGAAGCGTCCGGAAGCCGGTATGCCCGCCGTTGTGGGTGATGCGGGTCTTCTCCGCCCAGCGGCTGACGGTGCAGCCCATACCCATTTTGTTGTTGGGGTGGGGGGTGAGGATCATTTTCCACGTATCCTCGCGCAGGAGAAGACGGTGCTTGACGGCATGGTTGAGGGCGTAGGCATCCTCAATGCGTCCGACAATATCGCCGGCGCCGAACATCCAGTCGTAGCTTTTCTCCACAGGCTGGGGAAGTCCCTCCGGGGAAAGCGCATAGCCCTGCACGCGGTGGGGGATTTCAAGACCCTCCCGATCGACAACGGCGGTCTCCATGCCAAGGGGGATAAAGACCTCCCGTTTCATATAATCGGCATAGGAAAGCCCGGTGGCATTTTCAATGATGAGGGCGGCGATGACAAAGTTTACGTTGGCGTACATGGCACCCTCTCCCGGTGCAAAGCGGGAGGGAAAGGCTGTGAGCTCCGCAAGATGTTTGCGGACAAGGTGGGTGGAGCCGGGAAGATGGGTTTTGCAGAATTCCGGTGTCTGCTCAAAATCGGGAATTCCGCTGACGTGGTGCAGAAGATGACGGACCGTCAGGCGGGAATCAAAGCCCCCGGCCTCGGGGACATACGTTCCGGGATGGGCATCAAGTGAAATTCCCCCGGCATCGCAAAGCTTGAGAAGCCCCATGGCGCAGAAGGGCTTGGAAAGGGAATAGAAGGAAAAACGGGAATCCTCCGTAAAGGGGATCCCGGCCTCCCGGTCGGCGAGTCCGAAGCTTTGGGCGTGGATGATGCGGTCCTGCAGCGTGATGCGCAGCACGCCGCCGATGCGGTTTTCTGCGGTATAGTCCGCAATGCGCTGTCGAAGGTCGAGGCTTGACACGGGACGTTTTCCTTTCCTTATTTTTTATTATTATAACAGTTTTTTCCGTCAGCCGCAAGGGCGGAGGACGGGCAAGGATCTGCTTTTGCGGCAGACGAACCAATTCAGCATTGACTAAATTGGTTTATTCCTGTATAATGTAAAAAACGGTGAATAAGGGGGATGACCAATGGAGGATACAGTGCTGAAGGCACTGATGGAGCCCAAACGCTTTCTGCTTCTGCAGCTGATGAGTGAGCGTGGTTGGTGCGTGCGTGCCCTGGCGAGAAAAAGCTATCTGTCGGAATCGGCGGTTTCGCAGCATTTGAAAACGCTGCGGGAGGCCGGACTGGTTTACGGCATGAAGCGTGGCTACTATACGCACTATTATCTGGATAAGGAGGCCTTTGCCCGCGTGACGGAGGAATTTGTTCTTCTGCGGGATGCGGAGCGCAAGTCCTGCAGCGGCCCCTATTACGGCTGCTCGGAGGCGGAGTTTTTGCGCTGCAAGGCCTATGTTCCTCCGGAGAAAAGAACGGAGTCCAACAAGAAGTAAGGGAAAGAGAAATGCTAAAACGATTTTTAAGCTATTATAAGCCCCATAAAAAGATGCTGGCGCTGGACCTGCTGGCAAGCTTGCTCATTTCTGTCATCGGCATGGTGTATCCCGTGGTCACGCGGAATATGCTCAACGTCTATATCCCGGAAAAGCAGTATAAGATCATCGTGATCGCCGGTATTTCCGTGCTGCTTCTGTACGTGCTGCGGATGCTTCTGCGCTATTTTGTGCAGTACTACGGCCACGTCATCGGTGTCAAAATGCAGTCCCAGATGCGTCTGGATCTCTTCGCGCATCTGGAAAAGCTTCCTTTCCGCTTTTTTGACAACAATGAGACCGGCCGCATCATGACCCGCCTGACCAGCGATCTCTTTGAGGTGTGTGAGCTTGCCCACCACGGTCCGGAGAATCTGCTTATCAGCTCGGTGATGATCGTGCTTTCCTTTATCTATCTGCTGCGCATCGATCCCATCCTTACGCTTATCATTTTCACCTGTGTTCCCATTCTGGTGGTGGTGACC
Organism: Clostridia bacterium; assembly: GCA_017414715.1. Taxonomy (GTDB): domain Bacteria; phylum Bacillota; class Clostridia; order Oscillospirales; family QAMX01; genus RGIG1911. The sequence goes on from JAFQKV010000031.1 coordinate 11,964, forward strand.
TTCTTTATGCGCCGCCGGATGCGCCGCGCCTTTGATGACCGCCGCAAATCCAACGCGACCATCAACGCCGCCGTGGAATCCTCCGTCACCGGAATCCGCGTCACCAAGGCCTTCACCAACGTGGAGCGGGAGGTGCGCCGCTTCCGTAAGGGGGATGAGGAGTTTGTGGATGCCTCCCGCCGTGCCTACAAGGCCATGGCGCAGTTTCATTCCGCTACCTCCTTTATTACAGATGTCTTTAATGTATTTATCCTCATTGCCGGCGGCCTCTTCCTCTATGCCGGCCGTATCTCCTTTGGCGATTATTCCACCTTTATCGTCTCCGTCAACCTCTTCATCAGCCCGGTCAACACCCTCATCAGCTTCATGGAGCAGTTCCAGAACGGTGTCAGCGGATTCAAGCGCTTTGTGGAGATCATGGAGGAGGAGCCGGAAGCCGAAAGGCCCAATGCGGAGCAGCTGCGGGATGTGGAGGGCGTGATCGAATTTGAGAACGTCAGCTATTCCTACGATGAGACCAAGGAAGTGCTGCACGATATCAATCTGCGGCTGGAAAAGGGACGCAAGCTGGCCCTCGTCGGTCCCTCCGGCGGCGGAAAGACCACCCTTTGCCACTTACTTCCGAACTTCTATCGGCTTGAGGATGCCTGCGGTACCATCCGTATCGACGGCAAGGATGTCCGGGATCTGACCCTCGATTCCCTCCGTCGGCAGATCGGCATCGTCCAGCAGGACGTGTTCCTCTTTGTGGGCACCATCCGCGACAACATCCTCTACGGACGGCCCGATGCCACGGAGGAGGAGATGATGGAGGCCGCCCGCCGGGCCAATATCCACGATTATATCATGACGCTGGAAAACGGCTACGACACCGAGATCGGCGAGCGCGGCGTCAAGCTTTCCGGCGGACAGAAGCAGCGCATCTCCATTGCCCGCGTCTTTCTGAAGGATCCCGCCATCCTCATTCTGGACGAGGCGACCTCCGCACTGGACAACACCACCGAGGTGCTTATCCAACAGGCGCTGGACGAGCTCTGCCGCGGGCGGACTACCCTTGTGGTCGCCCACCGGCTGTCCACCATCCGCAACGCCGATGAGATCGCCGTTGTTCTTGACGGACGCATCACCGAGCGCGGTACCCACGAGGAGCTGATGGCAAAGGGCGGCACCTACAAGAGCCTCTATGCCCTTCAATTCCGGGAAAACGATCTGGTGGAAATGTGAAAAACAATGCAGAAAGCCCGTGAGCTTCAAACTCACGGGCTTTCTTCTGTAAAAAATCAGGCGTTTTCGAGGATATCGGCGATGCGCTTGCAGGCGAGACCGTCGCCGTAGGGATTGGAGGCACCGGACATGGCTTTATAGGCGGCTTCGTCCTCCAAAAGACGCTTGAAGTTGTCGTAGATGACATCTTCGTCGGTGCCGACGAGCTTCAGCGTGCCGGCCTTGATGCCCTCGGGGCGCTCGGTGGTGTCGCGCATAACGAGAACGGGCTTGCCGAGAGAGGGAGCCTCCTCCTGGATGCCGCCGCTGTCGGTGAGGATCATATAGGAGTGGGCGAGGAAGTTGTGGAAATCGAGCACCTCAAGAGGCTCGATGATATGGATGCGGTCGCAGTCACCAAGTTCCTCGGCGGCGGCCTCGCGCACCATGGGATTCATGTGGATGGGATAGATGGCCTTGACATCGGGATGCTCATCGATGATGCGGCGGATGGCGCGGAACATGTGGTGCATGGGCTCGCCGAGGTTTTCACGGCGGTGGGCGGTGATCATGATGAGACGGCTGTCCGCCGCCCAGGTCAGCTCGGGATGCTCGTAATCGGCACGGACGGTGGTCTTCAGCGCATCGATGGCGGTATTGCCGGTGATGTGGATGGAGGCGGGATCACGGCCTTCGCGGAGCAGGTTATCGCGGGAGAGCTCCGTGGGGGAGAAGTTATACTTTGCGATGATGCTGACGGCCTGGCGGTTGAACTCCTCAGGGAAGGGGGAGTAAATATCGTAGGTGCGCAGACCGGCCTCCACATGCCCCACGGGGATCTGCAGGTAGAAGCAGGCGAGGGCGGCGACAAAGGAGGTGGAGGTATCGCCATGGACGAGAACCACGTCGGGACGGGTCTCCTCCAGAACGCCCTTGATGCGCTCCAGAATATTGCAGGTGATATCAAAAAGGGTCTGCTTTTCCTTCATGACGGAAAGATCGTAATCCGGCTCAACACCAAAGGCACCCAGCACCTGATCCAGCATCTGGCGGTGCTGACCGGTGACACAGACGAGCGTTTCCAGACCGGGACGGGATTTCAGCTCGTTGACAAGGGGACACATCTTAATGGCTTCGGGACGGGTGCCGAAAACCAGCATAACCTTTTTCATCTATTTTCTATCTCCTTTGATTTCGGATTCACCTGTTAGTATACCATTTTCTGCCTCTTTTGTAAAGCAAACGAGCTCCAGATTTCGCTGAAGCACCTCCCGGCCCCGCCAGGCAAAGGCACGGCCCTCAAGAAAGGCATCCCATTCGGCATCGGATGCGTTGCGGAGGCTGCGGGGGAAGATAGTCACGCGGTTTTCGGCAAATTCCGGCAGGGGATCGATCTCGACCCCGCGGTTGTGCGGACAGGCAAGCTGGCAGGCATCGCAGCCCCACAGCGTGCCGCAGGCGCGCATGAGCGCCGCCTCGGCTTCGGTGAGCTCCCCCTTTTTCTGGGTGATGGCGGAAAGACATTCCGCCCGCTTGTCTCCGCCGGAGAGTACACCCGTAGGACAGGCGTCGCGGCAGGCACCGCAGTGGGAACAGCCCTCCGCTTCGCGGAGAGGAATGGAAAACTCCAGATCGCAGGCAAGCGTGCCGATAAAGACAAAGGAGCCAAAGCGACGGGAGAAGAAAAGCCCGTTGTCGCCAAAAAAGCCGAGCCCCGTGTATCCCGCAGCGCGAACCTCGTTGAGTGCGCTGGCATCGCAGCCGGGAATAAAACGTGCGCCGGGATGCGCGGCGGAAAGAGCCTCGGCTGCGGCGCACAGACGGGGCGTGATGACCGAATGATAGTCGCGCCCCCGGGCGTAGAGACAGATCTCGCCCTCCTCCGCACCGCAGAAGTAGGGAAAAATGCCGACAATGACGCTCTTCATGCCGTACAGAGGGGAGGAAGCTTTAGGTGCTTTGCCCGACTGGGTGGGCAGAATGGGGCAGATGCCCGCCTCCCGGGCACCGGATGCGGCACAGAACAGATCGATGATGCGGGACGGTTCCAAGGACGGTTCACCTCCGGAAGAAAAACTTGTCCTTGCCACGGACGGGGACAAGGGGTTATAATATATCTAAAGTATAACATATGCCAGCGAGGAAAACCATGCCTTTGACCGATACCGAAAAAACTTTTCTGGAAATGCGCCGCCGTCTCATCGGGCGGCATTTTGAACGGCTGAATCCCGAGCAGCAGGCTGCCGTCACCTCCACGGAAGGGCCAGTGCTGGTGCTTGCGGGTGCCGGCAGCGGAAAAACCACCGTGCTCATCCACCGGGTGTACAATCTCATTCGCTTCGGACGGGGAAGTGACCCGGCAAACGACCACGTGCCGGGAGATCTCACCTACGACGATTTTGAATATCTCGAGGCCTGCCTTGACGGGCAGGAGGGCGATCCCGCCCGGCTGGACCGTCTGCTTGCCGACGACCCTTGCCCGCCTTGGCGCATCATTGCCATCACCTTTACCAACAAGGCGGCGGGCGAGCTGCGGGAGCGCCTTTCCCGGATGCTTGGCCCCGAGGCGGAGGATATCTGGGCGGCCACCTTCCATTCCGCCTGCGTGCGCATCCTGCGCCGGTATATCGACCGGCTCGGTTATGACAAAAGCTTTACCATCTATGATGCCGACGACAGCCGCCGGGTGATGACGGCGGTGCTCAAGGATCTCAACATTGACGACAAGCGCTTTACCCCCAAGGGGGTACTGGACGAGATCGGCCGCGCCAAGGATGCCCTTGTGGGGCCTGCGGAATACGCCGAAGCCGCCGGCAATGATTTCCGCCGGGAGCGCATCGCCCGGTGCTACACCGAGTATCAGAAGCGCCTGCGCATCGCCGCTGCGCTGGATTTTGACGATATCATCTTTGAAACGGTGCGCCTGCTTGAAGAGGATGCGGAGGTGCGCAGCTACTATCAGGAGCGCTTCCGTTACGTGCTTATCGACGAGTATCAGGACACCAACCAGGCCCAGAACCGACTGGCGAGTCTGCTTTCCGGCCGCCACGGCAATCTCTGCGTGGTGGGGGATGACGACCAGAGCATTTACCGCTTCCGCGGGGCGACGGTGGAGAACATTCTCGAATTCGATACGGAGCACAAAAACTGCCGTGTTTACCGTTTGGAGCAGAACTATCGCTCCACCGGCTATATTCTTGATGCCGCAAACAAGATCATCGAAAACAACCTCGGCCGCAAGGGCAAAAATCTGTGGACGGCAAAGTGCGGCGGGGAGCCCATCACCCTCTATACCGCGCGGGATGAGCAGGCGGAGGCCTCCTTCATCGCACAAAAGGTGGTGGAGACCAAGGCAAGGGGCGGAAAATTCTCCGACTGCACCGTTCTTTACCGCATGAACGCCCAGTCCAACGCCGTGGAGCAGGCCTTCTCCCGCCTGGGTGTGCCGTACAGGATCATCGGCGGCCTGCGCTTCTTTGACCGGGCGGAGATCAAGGATATGCTCTCCTATCTCTGCCTCATTGCAAACCATAGCGACGATCTGCGCCTTACCCGTATCATCAATGTTCCCGCCCGCGGCATCGGCGACCGCACGGTGGAGATCGCGGCGGGCATCGCGGCCACAACGGGGGAGCCCATCTTTGCCGTGCTTGACCGGGCGGGGGATATCCCCGAGCTTTCCCGTGCGGCGGCAAAGCTTTCCGCCTTCTGCGGCATGATCCGCGAGCTTGGGGAAATGGCGGAGACGGCGCTGCCCTCGGAGATCTATGAGGAGCTGCTTTCCCGCTCCGGCTATCGCATGGCCCTCATCGCCAAGGGCGATATGGAAAGCCAGGGCAGGCTTGAGAACATCGACGAGCTGAAATCCACCCTCATTGAGTTTGAAAAGCGGGCGGAGACCCCCACCCTTTCGGCCTTCCTGGAGGAGGTCTCTCTCTTCACCGATCTGGATAACTACGATCCCGACGAGGATGCCGTCATTCTGATGACCGTCCATTCCGCAAAGGGGCTGGAATTTCCCACCGTCTTTCTCTGCGGTATGGAGGAGGGGCTGTTCCCCTCCTTCCGCAGCATCGGCACGGCCGAGGATATCGAGGAGGAGCGCCGGCTGGCCTACGTGGCCGTCACCCGGGCGAAAAAGAACCTTTACATCACCTGCGCAAAGCGCCGCATGATCTTTGGCTCCACCCAGTACAATTCCCTCTCCCGCTTTGCCGGGGAGATCCCTGAGGCCTGCCTTGTGCGGGAGGAGGATCCCTCCATGTTCCGCGAGGCGCGGAGCGGCTACGAGGGCTTTGCCACCCGGGGCGATTGGGGAAGCCGCGGCGGAAATCGGGGCATGCGCACCTATTTTGACGATACGCCCGCCCCTCGCACACCCCGTGCGCCTTCGGGTGCAGCACCGGTCGGCGGAGGATCCTCCTTTGTTGGCGGTGCGCCGCGTCAGAGCGCCCCTGCATCAACGGGCTTCCGCGTGGGTGAGCGCATCCGCCACAAGGCCTTCGGAGAAGGCACGGTGGTAAACTGCGTGCCTATGGGCGGCGACCAGCTCGTGGAGGTGGAATTTGCCTCCGGTGACAGAAAAAAACTAATGGCAAAATCCGCCGCCCGTTTTGTGGAGCGGCTATAACGGCGGCCCGGCTGCCATAGAAGGAAAAAGGAGGGAGAATGTATGGCGCTTACCGTCGCGATCGTGGATGACAGCCGTGCGGACAGCGAATATGTGGAAAAATACGTGCGCGCGTGGGCGGCGGAGCGGGAGATAGCCCTGCATACCGAGTGCTTTCCCTCGGCGGAGGCCTTCCTTTTCCGATACGAGGAAAAGGCGGATTTTGACCTGCTCCTTTTGGATATTGAGATGGACGGCATGGACGGCGTCAGCATGGCGCGGCGCATCCGCCGGGCGGACGGCCGTGTTCAGATGGTCTTTATCACCGGCTATTCCGATTATATTGCCGAAGGTTACGAGGTTGCTGCGCTGCACTATCTGGTCAAGCCGCTGCAGCCGCAGAAGCTCTATGCGGTGCTTGACCGGGCGGTGGAACGCCTTGCCCAGGAGGAACGCTGCCTGGATCTTTCCCTGCCGGGGGAGACGGTGCGCATCCCTCTGCGGGAGATCTGCTATATCGACGTGCGGCAGAATTACGTGACCGTGCATGCCGGGCGGGAATACACCCTGCGCATGACCCTTTCGGAGGTGTCGGAACGGCTGGATGAGCGCTTTTTCCGCATCGGCCGGGGGGCAATCGTCAATCTGCGGCTTGTCCGCCGTGTCACGCGCACCGAGGTGCATCTTGCCGACGGAAGCTGTCTGCCCCTGCCGCGGGGCGCGTATGAACCCCTGAACCGAGCCATTATTTCCGGAAACTGAAAGGAGGGAGGCGCAGGATGTCTCTCTTTACCCGCCGCACGGAGCGGCATATCGCCGCCTACCAGCGGGAGCTCATCGAGACCCATTTCCGCGAGGTGGATACCATGTACCGCGAGATGCGGGGCTGGCGGCATGATTGGAAAAGCCAGCTGCAGACCCTGAAGGCCCTGGCCGGGACAGGGGATCTGGAGGCTGTGCGGGACTATCTTGCAAAGATCGAGGCAGATCTCGTCCGCATCGAGCCCGCCGTGCGGACGGGAAACCGCATGGCGGACGCCATTTTGAACAGTAAGATCTCCCTGGCCCGGGCCCGCGGCATCGCCGTGCGGGCGGATGCGCATATTCCGGTGGAGCTTTCCATGTCGGAAACCGATCTCTGCGTCATCCTCGGCAATCTTTTTGACAATGCCATTGAGGCAAGCCTGCTTCTGCCGGAGGAGAAGCGCAGCATCCGCCTGTATATGGATATGAAAAATACCCAGCTCTATATTTCCGTGACTAACCTCACCGCTGCGAAAAAGCAGACCAAGGTGGGCAATATCTTCCGCTCCACCAAGGGGGAGGGGCGGGGCTACGGACTTGCCCGGATGGATGCCGTCGTCAAAAAGTACGACGGATATCTCTCCCGCGCCAGTGAGGACGGTGCCTATACCACCGAGATCCTCATTCCGCAGCTGTGATGCGCAATTCATCCCCCGAGAATGACAATTCGTCCCCGAAATCCCCCGGGGACGATTTTTTGTGGTAACATTGGGCATGCAAGGAAAGGCAGGTGGCAAAATACCGATATGGAAAAGGAAAAGAAAAAATCAAAATATAACGAATGGCAGACCGTGGGCTTCATGCTCCGCACCGCCTGGGAGATCCGGGAGAAGAAGGTCATCTTCATTATGCTCTCGCTGGTGGCCCTCAACGTCGGGCAGAATCTCGTCGGCATCTTCATCACCCCCGGCATTCTCGCCGCCCTGGAGCGGCGGGCAAGCCTTGGTGAGCTTTGCCTCACCATCCTCGGCTTTGTGGGGGTGACCATGCTGCTGCAGGGGCTCAGTACCTACACAAGCCGAAACTGGCAATTTGGAAGGTTTACTGTGCGTACTGCGATTCTTGGCAAAATCGTGCACAAATGCGGGACCACGGCATACCAGAATCTGCTTGTGAAGGATTTTGATAAAAAGGCGAAGGCAGCAAAACGGGCAACTGAATACAATCAGGAGCCGACCGAGGGGATCTGGGACACGCTGCAGGGGCTTCTGCAGAATATGGCGGGCTTTACCGTTTACTGCGTGCTGCTCTCCGGGGCGCAGCCGCTGCTCATCGCCGTTATCTTCGTCACCGCCGTGACCGGCTGGTGGATCAACCGATGGCTGAACGGCTGGCTTCAGCGGCACAGGGATGAAGCGATTGCCCATGAGATACGGACCGGGTATCTTTCGAATGATATCCGGAAAAATGAGCTTGCCAAGGATATCCGCATTTTCGGACTCCGCCCCTGGCTTGCGGAGCTCTGGCGGGAGGCCATCGGCGCCTGCGTCGCCTTCAAGCGCCGGGAGGAGGGCGCCTATCTCTGGGGAAAGGTGGTAAACCTTCTGCTGGTCCTTCTGCAGAACGGCGTTGCCTATGCCTATCTCATCGGCATGGTGCTGCGGGATGGGCTCTCTGCCTCGGAATTTCTGCTTTATTTCTCCGTGGTGGGCGGCTTTTCCGGATGGGTGCGCGGTATCCTCAACAATGCAAACACCCTGCATAAGCAGAGCATCATCCTCTCGGAGGTGATGGAAGTTTTGGAATATCCCGAGCCCTTCCGCTTTGAGGATGGGGATCCCCTGCCTCCGGCGGGGGAGAAGGGGTATGAGATCCGCATGGAAAAGGTCTCCTTTACCTATCCGGATGCGGATGTGCCCGTGCTGAAGGACGTGGATCTTATCCTCCGTCCCGGCGAGAAGCTTGCCGTTGTGGGCAGAAACGGCGCGGGAAAAACCACCCTCGTCCTGCTGCTCTGCGGCTTTCTTGATCCCACGGAGGGGCGGGTGCTGTTAAACGGCGTGGATATCCGCACCCTTGACCGCCGGGCCTATTACGGGTGTATCTCCGCCGTATTCCAGAATTTTCAGATCCTCGCCCTGTCCGTCGCGGCAAATATTGCCCAGTCGGATACGGATATCGATATGGACCGCGTCCGCCGGGCGGCGGAGATGGCGGGGCTTACGGAGAAGATCGAAAGCCTGCCCCAGGGCTTTGACACACTCCTGAACCGCGAGGTTTATGAGGAGGCCGTCATGTTCTCCGGGGGCGAGACCCAGCGGCTGATGATGGCCCGCGCCCTCTATAAGCCGGCGGAGCTGCTCGTGCTTGATGAGCCCACCGCCGCCCTCGATCCCCTGGCCGAGGCCAAGGTCTACGCAAAATATAACGAGATGTCCCGGGGCAAAACCTCGGTGTACATCTCCCATCGGCTGGCCTCCACCCGCTTCTGCGACCGGGTGATCTATCTTGCCGATGGCAGGGTGGCCGAGACGGGCACCCACGAGGAGCTGGTGGCTGCCGGCGGCGGCTATGCGGAGCTTTTTGAGATACAGAGCCGCTATTACCGGGAAGGAGGGGAGACACATGAAGAAAACTGACGCAAAAAAGCAGCTTTCCCGCCGGGAAGCCTTCAGCGTTGTATGGGCGAGCTTCCGTCTCTTCCTGCGGGAGATGCCTGAGCTTGTAATCTCCGGCCTTGTAGTGCGCATCTTTGCCGCCGTCAGCCCCTACGCCGGCATCTGGTTTTCCGCGCGGCTGGTGGATGAGCTTGCCGGGGATAAGGATCCGCAGAAGCTCATGCTCTGGGCAGGGCTTGCGCTAATCTGCGCAGCACTGATCTCCCTTGCGAGTGCGTTTCTGGAACGCTGGCGCGGGGCGGTGAGATGGACTACTTGGCGACGCCATGAGCGGCTATATGCGGAAAAACTTCTCCGCATGGATTATGTTAAATGTGAGGATACTGCAGTACAGCAGCATTTTTTTACCGTTCAGAAAAATTGGCATAACGCGGGGCATTCGATCGGTGACGCTATTGACATTTTCGAAGGACTTATCTCTGCGGTGGCTTCTATCCTTGCGGGCGTTGGCATGACCCTGTCCTTCTTCCAAAGCCGGGTGCCGCCCGCCGGCGGTGCGCTGCAGGTGCTTGACCGGCCGGCAATGCTCATCCTCGCGGCAGGGCTTATCCTGCTTGCGAGTCTGCTTCCTCCGGCGCTCTCAAACCGTGCAGGACAAATCGTGGCAAACGTTGCGGGAGAATTCGTGCGGGCAGAAAACCTTTTTTTGCATTTTGGATACTTGGGTATAAAACGCAAAATTGCAACGGATATTCGGCTTTTCCGGTTGGAGAAATTCTCTGACCGGTATAACACCGACAAGGAAAACACATTTTTCTCTCGCGGCCTCTTTGCAAAGATGATGCGAGGCAAAGTTGGACTTCTCTACGCCTCCGGTGCCGCCGCCTCTCAGCTCTTTAGCGGCGCGGTTTATCTCTACGTCTGCCTCAAGGCCTGGGCCGGTGCCTTTGGCATCGGCGCGGTAACGCAGTACGTGGCCTCCATCAGCCGCGTGGCAAGCGGCGTGTCCGAGCTGTTGAGCTTTGCGGGCAAGGTGCGCGTTGAGGCGCCCTTTATCAAGCTGGGGCTGGATTTTCTCAATATTCCGGAGGAGATGTATCAGGGTACCCTGTCGGTGGAAAAGCGGCGTGACCGGGAATACGAGGTGGAGTTCCGCAATGTCTCCTTCCGCTATCCCGGGGCAGAGGATTTTGCCCTCAAAAACGTCAGCCTCCGCTTCCGCGTCGGCTCCCGCCTTGCGGTGGTGGGGGAAAACGGCAGCGGCAAAACCACCTTTATCAAGCTCCTCTGCCGCCTGTATGATCCCACGGAGGGGGAGATCCTCCTAAACGGCATTGACATCCGCAAATACGACCCCGAGGATTACTACCGGGTGTTTGCCGTGGTCTTTCAGGACTATAGCCTGCCTGCCTTCTGCCTGCGGCAGATCGTCGCCGCCGGGGAGGGAGATCCCGCCCGCGTGGAGGAATGCCTGCGCAAGGTGGGCTTTGGAGAAAAGCTGGATGCCCTTCCCGACGGGATCGAGACCTACATCACCAAGGGTTATGACAGGAGCGGCGTCGATCTCTCCGGCGGCGAGGCGCAGAAGGTGGCCATCGCCCGCGCCCTCTATAAGGACGCGCCCTTTATCATTCTTGATGAGCCGACGGCATCCCTGGATCCGGTGGCCGAGGCGGAGATCTACGAGCACTTTGCGGAGATCTCCGGTGACCGCACGGCGGTCTATATCAGCCACCGGCTGTCTTCCTGCAAGTTCTGCGACGAGATCGCCGTGTTCGATCACGGCCGCGTGGTGCAGCAGGGAAGCCACGAGGCGCTGCTTGCCGACACCGAGGGCAAATACCACGCCCTTTGGAACGCCCAGGCGCAGTATTACAACCAATAAGGCAACTTTACTTCACATTCTGTTCGAAATGGGTTATAATAGAATTGGATGGGCAGGAGGGATAGCGATGAAAAAAGGCGAAAACACAGCGATCGATGTGCGTTATGCACGGACCGAAAACGAGATGCACAAAATTTTCGCACAGGCCTTTTCTTTTCCTGCCGCATACGGCTGCAATGCGGATGCGTTGTGGGATTACCTTTGGGAGCGATTCGCGGACGGAAGAGCCGCGACCATCACGATTATGGGCGCGGAAAAGCTGACGCAAAGCCTGAAGGAAGTGTTTGAAGACCTGGAGAAGAGTTTTCCCCGAGTCCGCATTGAAAGAGAATAAAATAAGAGCCGCTGTTTTTCAAAACAGCGGCTCTTATACCTTGCATGGATATGTTATTCCTCGTCGTCCTCTTCGGTGGAGACAACGAGACCGGCATCGGCCTTGGGGGTGATATCGCCGGCGCGGGTGAGGGCGATCTTGGTCAGCATCGGGCCCACCAGCTCATAGATGAGCACGGAGAAGAGGACAATATTGCGCACAAGGGCACCCTCCGCGCCCATGGTCTGGGTGGCGGTCAGGGACATGCCGAGGGCAACGCCCGCCTGGGGAAGCAGGGTGATGCCGAGGTATTTGGTAATGTTCTCGTCGCACTTCATCATCTTGCTGCCGGCGGTGGCGCCGAGGATCTTACCGGCGGAACGGAAGAGGATGTAAACAAGACCGATGCCGATGATGGCGATCTCGGAGAAGACGGAGAGCTCAAGCTCTGCGCCGGAGAGCACGAAGAAGAGCACGAAGAGGGGAGCCGTCCACTTGTCGGCCTTTTCCATCAGCTCGGCGGAGAAGTCACAGAGGTTGCAGAAGACGGTGCCGAGCATCATGCACACGAGAAGTGAGGAGAAGCCGACGTGCACGGGGCCGATGTGGAACTTCAGCATGGAGAGCGCCACGGTGAAGAGCACGAAGGTGATGGTGATGGAGAGGCGCTTGGAGTTGGACTTAAAGCAGCGCTCCACAAGGGTGAGCAGGATGCCCATCACGGAGCCGAGAAGCAGGGAGGCGACCACCTCGACGAGGGGCTCGACCAGCACGGAGATGAGGCTGAAGGCGCCGCTGGAAAGGGCACGGGCAACACCGAAGGAAATGGCGAAGACCATGAGGCCGATGGCATCGTCCAGCGCGACCACGGGCAGCAGCATGGAGGTGACGGGGCCCTTGGCCTTGTACTGCCGGACGACCATCAGGGTCGCGGCGGGGGCGGTGGCGGTGGCGATGGCGCCGAGCACCAGCGCGGCGGAGATGGAAAGCTTGTCGGGCATGATAAAGTGCAGGGCGATGAGGGCAACGTCCACAAAGAGGGTGGCGGTGATGGCCTGCACGATGGCGACGACGGTGGCAGCCTTGCCGGTGGCGCGGAGCTGGGAAAGGCGGAACTCGTTGCCGATGGCGAAGGCGATGAAGCCGAGGGCGACCTGGGACATGATCTCAAAGCTCTTGAGATATTCCATCGTCGGGAAGCCGAGGCCCTCAATGCCGGCGGCGCCGAGCACGTAAGGGCCGATGAGGATGCCGGCCACGAGATAGGCGGTGACGGCAGGCAGCTTCAGGGGCTTGATCAGACGGGACATGAGCAGACCGGCCATGAGGGCCACGGAAATGCTGAACAATACGGCCATGATATATGCTTCTTTCTGCGCGCAGGGGGCGCTGTAATAATACATAGGAAGATTTTACGCGAACTTCGGTATTATAGCGCGAAAACGGGTGGCTGTCAAGCAGAAAAAGGATAATATTTGCGCGCAAAACACGAGGCTTTTTGTGCATAAAAGTAAAAGAATTTGCAGCTTTCGGAAATGCCGGGGAAGGGAGAATGGAAAAATGTGTGGGTTGAGAGGGGGGAAGGCTCGTGCTACAATGGGGTATACGAAATTCTGAAGGGCGGGTACATAGATATGCAGGTCATATTATCCAACCGGCGCTGCGCCGTGGTTCAGCTGGAACGGGGGGAACGCTGTACCCCGCAGGAGCTTGCAAGGCGGCTTTTTCCGGCGGGGACCGAGGTGGAATTTGAACAGTATGACGGAGGCGTGCGGCTGCTTTTTTTCTGGCGGAGGAGCTTCGGCGGCCTGCGGTTTTCCTGCTTTGACGATCTTGCCGATTATCTGACGGCGTGCGGCGGAGGCGGAGAGCTGTGGGAGGCCGAGGGCCGTCTCTGCCTTCTCGGGGCGTGCGGGACGGTGGCCGGAGAATATGGGTCTCGCCTCACGGCGGCGGAATGTGCCCGCGTGCGGGAGTGGGGAAGATATCTTGGGCGGGCAGAGGATCTCCGCGCCGCGCTTACGGGAGAAACGCCGGATTTACGACGAAACTGCCTTGACAGTGCCGGGGGCTTTGCCGTATAATATGGTAAACATGCACAAAAATCAAATGGAGGTATGTATACCATGAGCAAAGCCCTCAAGCCCAACTGCAAATATGCGCTGGTCGTTCCCACCAGCATGGGTGTGCGCATTACACCCACCGTGCGCCAGCCCGTTCACACCAGCGATACCTTCTATATGCAGGCCACTTCCGCGGAAAGCAACGTCCTTTCCATTTCTGCGGCCCTCGGCCTCAAGACAAAGGTGCTGACCACCTTTGTTAAGGACAGCCCCATTGCGAAATTCATTCAGGCGGATCTTGGCCGCCGCGGCATCGACTGGGAAGGCAAGGAGATTGAGCAGGGCGGCCCCTGGGGCTATCGCCATCAGTTTAACATCGCCGACAGCGGCTACGGCATGCGCGGTCCCCGCGTGGCCAACGACCGCGCCGGTGAGGTCGGCCGTACCCTCAACGTGGCAGACTTTGATCTGGAGCGCATCTTCGGCGAGGAGGGCGTGCAGGTGCTGCACCTTTCCGGCCTGATCGCAGCCCTTTCCCACGAGACCGGCATCTTCTGCCTGGAGCTTGCCCGCGCCGCCGCAAAGTACGGCACCCAGATCTCCTTTGACTTAAATCACCGCGCCTCCTTCTGGAAGGGCCGCGAGGAGGAGCTTGCCGCCATCTTTGCGGAGATCGCCTCCGTTTCCGATATCCTCATCGGCAACGAGGAGGACTTCCAGCTCTGTCTCGGCATTCAGGGCCCCGAGGCCGGCGGCAAGGGCATCACCGGCAAGATCGACAGCTTCAAGGGCATGATCATGCGTGTGCGTGAGGCATATCCCAACGTTTCCGTTTATGCCACTACCCTCCGTCAGGTGGAGAGCGCCAATCAGCACCTCTGGGGTGCCATTCTGCTGGAGAATGACAACTGGCACGTGGTCGAGCCCCGTCCCATCCCCGTTCTCGACCGCATCGGCGGCGGTGACGGCTTTGTCGGCGGTATGCTGTATGCCTATCTGCGCCAGTGGGAGCCGGAGAAGTGGATCCAGTTCGGCTGGGCCTCCGGTGCACTGGTCACCACCCTGCTCACCGACTACGGCACCCCCGCCGATGAGGAGCAGGTGTGGAGCATCTGGGAAGGCAACGCCCGCGTCAAACGCTGAAAATCATATTTTGAGGAGAATAGAAACATGAAAAAAGCGGATATCGGTCTGATCGGTCTTGCCGTTATGGGCGAGAACCTCGTAATGAATATGGAAAGCAAGGGCTTCACCGTGGCGGTCTTCAACCGCACCACCGACAAGGTCAAAAACTTTGTTGAGGGTCGTGCAGCCGGAAAGAATATCATCGGCACCTACACCCTGCAGGAGTTGGTGGACAATCTGGAGAAGCCCCGTAAGGTCATGATGATGATCAAGGCAGGCTCTGCGGTCGATGCCATGATCGACACCCTTATCCCCCTGCTGGAGGAGGGCGACATCATCATCGACGGCGGCAACTCCCACTTCCCCGACACCATCCGCCGCACCGAGTATGTTGAGTCCAAAGGACTTCTCTACATCGGCACCGGCGTTTCCGGCGGCGAGGAGGGTGCCCTGCGCGGTCCTTCCATGATGCCCGGCGGTTCTCCCGCCGCATGGCCCGCTGTCAAGCCCATCTTCCAGGGCATCTGCGCCAAAGTTGAAGACGGCGCTCCCTGCTGCGACTGGGTCGGCGAAAACGGCGCAGGCCACTTCGTCAAGATGGTCCACAACGGCATTGAGTACGGCGATATGCAGCTCATCTGCGAGGCTTACCAGCTTATGCGCGACGGTCTTGGTATGAGCGCCGAGGAGATGCACGATGTTTTCGCCGCATGGAACAACACCGAGCTGGACAGCTATCTCATTGAGATCACCCGCGACATTCTCGGCTACAAGGACGAGAAGGGCGAGACCACCGTTGAGCACATTCTGGACACCGCCGGTCAGAAGGGCACCGGCAAGTGGACCGCAGTTTCCGCTCTGGACGAAGGCGTTCCCCTCACCCTCATCGGCGAGGCCGTTTTCGCCCGCTGCCTGAGCGCCATGAAGAGTGAGCGCGTTACCGCAAGCAAGGTCTTCCCCAAGACCATTCCCGCCTTTGAAGGCGACAAGGCCGCTTTCATAGAGTGCATCCGCAAGGCTCTCTACGCCAGCAAGATCATCTCCTACGCCCAGGGCTACACCCTCATGCGCACCGCTGCCAAGACCTACGGCTGGAACCTGAACTACGGCGGCATCGCCCTTATGTGGCGCGGCGGCTGCATCATCCGCAGCGTCTTCCTCGGCAAGATCAAGGAAGCCTACGACAAGAACTCCGCTCTGGAGAACCTGCTGCTGGACGATTACTTTGCCGAGACCATCAAGAGCCTCGTTCCCGCATGGCGCGAGGTCGTAGCCTACGC
>JAFQKV010000032.1 GCA_017414715.1 Clostridia bacterium
GACGGAATCTCAATTGGTGGACGGCAAGTGCCCCGACTGCGGCCGCGAGGTGCAGGATGCCGAGGAAGAGGCCTACTTCTTCCGTCTTTCCAAGTATGCCGACCGCATTCAGGATCTTCTGGAAAACACGGATTTCCTCGAACCGCGCAGTCGCGTGCATGAAATGGTAAACAACTTCATCAAGCCTGGTCTGGAGGATCTCTGTGTTTCCCGTACCTCCTTTACCTGGGGCGTACCTGTTGACTTTGATCCCGGCCACGTGGTCTATGTTTGGGTTGATGCATTATCAAACTACATTACGGCTCTTGGCTACGAAAATGACCGTTACAATGACTATGCAGACTTTTGGCCCGCAGATGTTCACATCGTAGGAAAAGAGATCGTTCGTTTCCACTCCATCATCTGGCCTGCCATGCTCATGAGCATGAATGAACCTCTACCCAAGAAGGTTTTCGGTCACGGCTGGCTGCTTCTGGACGGCGGAAAGATGTCAAAGTCCAAGGGCAACGTGGTCGATCCCTACATCCTTGCCGAGATGTTCGGCGTGGATGCTCTGCGTTTCTTCCTTATGCGCACCTTCCCCTTCGGCTCCGACGGAAACTTTTCAAACGAGTTACTGATCAAGACCATCAACACCGATCTCGCCAACGATCTCGGCAATCTGGTTTCCCGCACCACCGCCATGGTCGGCAAGTATTTCGGCGGAAAACTCCCCGGAAACTGCAAAGCCTGGGATGCGCCCGAATCCTTTGATATTGAGCAGATCGAAATGGCCTCCTCTCTGCGCGATAAGTATCAGGCCGCTATGGATGCCTATGCACCTCATAAGGCTTTGGAGGAAGTCTTCAAGGTCATTGCCCGTGCAAATAAGTATATTGATGAAACCATGCCCTGGGCTTTGGCTAAGGATATGGAGACGAATGGCGCACGTCTGGCGCATGTGATGTACAATCTGCTGGAAACCGCCCGCATTTGTGGTATTATGCTAATTCCCTTCATGCCGGAAAGCATGGCAAAACTGTTTGATCAGATCGGCGCCTGTGCCTGCTGCCGCACCTGGGAAAGTGCCGGTGAGTGGGGCAAACTCTCCGAGGAGGCCGCTCCCACCAAGGGTGAAAATCTCTTCCCGCGTATTGACGCAGAGAAGGCGCTGGCCGAGCTTGAGGCCGCTGCAGAGGCAGCCCGCAAGTCCGCTCTCCCCGCGCTGGAGATCGAGCCCTTCGCCGAAGAGAATGTGGATTTTGCCACCTTCTGCAAGTCCGATTTCCGCGCTGTGAAGGTCAAGGCCTGCGAGAACGTCAAGAAGAGCGACAAGCTGCTGCGCTTCACCCTCGATGACGGCTCCGGCACCGACCGTCAGATCCTTTCCGGCATTGCAAAGTACTACAAGCCCGAGGAGCTTGTAGGCAAGACCCTCGTGGCCATCATCAATCTGCCTCCCCGCAAGATGATGGGACTGGAAAGCTGCGGTATGCTCATCTCCGCCGTCCACACCGAAAAGGGCGAGGAGAAGCTCAACCTCCTGATGGTCAGCGATGCCATTCCCGCCGGCGCAAAGCTCTGCTGACATCTTCCCTGCCAAACCCGAGGCGGCGGCTTGTGCCGCCGCCTCTTTCTGATAAAGGAGTCTTGTATGCTGCTTTTTGACACACACGCGCATTACGATTCCACCCAGTTTGATGAGGATCGCGATGCCGTTCTTACCGCCCTGCCCGAGGCCGGCGTTGCCCTTGCCCTCAATCCCGGCTGCGATATTCCCTCCAGCCGCAGGGCAGTAGAATACGCCGCAAAATACCCCCATATGTATGCCGCCGTGGGTTTCCATCCGGAGAATGCCGATGAGGCTGCAGAGGGCGATATTGAGGCCCTGCGGGCTCTTTGCCGGGAGCCGAAGGTCGTCGCCGTCGGTGAGATCGGACTGGATTACTATTGGGTAACGGAGGCGGATGCCCGCGCGCGGCAGCGGGAGCTTTTCCGCGCACAGATGCAGCTTGCCCGCGAGACGGGATTGCCCGTCATCGTGCACGACCGGGAGGCCCATGCCGATTCCCTGGATATCGTACGGGAATTTCCCGATGTCCGCGGTGTTTTTCACTGCTATTCCGGCAGTGCGGAGATGGCAAAGATCCTGGTGGATATGGGGTGGATGATCTCCTTTACCGGCGTTCTGACCTTCAAAAACGCCCGCAAAGCCCACGAGGTTCTGCGCATGCTGCCCCCTGACCGGCTGATGTTCGAGACCGATGCCCCCTACATGGCCCCGGAGCCCCACCGGGGCAAGCGCTGCGACAGCCGCCTTGTGTGCCACACCGTCGCCCGGGCCGCCGAGCTTCTTAGCGAGGATGCCGAAGTCCTTGCCGAGCGCACCTACCGTAATGCCTGCCGCTTTTTCGGCATTGCATAAGCAAACCCCACCGGTTTGGTTATGTCTTCGTAAAACAGTTAATCCTCCCTGCGAGATTTCTCACAGGGAGGATTTTGACTTATTGTTTTGAAACAGCAGCAGCCAAGGCTCCCTCTGACGAGGGAGCTGTCACCGAAGGTGACTGAGGGAGAGAATTTTTCACCAAACGATCAATATACGCACATACACCGCGGAAATTTCGGTCAATATCAAAGTTGCAAATCCTTACTACCGTTAAGTTCATAGTGTTCAATTCATTGGTTCGCTGTTCATCTTTTATTCTCTGCTCCGTCGTATAGTGCCCTCCGCCATC
>JAFQKV010000004.1 GCA_017414715.1 Clostridia bacterium
CCGACAAATCCAGCGGTAAGCGCAGACAGAAGATCCACATCGAATATGATGGCATCGGCTTTATCCCTTTGGAAGAACTTGCGAAAAAGGAAACGGCGTGACCGAAGTCACGCCGTCCCTTGAAAACAGTCGTTTTCAAGCTTTTTTCAAAATAACTGTTTTACGAAGCCCCGCCAAAATTCGGGCTCTTTTCTTATTTTACATATTTTTTCCGGCCTTCGCGGAAGAGATCGTTTCCTTCGGAATCGATGGCACAGACGAGAGGGAAATCCTCAAAAACCAGCCGTTTGACCGACTCGCATCCCAATTCGGGATATGCAATGACCTCGCAGGCGGTGATATGCCTTGCGGCAAGGGCACCGGCACCTCCGATGGCGCAGAGATAGAGCGCACGGTTGCGGCGGACAGCCTCCACCACCTCCGGCGACCGCTCCCCCTTGCCGATCATGGCCGCAAGGCCAAGATCCAGCAGCCGGGGCGCAAAGGGATCCATTCGGCTGGAGGTGGTCGGTCCGCAGGAGCCGATGACGTGCCCCGGCGGCGCGGCAGTAGGCCCGGCATAATAGATGACGGCATCCTGCAGCGGAAAGGGAAGCTCCTCCTCTGCCGCAAGGGCAGCCATGATGCGCTTATGTGCCGCATCCCGGGCGGTATAGACCACACCGGATAGGCGCAGCGCATCTCCGGCATGCAGTTCACCTGCGCGGGCGCGCAGCTCCGCCGTGCGGAAGGCCTTGGGCTCAGTCATTTCCGATTTCTTCCTCAGGGGCGGGAAGTCCGGCGGTGCGGATCTCCTCCACGGCGGAGAGCATCTCTTTACGGGTATCCGCAAAGGAACCGTTGAGACCGCGGAGCATTTCCATATACCCGTTCAGAGCAGTAAGAGCATCGGCCACCTTGCGGTCGGCCTCCTCGCTGAAGCGGCCGAGCATCCCTGCGGCGGAATCCACCCGGTCACGCACGGTGGCGGAGATGAGCTCCACCCGCTTCTCGCTTTCCTCGGTGACGGCATCCGCCCGGCGGCGGGCGGCGATCTCCAGATCGACAAGATACTGCTTCTCCGCCCCGAGATCCTCGCAGGCGCGGGAAAGCTCGCCGAACTTCTGCTCCAGCTCCGCAAGGCGGGCCTTCAGCTCCGCATTTTCGGAAAGCACGCCGCCCAGCAGGTTTTCCTTGGCCTCCAGCGCGGTCTCGGCGGTCTCCGCCCGGAGGCGCAGCTCCTCTGCGCGCTCTCCGGCGGCCCGAAGGGAATCCCGCTCCGTCTCCGCCGCCGCAAGGGCAGCGGAAAGGGAGGTCTTTTCCTCCTTCAGCGCGGCGATCTCCCCCTCCAGGCCGGACTTTGCGGCCTGGAAGCGGCGGTTCTCCTCGGTGATGAAGGTGATGACATCGTTGCAGTTGTAGCCTCCGAAGACGGAGGTGCGGAAACGTCCGTTAGCGGCCATGATGCGCACTGCCTTTCGGGATGAATTTTACTTGATAACGCGGACACGGATGATGCCCTCCACCTCATAGAGGTGCTGGAGGGTGGCATCGGATACATCGCCCACCACGTCAAGCACGGTGTAGGCAAAATCCTTCTTGGACTTGGAGATGATGTTCTCGATGTTGATGCCCTTGGCTGCCATGGCGGCAGAGACGGTGGAGATCATGTTGGGGATGTTGCGGTGGATGACACAGAGACGGACGGAGCCGGCGCTGCGCTCCATGGCGACATTGGGGAAGTTGACGGAGTTTTTGATGTTGCCGTTCTCGAGGTAATCAATCATCTGCTCGGTAGCCATCTTTGCACAGTTGTCCTCGCTCTCGGGGGTAGAAGCACCGAGGTGGGGAATGCAGACGGCGCCGGGCATGGCAAGGGTCTTTGCGTTGGGGAAGTCGGTGACGTAGCAGGCGACCTTGCCGCTCTCGAGAGCCGCGGCCATATCGTCATCGTTGACCAGCTCACCGCGGGCGAGGTTGATGATGCGGACACCGTCCTTCATCTTTGCGAAGGTCTCGGCGCAGAACTTGCCGCGGGTCTGATCGTTGCAGGGAATGTGCATGGAGATGAAATCGCAGTTTGCGTAGATTTCCTCCTCGGAGAGGGCATGGCGGATATCGGTCTTGAGCTGCCAGGCAGCATCAACGGTGATGAAGGGATCGTAACCGTAGACGGTCATGCCGAGGGAACGGGCGATATTTGCAAGCTTCGCACCGATGGCACCGAGGCCGATGATGCCGAGGCTCTTGCCGGCAAGCTCGGGACCGACGAACTGACCCTTGCCCTTTTCCACCATCTTAGGGATGGCATCGCCTTCACCGGCGATGGATTTGGCCCAGACGATGGCATCGGAGATCTTACGGCAGGAGAGCAGCAGCGCGCAGATGGCAAGCTCCTTAACGGCGTTGGCATTGGCACCGGGGGTGTTGAAGACAACGATGCCCTTCTCGGCACAGTCATTGACGGGAATGTTGTTGGTGCCGGCACCGGAACGGGCGATGGCAAGGAGATTCTCCTTCATCTCGTAGCTGTGCATATCGGCGGAGCGCAGGAGGATTCCGTCCTCATTCTCCACATCCTCGCCCACGTTGTAGACAGACTTGTCAAAGAGGGCGGTGCCCACAGGGCTGATCTTATTGAGAAGCTTAATGTTATACATGTTTCTGTAACCTCTTATTGGCTTACTTGTTCTTGCACTCGAAGTCCTTCATGAAGGCAACGAGCTTCTCCACACCCTCAACGGGCATGGCGTTGTAGATGGAGGCGCGCATACCGCCCACGGAGCGGTGGCCCTTGACGGAAACGAAACCGGCGGCTCCGGCTTCCTTGCAGAAGGCGGCATCAAGATCGGCGTTGCCGGTGACGAAGGTGACGTTCATCATGGAGCGGGCTTCCTTCTCCACGGGGTTCTTGAAGAGGGCGCTCTCGTCGAGATAATCGTAGAGAATGGCAGCCTTCGCGGCGTTGATCTTCTGCATCTCTGTAAGACCGCCGAGGCTCTCGATCCACTCCAGCACCAGCTTGCAGACGTAGATGGGATAGGTGGGCGGGGTGTTGTACATGCTCTCGCCGTCGGCATGGATCTGATAGTTGAACATGGTGGGGGTGATGTCGCGGGCCTTGCCCAGCAGATCCTTGCGGGCGATGACGACGGTCAGACCGGCGGGTGCCATGTTCTTCTGGGCACCGGCATAGATGAGACCGAAGCGGCTGACATCCACGGGCTCGGAGAGGATGCAGGAGGACATATCGGCAACGAGGGGACACTTGGTCTCGGGGATGTAGTTCCACTTGGTGCCGTAGATGGTGTTGTTGAAGCAGATGTGCATGTAGTCGGCATCATCAGAGAGCTTCAGGGCATCCTGCGCGGGGATGTAGGTGTTGTTGCGGTCCTCGCTGGAGGCGGCAAGACGGGCATCGCCATAGCGCTTGGCTTCCTGATAGGCCTTCTTGGAGAACTGACCGGTGACGGCATAGTCGGCAATGCCGGTGCCGTTCATAAGGTTTAAGGGGACCATGGCGAACTGGGAGGAGGCACCGCCCTGCAGGAAGAGGATCTCATAATTCTCGGGGATAGCCATCACAGCGCGCAGCTTGTCGCGGCAGGCGTTGATGATCTCCTCGTAGGCCTTGGAGCGGTGGCTCATCTCCATGACGGACATACCGCTGCCGTTGTAGTTAAGCATTTCGGCGGCAGCCTTTTCAAGAACGGGAACGGGCAGCATGGACGGGCCCGCAGAGAAGTTGTAAACGCGATCGTAGCTCATTTTCTTTTCCTCCGGAAAAATTAATTTGTCTTTCTATTATATGCGGAAGGCGGGATTTACGCCTTGGGCTCCAGTTTTTCCTTGCCGCCCATGTAGGGACGCAGGGCTTCGGGGATACGGACGGATCCGTCGGCCTGCAGGTTGTTCTCCAGGAATGCGATGAGCATTCTCGGCGGGGCAACGACGGTGTTGTTGAGGGTGTGGGCAAAATATTTGCCCTTTTTTCCGTTGACACGGATCTTCAGGCGGCGGGCCTGGGCATCGCCGAGGTTGGAGCAGGAGCCCACCTCGAAATATTTCTTCTGGCGGGGGGACCAGGCCTCCACGTCGATGGAACGGACCTTCAGATCGGCGAGATCGCCGGAGCAGCACTCCAGCGTACGGACGGGGATATCCATGGAACGGATGAGATCCACGGTGTTCTGCCAGAGCTTGTCAAACCACACGGGGCTCTCATCGGGACGGCAGACGACGATCATCTCCTGCTTTTCGAACTGATGGATGCGGTAAACGCCGCGCTCCTCCAGACCGTGGGCACCTTTTTCCTTGCGGAAGCAGGGGGAGTAGCTGGTCAGGGTGTAGGGCAGCGCCGCCTCGTCATGGATGGTGTCGATGAACTTACCGATCATGGAATGCTCGGAGGTACCGATGAGGAAGAGATCCTCGCCCTCGATCTTGTACATCATGGCTTCCATTTCCGCAAAGCTCATCACGCCGGTGACCACCTCGCTGCGGATCATGTAGGGGGGGATGCAGTAGGTAAAGCCGCGGTCAATCATAAAGTCGCGGGCGTAGGAGATGACGGCGGAGTGCAGCCGGGCGATATCTCCCATCAGATAATAGAAGCCGTTGCCGGCCACCTTACGGGCGGCATCCAGATCGATGCCGGCGAAGGTCTCCATGATATCGGTATGATAGGGAACGTCAAAATCGGGCACCACGGGCTCACCGTAGCGCTGGACCTCCACGTTCTCGCTGTCGTCCTTGCCGATGGGCACCTCGGGTCCGATGATGTTGGGGATGACCATCATGATCTTCTTGACGGCCTCGGCAAGCTCTTCCTCCTGCTTCTCGGCGGCGGCAAGGGCCTCGGCCTTCTCGGTGACCAGCTTCTTGGCAGCCTCGGCCTCCTCGCGCTGACCCTTGGCCATCAGGCCGCCGATCATCTTGGAATACTTGTTGCGCTCGGCGCGCAGATCGTCGGCCGCCTGCTTTGCGGCGCGGCACTGGCGGTCCAGCTCGATGACCTCGTCCACCAGAGTCAGCTTGTGATCCTGATACTTTTTGCGGATGTTTTCCTTGACCAGTTCGGGATTCTCGCGAACAAAACGAATATCCAGCATGTATAAAGATCTCCTTTCGGTTGTAAATTGTGAAAATAAAAAATCCGTCCCACGCATAAAACATGGGACGGATATACTCCGTGTTGCCACCCAAATTGCCCCGGCAAAAGACACACCGGAACCACTCGTAGGGCGGGATAAGGGCCGCCGGCCCGCCGACTCATCGCCGGACGCTCGGGAAGCGGAAAAGCGGTGCGCCCGGTCCGACTCACACCTTACGTCGGCTCTCTCTTTCCGGGGTCGCAGCACGCCGGTTCTTCCGTCGCTGCGCTTACATTCCATATGGAAATTACGGATAGTATAGCACAGCCGAAAACAAATTGCAAGAGGGAATTTGTTCTTTTTACAAAAACAGGCGTGCACCCGTAGCGGACAACGCGGTGCAAAAAAAATGCTCTGCGAAACCAAAGCCCTCGCAGAGCATTTTATCCTCACATATTTTTATATAGGTATTACACGATGCACTCGTAATCCGGCAGGAGGGGACGCAGGTGGGAGATGTCGTTGGAGAAGGAGATGCGCTCGGTGCCGTCGGAGGTGTACTTATATTTGGTGACGGAGGAATGGTAGAGGGTCAGGATAAACTGGGCGCGCTCCTCCTCCAGCAGGCTGACACCGGCCTGCAGGAAGTTGTTGCCGAACATGGCGTGGCTGCAGACGAGAATACGCTTGCCGAAGCCCATGCGCTCCCGCAGATAGAGATGCACGGCGCGGGCGCGTTCCAGCGCGCTCTGCTTGGTGATGGAATCAAACTGCCGGTCGGCGGGACCCCAGATGTGGTCCGGGCAGAGACGGATCTTGTCGTAAAAACGGGTGAGATATTCCACCGACTGACCGTGGTAGCCGATGGGGGTGTTGCGCTCGATGATCTCGGGGATGAGCTCAATGGTATGCTTCTCCTCCATTTGGGAGATGGCACCCGCCGCCGTCTGCACGCAGCGGACAAGGGGGCTGCAGAAGACGGCATCGAAATGGATGTTCTTAAAGCGCTCGCCAAGGAGTGCTGCCTGCTGCTCACCAAGGGGAGAGAGGCGTGCGTCGCAGACCGGACGATCCTCGTTGGTTCCCGCCTGCGGCTCTGCATGCCGGATATGGAATATCTCAAGCTTTTCAACTTCTGCCATGGTCATATTCTCCTTATTTAAATTATGTTTTACATTTTATCCTCAATATTCCCCATCAGCCCGTGCAGGTGGGAAATATCGTTTACAAATGAGATGCGCTCCCGTCCGTCCTCGGAGAACTTATATTTGGACACCGAGGTGTAATAAAGCGTAAAAATAAAATCGGCGATCTCTTCCCGCCGCAGACTGACCGCCGTCTGCAGGATGCTGTTTCCGAGGGTACCGTGGCTGCAGACAAGGATGCGCTGCCCGAAGGCAAAGCGGCGGCGCAGATAGTCGTTAAAGGCGGCGGCGCGTTCCAGGCATTCTGCCTTGGTCTGGCTCTCAAAGATCTGCGCCTCTCCGCCGAAAACGGCATCCGGGCAGGCGCAGACTCCCTCACAGTACCGGGAAAGATAGTCAAGGCTCTGACCGTGATAGCCCGCCGGCGTCCCCTTTTCGATGAGAGCCTGACAGATCTCCACCGGGGGGCGGTGGGCGCATTTGGCAAGCGCATAGCCGCAGGTCTCCACGCAGCGTACCATGGGGCTTGTGAGCACGGCATCAAAATGCATACCCGCAAAGCGCTCGGAGAGCGCCCTTCCCTGGGCATGTCCAAGCTCTGACAGGTCATTGTCGTATTTCGGCCGGTCGCCGCTGCCCGTTCCTGCCCGGTCGGCATGTCGGATATAGTAGATCTCCAGATGTTTTTTCTCTGCCACGGTCTGCTCCCATTATGCGATTTTTGCCTTTTTCAACCGCATTTTTGTATTCATTTTATCAAACCCGGCAAAAAATGTCAACCGGCACCGCCGCAGTGCCTTTTCCCCTTGCAAATGGCGGAAGATTGAGGTATAATGATAAATTGTAA
Organism: Clostridia bacterium; assembly: GCA_017414715.1. GTDB lineage: Bacteria > Bacillota > Clostridia > Oscillospirales > QAMX01 > RGIG1911. The sequence goes on from JAFQKV010000004.1 coordinate 7,065, forward strand.
AATTGTATTACTATGCATTTGAAAGGAAATATTACCATGGACATCAGAATTGCCTTTGCCGGACTTGCTCACAACCACGGCCGCAGCGTGGCTCAGCATCTCGCAGCGCTCGAGGGCGTATCCATCGTCGGTATCTACGACGATTACGACAAGGAAAAGGCCGCCGCTTTCGGCGAGATGTTCTCCTGCCCCGTATATGACGATTTTGAGGAGCTGCTGGAGAAAAGCGGTGCCAACGTTCTGCTGACCGCCGATGTCAATGCAAAGCGCCCCGAGAAGATCGTCCGCGCCATCTATTCCGGTCTTGACGTTATCACCGATAAGCCCATGGCCACCAACTTTGAGGATCTTGAGCTCATCAACGCTGCTCTCCGCGACTGCCCCGACCGCCGCCTTTTCCTGCTGCTGACCGAGCGCTACACCCCCATCGTACATACCGCAAAGCAGCTTATCGACAAGGGTGCCATCGGCAAGGTCGTCAGCATGGTCCTGCAGCGCCCCCACCGGCTCAACGCTCCCGCCCGCGGTGCCTGGATGTTTGACAGCCGGCTCTACGGCGGCATCATCAACGATATCGGTATTCACGACATTGACCTTGCCCGCTACTTCACCGGCTGCGAGGTACAGGATGTTCTCGCCTCCTTCACCGCCAACCGCAACACCCCCCGCTACACCGACTTTGAGGACTGCGGCCAGTGCATGCTGCGCATGGCTGACGGCAGCGCCGCCTACGTCCACGTCAACTGGATGACTCCCGATGCCTTCCCCTCCCACGGCGACGTGACCTTTGTTGTCACCGGTACCGAGGGCCAGATCTTCATCGACGTAACCAAGAACACCGTCACCCTCTACAACAACAAGCGCAAGCCCCATAAGGTCGCTCTGGTCGAGCCCGAGAACGACTGCGTCATGGACGCCCTTCTCTACTTCACCAACCGCGAGCACAAGCCCCTGCTGACCTCTGCCGACGCCGTCAACGCCACTGAGGCCGCCCTCGCCGCACAGGCCCTTGCCTGGGACCGCATCTGAGTCAATCAAACAATCATATTTTGGAGCATATAAAAACATGAGACAGGAATTACCCAAGATCTATGATCCGCGGTCCACGGAGGACCGCATCTATCAGAAGTGGCTGGACGGCGGCTATTTCCATGCCGAGCCCAACCCCGCAAAGCCCCCCTTCTGCATCGTTATCCCCCCGCCCAACATCACCGGCCAGCTGCATATGGGCCATGCGCTGGACAACACCCTGCAGGATATCCTCATCCGTTACAAGCGGATGCACGGCTTTGAGACCCTGTGGCTGCCCGGCACCGACCATGCCTCCATCGCCACCGAGGCCAAGATCGTTGAGGCCATGCGCGCCGAGGGTGTCACCAAGGACGATATCGGCCGCGAGGCCTTCCTTGAGCGCGCATGGAAGTGGAAGGAGCAGTACGGCGGACGCATCATCTCCCAGCTCAAGAAGATGGGCTCCTCCTGCGACTGGGAGCGCGAGCGCTTCACCATGGACGAGGGCTGCAGCCGCGCCGTCAAGGAGGTCTTTATCCGCCTCTATGAGAAGGGCCTCATCTACCGCGGCGAGCGCATCATCAACTGGTGCCCCCATTGCCTGACGTCCATCTCCGATGCCGAGGTGGAATACGAGGATCAGGCTGGCCATTTCTGGCACATCCGCTATCCCTTCGCCGACGGCTCCGGCTACATTGAGCTTGCCACCACCCGTCCCG
>JAFQKV010000033.1 GCA_017414715.1 Clostridia bacterium
CGGGTGGTGCACCCGCTCCATCATGGCCTCCATGCCGCCGTCGTGCGCCCAATGGGGGAGGAAGGCGGACAGAGCCAGCGCCGAGGCGGTGTAGGGGTACTGGTCGCAGGTGACGCGGAGTCCCCGGGCGTTGGCCCCGTCAATGAGGGCGATGGCTGCGTCGGCGAGGTGCCAGTTGGTCTTCTGCATGATCTTGAGGTGGGAAATCTGCACATGGACGCCGGTTTGCTCGGCGATGTAGATCATCTCGCGGATGGAATCGAGAATGCCGCCGGTCTCGTCGCGCATATGGACGGCCAGCATGCCGCCGTGCTTGGCGACGATCTCCGCAAGGGAAACCAGCTCCTCCGTCTTGGCAAAGCAGCTGGGGGGATAGGCAAGGCCGAGGGAAAGGCCGAAGGCGCCCTCGCTCATCTCGCGATCCAGCCGCTCGCGCATGGCTTCCAGCTCCTCCGCCGAGGGATCGCGATCCTCAAAGCCCATGATGCAGCCGCGCAGCGTTCCGTGGCCGACGAGCATGCCGTAGTTGCTGGAGGTGGGGCGGGCTTTGATGTACTCGTCGTACGCGCGGGTGGTATAGGTCACGATGCGGGTGTCGAGCATGGGGATCTCCAGCTCGCTGGCGCAGTATTTTTCGATTTCCGCGCGCCGCTCGTCGCTGCAGGGAAGGATAGAGATGCCGCAGTTGCCGCCAAGCTCGCTCGTCACGCCCTGATAGATCTTGCTCTCGGGGAGATAGGGGACGAGAGGGCAGATGTCGGAATGGGTGTGGATGTCCACAAAGCCGGGGCTGACAATTTTGCCTGCCGCGTCAATCACGCGAGAGGCTTCGGCGCCGTCATCTTTGCCGATGGCGGCAATGCGTCCGTCCTTGATGAAAAGGTCGGCGGCGAAGGGGGGACGGTTCGTGCCGTCCACCACGGTGCCGCCGCGGATGATGAGGTCATAGGTCATAGGGTTTCTTTCCTTTCAGCGTAGTAAAAAATGCGCCGGAGAACCTTGATTTTACAAAAGCAGTTTAGCGCATTTTTAACACCAATGCAACAGGGAAAAGGCGCACCGCGTATCGGGTGACCTTTTCCCCGCTCGTTAAATTGGGTGTTAGCTTTTCGCCCCGGCAACGGTTTCGTAAGACCAGTCAAGAATTCCGCCGAACTCATACACATTGGTATAGCCCATTTCCACAAAACGCTCGGCGGCGGTCTTGCTGCGGTTTCCACTACGGCAGTAGAGGAGAAGAACGCTGTCCCTGTCCGCAAAAGCCGAGTTTGCACGGCTTTCGTCCAGCGTGCTGAGCGGCAGCGAGATCGCGCCGGGAATGTGAGCATCCCGGTATTCGGAATCCTCCCGCACGTCGACGACGAACACCCCGCCCGCGTCGATCATCTCCTTTGCCTGTTGGGCGGTAATTGTGACATAGCTGCCATCCTCCTCTGCAAAGAGGAACTTCAGATATCCGTAGCCCTCCGCGTCCATTTGCTCGTAGGGGACAAACCGCAGCGCGGCGCTGTTGATGCAGAAGCGGTTTCCCGTGGGAGAGGTTGGCTCGCCCTGGAAGACGTGTCCCAGATGGGAGTTGGCCGCGCGGCTTCTCACTTCCAGCCGCTCCATGCCATGGGAGGTGTCCAGAGCAAAGAAAAACGTATTCACGTCAATTCCCTTGGAGAAGGCCGGCCAGCCGCAGGGACTTTCAAATTTGTCCAGAGAGGAGAACAGCGGCTCTCCGGATACGATGTCAACGTAAATGCCCGGTGCAAAGAAGTCCCAGAACTCGTTGTTGAAGGGCTCTTCCGTGTCATTTTCCTGCGTGACCCGATACTGAAGCTCCGTAAGGCGCTCTTTGATCTCGGATTGCTCGGGACGCTTGTAGTCGGCGGGATCGATAAGGATCTGTTCCATCCATGCGATCTGTCCCGCGCCGATGTGGCAATACCCCTTCGGGTTCTTGTCGAGGTAATTCTGATGATATTCTTCCGCCTCGTAGAACTCCTCCAGCGGCTCAAGCTCCACGCAAAAATCGCTGTAACGCTCCCGCTCGATCGCTGCGATCCGCTCCACGGCCTCTTTGGTCGCCTCGTTTGTGTAGTACACGCCGGTCTGATACTGGCTTCCGATGTCGGGCCCCTGCTGATTTGTTACCGTCGGGTCAATCACATAAAAGTAGGCGAACAGGATCGTATCAAGGCTCACCTTCTCGGGATCGTACTCAACGTATACCGTCTCCTTGAGCCCCGTCTGACCGGTCAGAACATCCTTATAGGTCGGTGCTGCGTCCTTGTCCCAGTTGCCGTTGGCGTAGCCAACCACCGTCCGCTCAACGCCGGGAATGGTCTGAAGATATTTCTGCATGCCCCAAAAGCAGCCACCGGCCAGATAGATGACATTCCCGGGGTCGTTTTTGTCGTAGACAGTCTCCGAAACGCGCTCGGCGGCGCTGTCGCCAAGCGGCTTTCCCGCACTTGCGCCCTGGGGCGCGGCAGCGCAGCCCGACAGAAATACGAGGGCGGCAGACAGAAGAAAACTGATAAAATTCATAGGGATCCTCCTCTCTTTCTTTGTCTATGGGTATTATAGCAGATACGGCGAAATTCTAGTGTTGCAATCGCAACGCTATGTGGCATTTCCCACTTGCGCGGTGGAAAAAGCGAGGGGAAAGAAAGCGCCTGCGCATCTTGTTTTTTAGCAGGAACGCAGGCGGTCTGACGTTCACGCAAAAAATAAGAAAAGCCCTTGAAACTCTTAGAGTTTCAAGGGTTTGTATAATCCTAACACGATAGATGCCGCTTTCTGGTAGCCGCGCGAAGTCGCGCGTCAATTCCGAGCGGAGCGGAGAATTGTCATAGGCGGAGTTCACTTCCGCCGTTAAATGATGAAATAGAGC
>JAFQKV010000034.1 GCA_017414715.1 Clostridia bacterium
ACCTGCTATGTTGACGGTGAGGTTGCAGGCAACTGTGAGATCAGCTTTAGAGGTGGCATGAAAACCTCGCACAGAGCAACCATCGCTATTGCTATTCTCAAAGACTACTGGAATCTCGGAATCGGTTCTGCAATGTTTACGGAGCTTGTTGCTGCGGCACAGAATCGAGGAACTGAGATCATGGAGCTGGAGTTCATCGAGGGCAATGATCGTGCAAGGCATTTATACGAGAAGTTCGGGTTCCGTGTTATTTCCGAAAAGCCCAATGCGTTCAAGCTCAAGGACGGTACGTATTTAAGCGAAATTTATATGCAAAAATATATCTGCAGGGAATAAAACGTTGCCGCATGCAAAAGAGCCATCACATTGTGATGGCTCTTTTGTTTGTAAACAGGAGTTACTTTGCCTCGATCTTGCGGATGTACTCCTCCATATCGACGATACGGTTCTGAAGGCGGGATTCCTCCGCTGCAAAGGTGAGCAGATGATTGTAATAGGACTCGGCGATGGTGGGGATGGATTTTCCGGTGTACTCGCCGGCGAGGTAGGCGGCGAGGTCGTAGATCAGACCCTCGTCACCGCCGCCGTGGCCGGAGGTGATGGAGTTGTCGGCGCGGAAATCGATGATCTCGGTCTCGGTCTTCTCGCCGGGTGCGGCGGTGATGGGACGGAACTCGATGGGGGACTTGCCGTCCATAGCAGCGCGGAGCTCACCCTTGGTGCCCATGATGTGGATGTAGCGGCCGCCGGCATTGAAGGCGTTCATGTGGAGGGTGACGATGGTGTCGCCCTCAAAGACCATATTGACGGTCTGATGGTCGACCACGTCGTTGTCCACCTTGTAGACGCACTTGCCGTAGTTCTTGTGAAGCAGGGCATCCATGACCATCTCGTCGGTGGGATTTTCCTCCTCGGCGGCGGCACGGCGGAACCAGGCGTTTTCCTTGGCATCGTAGTAAAGCTTGATGGCATTGTAGGGGCAGGTATCGGCGTGGGGGCAGCCGTCGGTGCAGCGCTCGGGCGCACCCTCGGGGGCGTTCTCCTCGGTGAAGTAGGAGAGCATGCCGAAGGACTGGACGGACTTGCACTTCTTGCCAAGCAGCCACTGGAGAATGTCGATATCGTGGCAGCACTTCTGCAGCAGCATGTTGGAGGAACGCTCGGTGTTGCCCCAACGACCGCGCACGAAGCTGTGGGACTGGTGGATGTTGCCGACGCACTCCTCATGGTTGATGGCCATGACCTTACCGATCTTGCCGCTGTCGATGAGCTCGCGGAGCTTGATGAAGACCTTGGTATAGCGCAGAACGGTGCAGATGACCACCTTCACGCCCTTTGCCTCGGCGGCGGCGCAGAGATCGCGGCACTGCTCGGGGGTGGGGGTGATGGGCTTTTCAAGAAGCAGATCGTAGCCGAGGTCGATGCAGGCCATGGCAGGGGCGAAGTGATCGCGGTCCATGGTGCAGACGACGGCGATATCGGCGATCTTGCCGAGACCGACGAGAGGCTTCCAGTCGTCAAAACAGCGATCTTCGGGAATGTTATGCTCAAGGCGGATGCGCTCCCGGCGGGAGGTGATGGGCTCCGCCACGGCGACGATATCAAAGAGAGCGTTATTCTTCATGAGCTTGGAGTAGGACATGCCGCGGCTGCCGGCACCGATGAGAACGGCGGTAAGCTTTTTCATATTTTGATGCTTCCTCTTTACTTTCTGCAGATATTTTTATATAATCATATACGAATCGAGACATATCGTCAATATGCAAAATCACTATATTTGAAAAAACACGAAAAATATACCGAATACAGGGAGAATTGCGATCATGAAAATCGGCGTAATGGTAGAATCCTTCAAGCTGGGCTTCCGCGGTGGGATTGAGCGTGCGGCGGCTCTTGGGGTTGACGGCGTGCAGAAGTATGCCGCCGGAAAAGAGCTTTTATGGACGGATGCGGAGATCCGCGAGGCGCTGGACATCGTCAAATCCAACGGTCTGGTCTTTTCCGCCATCTGCGGTGATTTTGGCTACGGCTTCCACGATCCCGCCCGCAACCCCGAGATGATCGAGAAGTCCAAGCGTGTGATGGAGATCGCAAAGAAACTCGAGTGCAATATTGTTACCACCCACGTTCACAGCATGACGGAGGAGGAGAGCGAGTCCAATCAAATCATTCGAGCTGCACTGGAGCAGCTCGGCTCCTTTGCGGAGTCTATGGATGCGGTCTATGCCCTGGAAACGGGTCCCGAGATCGGTCGCGTGATGGACGGCTTCCTTTCTACGCTGAATACTCGCGGTATCCGCGTCAATTTTGACCCTGCAAACCTTGTTATGTGCATGGGCGAGCGCCCGGAAGAGGCGCTGAAGTATATTGGCAAGTACGTTGTGCATACCCATGCAAAGGACGGTATCCGCCGCGGTGTCGGTCCCTTCCCGGGAACGGATACGCCCGAGCGCGCGGCGCACAACGCCGTGTTCAACACAAAGAACGCCTCCTATCTTGAGGTCCCCCTCGGTCAGGGCGATGTCAATTTCGATACCTATCTGCCCGCTCTTGCCGCCGCCGGATTTGACGGCTTCCTCACCATTGAGCGCGAGTGCGGCGCGACTCCTGAAGCGGATATCGCCATGGCGGTGAACTTCCTGCGGGAGAAGCTTGCAAAGTACAACCTCGGCTAAGCCTATGCCTATCCGAAAGAAAACAGCAGAGGCGCGATATGACGTCGTCGTGGTGGGCGGCGGCCTATCCGGCATGTGTGCAGCCATCGCTGCGGCAAGGCACGGCGCGAAAACGGCACTGATCCACGGCCGCCACGTCTTCGGCGGAAACGCCTCCAGTGAGATCCGGATGCACGTTTGCGGTGCCTCGGAAAGTATGGCAAAGCCCGATCTGGAAGAGGGCGGAATCCTCTATGAGCTCATGCTGGAGAACAAAAGCCGCAACGATCACTATAATTTCTCCGTCTGGGATATGGTCCTGTTTGCGGCCGTGAAGCGGCAGAAGGATCTCACAGCCTATCTTAATACCGTTATGGAGGACTGCGAGACGGAAGGGAATTCCGTCAAAAGTATCCTTGCCTATCAGCATACCACGGAGACCCACTGGCGGTTTGTGGGCGATATTTTCATTGACTGCACCGGAAACGGCACGCTCGGTTATCTTGCCGGCGCAGAATTTCGCACCGGCAGCGAGGGTCGGGCGGAATTTGACGAGCCGCATGCCCCGGAAAGGGCAAATAACGACCGCATGGGCAACACCCTGCTTTTCAAGGCGGTGGATCGCGGCACTTCTGTGAACTTCAAACGCCCCGATTTTGCCAAAACCTTTACGGAGGAGCAGCTGAAATACCGTACCCATTCGGCAGTCCACGGAGCAAAGTCCACGGAGGGTACCGACGACGCCTACCGGCGCATGACGTCCTTCAGCACCTCCTCGGTGGACTACGGCTACTGGTGGGTGGAGCTTAGCGGCGAAAAGGAAGATATCATCGACGAATATGAGGAGATCCGCGACGATCTCGTGGCCTGTGTGTACGGGGTGTGGGATCATCTGAAGAACGGCGGCGATCACGGGGCGGAGAATTACGACCTGGAATGGGTCGGCATGCTGCCCGGCATGCGCGAGAGCCGTCGCCTCGTGGGCGATTATATCCTCAATGAAAACGACGTTCTCGCAAACCGGCACTTTCCGGATGCGGTGGCCTACGGCGGATGGGCTATGGACATCCATGCCCCCAAAGGGCTTTACGATTTTGACCGCCGTCCGTCCACCATTATAAGCTTTGACGGTGCGTATACCATCCCTTATCGGTCGTACTATTCCAAAAATATTGAAAATCTTATGATGGCGGGCCGCAACATCAGCGCCTCCAAGATGGCCATGGGCTCCACCCGCGTGATGGGTACCTGCGCCATCGGCGGCCAGGCTGTCGGAACGGCCGCCGCCATGTGTGTGAAATACCGGTGTGGCCCGCGGGATATTCTTGCACACATTCCGGAGCTTCAGCAGGAACTTCTCAAGGACGACTGCTACATTCCGGGCCTTCGGAATGCCGATGCCCGCGATCTTGCGCGGACGGCGCGCGTAACGGCAACCTCACACCGGGAAGGCTTTGCTCCGGAGCAGGTCATCAGCGGCGTTTCCCGCGGTGAAGGTAAAGAGCGCAATCTCTGGTTATCCGATGGCATTGCAGACGTCGGAGAGACCGTATCCCTGCAGCTTTCGGAGCGGGCGACGGTATCTCAGGTGCGCCTCACCTTTGATTCCAATTTTAACTATGCCGTCAAGCTGACGCTTTCCGCAAAGCGGCAGGCGCAGCAGCGCATCGGTGTTCCGCCCGAGCTTGTGAAGGATTACACGGTGCGTCTGTGGGACGGCGATACCCTCGTGCGGGAGGCTGAGGTCCGCGATAATGTGCAGCGCGCAAATATCGTGGAGCTGGAGCCTGCCCTGTGTGACCGGGTGACGGTCACGGTCTTTGCCACCAACGGCGCAGCGGATGCTGCGATCTTCGAGGTGCGCATATACGGGCCGGAAGAGTAAATATAACCGAATAAAACGGAGAACCCCGTGCGCAGCCTGCGCACGGGGTCTTTTTTTTGTTTAAGCCCGGCGAATGTAGAAAAGCCGCGCGGTGCGGACGCTTTGGACGGCGATATCCGCAGGTCCCCGGCAGAGCAGCTCCTCGCCGGAATCGGCATCCCGCAGGATGTATGCGTGCTCCCCGTCCGCAAAGGGGAGCCGGATGCGGAGGGTGTCCCGACCGCAGAGCTCCTGCCGGAAAGCAAGGAGCACGCCTGTCTCGTCCTCGTGATCAAAGAAGGCATAGGCGGTGAAATCGGTGGTGTCGCACTCCCGACGCCAGGGAGTGAGCACGTAGAACTCTTTGAGAAGGTAGCGCGAAAGGCTCTTCCACTCCCGGATGCCCTCCCGCAGCACGGAGAAATCCTGATCGGGATCCTGGGCAAACTGGGAATAGACGTTGAGGGCGGGCAGATAGCTTGCGCGCCACACGTAGGGATCGCAAACACCCTTTTCGGCCAGCTGCTCGGTCTGCTCACGGGTGCAGGCGCCGCAGAAGGGGATCCATTTGTTAAAGGCGGTGGTCATGGACAGGCGCAGGGCGACCGTGGTGCGGTCGGAGTCGGAGCGCAGCAGAGGAACGCTGCGCCGCAGGCTTTCAATATCGTTGCGTCCGCCGCCGGAGGCACAGGAATCCACAAAGGCGCAGCCGCCGTTTGCGGCGGTGCAGGCGATGATATCGTCCCACATTTTATAATGGGCGGCGATGAACTTGCATTCCGTGATGCCGCGGCGATCCTCGCCCTCCAGCCCGTCCAGATAGACCCAAAGGCGGGTGGGCTGGTAATTGTTGTCCTCGCGGTACATCTCCACGCCGCCCTCGGTGAGGGTGTCGCAGATGCGGCGGGTGGTATATTCCAGACATTCGGGAATGCCGATGTTGTTGATGATGGTCTTCTGGCTGCCGATGCGGATGTACCAGGAAGGATCGTAACCGAAATTGCGGATCATGCCCTCGGGATCGGTCAGCCGCTCCGGCTCAAACCACAGCAGGGTCTTCATGCCGTTTGCGCGGGCGAAATCCGTGGATTCGCGGAAGGACTTGCCCGGCCATTTGTTGGGATCGATGGTCCACGTGCCGACGGAGCCCCACCAGTCGGTCTCCTCGCTCTGGCCGTCCGGGCGCACGTACCAGCCCGCGTCCACCCAACGGAAATCCACCCGGATATCCTCTGCAAGCATCTTTTCCATGGAGGGGCGCCAGGTGTAGTGCCGCTCGGAAATGGATCCGTCGGAGTTGGGAAGCCCCGTGTCGCCGGAAAGACAGCAGGTGGAGAAGGGGGCAAGATCGTTTCCTGCGGCATCGGCCTTGGGCAGATTGTGGCGCACGAACCAGTCGCGCCAGAAGTTCACGGCGTAGTGCTCGGTTCTTACCGTGTAGGGCGCAATGACAAAGAGGGCGGTGCGGATGCGCTCGCCGGGCAGAAGCCGGGTGGCAAGCCCGTTGACAGAACTTAAAATGGCGCGGGTGTTTTCGCCGTCGGAGGCAAACTCCGCACGCCAGGTGCCCGCCCAGCCGATGGCAAGCATGGTGCCGCCGTCGCCGTGCTCCAGATTGAAATAGGGGAAATCGATATGGGTGGCCTGACCCGTTTCGGAGGAAAACTCCATGCGGTTGTCTGTAAGGTCGATGCAGTAGGGAGCGTACTGATTCACGTGGTCGCCGAGGATGCCCTTAAGCTGGGGGAGCCTTCCGGGAAAAATAAGCTCTGCACGGGGATTTTTGATCACCCCGGTGGGATTGCTGCCAAGACAGGCAAAATCCACCCGGAACTCGGTGACACCGTGGGAAAAATAGTGGGTCAGCAGAAGGGTGATCCCAAGGTCACCGAAGGAAAAGCAGAGCTCGGCGGTCTCGCGCGCATCGGTGGTGCGGATCTCCCGGGAAAGCGGCGTGAATTCCGCCGGAATGCCGGTATAGTCCCGTCCGCCATAGGAAAAACGGAAGGGAAGTGTGGACGGATCGGCAAGGATCGCACGGTAGAATGTATCCGCCGCAGGATTTCGAAAGTCGCGTTTCATAACGGTGCCCTCCGGATAAAACAGGATTTTCTGAATTATATCATATTGAAAAAAGAGAGTAAAGAGGGGACACGGCAAAAACGGAGACAGCAATTCGGAGTGCTCTACTTCTTGTAGACAGATATGTATTGACAATTTACAAAAATTATTGTACAATGAAAATTGTAATATACAAGGATGCAAATAGATATGGGTTGCGGGAGTAAGAGAGAAAGGAAACCTCTTTTCGCTTAAACCGATGGACAGAATGACCGTGGTGTCAATTTTCCGTATTTTCGCGGCGACAACAAGGAGAAAGAATATGAATTTACTCATTTTTCACGCCAAGCGCCGATGGTATATACTCATACCGTGCGCGCTGGTCATGCTGCTATACCTTGCCATTCAGCCATGGGAGCCAAACACCGCCATTCTGACATCGGTTGAGATCCCTCTTGCCCTTGTTTTCGGAGTCTTCTGCTCCTTCACGCTTACTAATCCGGTGGAAATCGAACTGTGCCAGTATCGCGGCTTTCCTCCGTCCCACGTGCTGACGGCGCAGATCCTGCCCATCTATCTGGGAGGTGCCGTCTCGATAAGTGTCACGCTCGCCGCGTACCAATTTGCGGATCCGGTCACGGCAAATCAGCGCCTTGCCTATATTCTCACCCCCTTTGTAACGGTGGCCTTTGCCGTAGCGGCCAACACCTTCATTCGGGTGCTCATCCGCAACAGCTATGCAACGGTTTTCTTCAGTATGCTCCTGCTCTTTTTCCCGTTGAATGCATTTCACAGTCAGCTCGGGGCGATCAAAGGCTGGGCCGTTGAAATGTTTTTTGATCCCGGCCTCTCCGCATATCTTTTTTATAAGCAATGGGACGTCACCATCCCGCGCTTTATCGTCAACCGGGTGATATTTCTTGCTCTCGCCGTGGTGTTTTATATCGCCGCCTGTCGGCTCGCAGACCGCAGAAGCTTTGAAGATTTCAAATAATTTATCAGGAGGAATTGTATCATGATCATCAAATGCGAAGGTATCATCAAGGATTACAACAAGAAAATGCGCGCCCTCAAAGGGGTGGATCTCGAGATCCCCGCGGGTGTATTCGGTCTCATCGGACGCAACGGCGCGGGTAAAACAACGCTGTTGCGTATCATGGCCAGCGTCCTCACCGCAACGCAAGGTAAGGTCTTCTTTGACGGGAAACCCATGGACGATCACCTTGCGGAGTATCGCTCTATGCTCGGTTATCTTCCCCAGAAT
>JAFQKV010000035.1 GCA_017414715.1 Clostridia bacterium
CATGAAGATCTCCTGCTCCTTGATCTCGTTGGTCTCGCGGTTACGCAGGCGCACAGTAACGCGCACCGGGGCACAGTAGGTCGCATCGCGGCCCTTGCACTCCTCCACGCTGTACTTGGGGGTCTCTTCAATGCGGTAGCCGACAAAGCTCAGCTCCGTCGTGCCGGAATAGTCCGTGATCGCGGACATATCCCGCAGCACCTCGCGAAGACCCTCCTCCATAAACCAGCGGAAGGAAGACTTCTGAACCTCGAGAAGATTGGGCATCTCGATGAGCTCGGAGACCTTTGCGTAGCACCTTCTGGTTGTCGTACCGTACTTCTTGTCGTTTCCGACCATCCGTTTACCACTCCGTTTCCTCAATGATTCGTGCTTGCCGCAGTTTGCGACACACACGGTTGCGTGTTTATTAATTTCTTCTTTGGCATTGCCAAAACGGTAAGAAATGTGTATACTGTTTATCAAGGAGAGCATGGCTTTCCATAATATTACAGCATACAGACTTATATTGTAGCATGCGCCGTTTCCTGTGTCAAGGGTTTTTTGGTGTCCTGCTGCATTTTTTTTGCTGTTTTGGAGGATTTCCCATGAAATGTACCCTTTGCCCCCGCCTCTGCGGTGTTGACCGTTCCGTCGGTCGGGGATATTGCGGCGCAGGCGAGGGGCTGCGTGCCGCCCGGGCCGCCCTCCATTTCGACGAGGAGCCCTGTATCAGCGGAACGCGCGGATCGGGCACTGTGTTTTTTTCCGGCTGCACACTGCGCTGTGTTTTTTGTCAAAACAGCGAGATTTCTGCCGGTAATCACGGTTGGGAGACCACGCCGGAGCAGCTTGCCGCCCGGCTGCTGCAGCTGCAGGAGGCCGGCGCTCACAACATCAACTTTGTCACCCCCACCCATTACTATCCGGCGATCCGCGAGACCCTCGCCTGTGCAGGCAGTGCGCTTTCCATCCCCTGCCTTGCAAACACCGGCGGCTATGAGCGCGTGGAAACCGTCACGGAATATGCCGATCTGTTCAACATCTGGATGCCGGATCTGAAGTTCTTCTCTTCCTCCCTCTCCGCCCGGTATCTTGCTGCACCCGATTATTTTGAAAAAGCCGCCCGCGCCATCCTCACGATGCGCCGCCTTGCGGGGCCGCCCGTATATAATGATGAAGGAATTCTGGTCTCCGGCGTTCTGGTTCGTCATCTCGTCATGCCCGGTGCAAGAGCCGACAGTCTTGCGCTCATTGACTGGCTCGGTGCCAATTTCGGACCGGAGGACGTTGTCATCAGTCTTATGAATCAGTATCTTCCCCTGGGTCGCGCATCGGATTTTCCCGAGATCAACCGCCGTGTCACCACCTACGAATACCGGTGCGTTGAGAACGCGCTGGCCGATAAAGGCTTCCGCACCGTTTATACCCAGAGCCGCCTGAGCGCCACCGCCGAGTATGTTCCCGCATGGGACGGCGAGGGCATCCGGCAGCAGACGCCGGAAAAACTTTTTTGAAAAATGTAATTTTTTATGTGACTTTCCGCACAGCCCGTGCGTATATAGGACAGGAGGGCAAAAGATTGCAGCCGAACTCCCGATTCAAACCGGATATTGACGCAGCCTATCGGCAGCATTCCGACATGCTCTACCGCGTGGCCCTTGCGCAGCTTGGGAACGATGCCGATGCGCAGGATGCAGTGCAGGACGTGTTCATCCGGTACATATCTCACGCACCTATATTTGACAGCCCGGACCACGAACAGGCGTGGCTTCTGCGCACCGCCGTCAACCGCTGCCACGATATTGCCCGGCGGCGCAAGATCCGGGAATTTCTTCCGCTGGAGGATGCCCTTGGCATCGCAGCAAAGGAAAACAGCGGTTTTTCGGAGATCGCATGGCTTCTGAAATCCCTGCCGGTTAAGCTTCGCGAGACCGTTATTCTGCATCATTTGGAGGGCTTTTCGCTGGAGCAGACCGCAGAGATCCTCGGCATTGGCCTTTCAGCCGCAAAAATGCGCATTTCCCGCGCCCGCGAGATGCTGAAATCATCCTTGGAGTAGTTTTATGGAAGGAGGAAAGACATGTTTAACGATGAACAGATCAGATCCTACCGCAATATGAAAGCCCCCGAAGCCCTGCGCGAAAAAGTACTTTCCTCCGCAAGGCCCCGACGCATCCGCGTGATGCCTCTGATTGCCGCGTTGGCTGCCTGTCTCATTCTGGCCCTGTCCTTCGGCAGTCTCACCGACGGCGGCGAGGCCATCCTTATCAACGGACAGATCCCCAACGGCAGTACAGTTCTTTTTCAGACCGCACCCGCCTCCGCCAATCGCGCCGCTTCCGTATACACCTTCGAGGTCGACCTGCGGCTGAATTCACCCGCGGAGGTCACCGTTTCCAGCGGGATCGTTTCAGCCGGGGACATTCCGGCTGCCAGATCCATCCGCATTTCCGGCAGCACGACACTCACCTGGGAAACCGAGTGCAGCGAGAGCCTCCCGGTCTGCGAAATGGAGATCCGTGACAACGACGGTGTCACCATCATCACACTAACTTGTAAAAATGCGGAAATCACCGCTAATAAAAGGAGAATAAACAAATGAAAAAGTTCATCGCTCTGCTTCTGGCCTGCCTGATGCTGTTCTCTCTCGCTGCCTGCGGCGAGAACGCCACCGGCGGCGAAACCACCGTTGGCTCCACCCTGTATGAGGACTTCAAGTCTGACGTTTCCGGCACTGCCGAAGAGATCGCCAACCGCATCATCACCAACGAGATCATCCAGTTCATGGGTGGCGCAGTTGCCGTCGAGGAGGGCTTCCTCACCGGCTTCGACGAGACCGAGATCAAGGGCTTCAAGGAAGGCGCCATGTTCGCCCCCATGATCGGCACCATTCCCTTCGTCGGCTACATCTTCAAGCTTGATGACGGTGCTGATGTGGAGGCCTTCAAGGCCACTCTGAAGGACAACGCCAATCTCCGCTGGAACATCTGCACCGCGGCTGAGGAGCTGATCGTCGAAAGCAAGGACAACACCGTCTTCTTCCTCATGTGCCCCTCCACCTTCGAGCAGGAGACTCCTGCCGAGTAAGCAAAACCCACCATTCCATTCAGCACGGCTTTCCGCCGTGCTGAATTTTTGAGGGATATCCCCTTTCGACTTTCTGCAAGGAGTTAACGCCATGCTCTTTTCCAGCATTCCGTTTCTGTTTTATTTTCTCCCCTGCATGCTGCTTCTGTATGCTCTGTCCCCGAAAAAGCTGAAGAACTTCACCTTGCTTGTCTGCAGCCTGGTCTTCTATGCCTGGGGTGAGCCGCGGCTGGTGGTACTTATGCTCATCACCGTCTTTATCGGCTATATCCTCGGCCTGCTGACCGAGCGTTATCCCCGCTTCAAGAAGCTGTTTGTGATCCTCGCCGTCACCTTCTGTCTCGGTTTTCTTGCCTACTATAAGTACGTCGACTTCTTCATCACAAACTTCAACGCCGTCACCGGTCTTTCCCTGCCCCTGCTGCGGGTCACGCTCCCCATCGGCATCAGCTTCTATACCTTCCAGCTGCTGAGCTATAACGTGGACGTTTATCGCGGGTCCGTGCCTGCCCAGCGCAGCTTTGTCGACCTCGCCGCCTACATCTCCATGTTCCCCCAGCTCATCGCAGGCCCCATCGTGCGCTACAGCGACGTTGCTGCCCAGCTGCGGGAGCGCTCCTACTCTGCGGACAAGTTCGCCCATGGTGTGCGCCGCTTTGTCATCGGCCTTTCCAAGAAGATCCTCATTGCCAATGCCCTCGGCGAGCTCTGTGACATTTTCCGCGCCTCCGGCGACAAGAGCGTGCTCTTCTACTGGATGTACGCCATCGCCTTCTCACTGCACATCTACTTTGACTTCTCCGGCTACAGTGACATGGCCATCGGCCTTGGTAAGCTGCTGGGATTTGACTTCGTTGAGAACTTCAATTACCCTTACATCTCCAAAAGTATCACGGAATTCTGGCGTCGCTGGCACATCTCTCTGGGTTCCTGGTTCCGCGATTATGTTTACTTCCCCATGGGCGGCTCCCGTGTTCCCCGTCCCCGCATGTTTCTCAACATCTTCGTCGTGTGGATGCTGACCGGCTTCTGGCACGGTGCGGACTGGAACTTTATTCTCTGGGGGCTCTACTTTGCCGTTCTGCTGGTCATTGAAAAGGTCTTCCTGATGAGGTTCCTGAAAAAATCCCGCGTCATCGGCCGCATATACGTACTTTTTGCTGTTCTCATCAGCTGGATCATCTTCAACGCCACCTCCATGGGCGAGGCCTTCCGCTACATCGGCGGTCTGTTCGGTGCCGGCGGCATCCCTCTGGTTTCCGCAGAAGCCATCTACTATCTGCAAAGCTTCGGCCTGATCGCCGCCCTTGCCGCCATTGGCGCAACTCCCATCCCCAAGCTTCTTGCGGGCAAGGTAAAATTCCTGCAGTACATCGAGCCGGTATTTCTGCTCGGTCTGCTCGCCGTCATCACCGGCTATCTGGTGGACGGCTCCTTCAACCCCTTCCTATATTTCAGATTCTAAGCTAAGGAGGAACAAACATCATGAAGATCAAAAATACTATCACGCTCCTCCTTTGCGGAGCCTTTATCCTATCCTTTGCCGGCTGGTGCATTTTCGGCACCACCCCCGCCTATTCCGAAAGCGAGCGCCGCGTGCTGGCGGAGTTTCCGGAAATCAGCTGGGACAAGATCGTTTCCGGCGAGTTTGCCGGTGATTTCGAGGACTACGCAACCGACCGTTTTCCTCTGCGTGACTTCTGGCGCGGTCTCAAGGCCGCGACCCGTTTAAATGTTTTCTTGCAGAAGGACAACAACGACATCTACTACGCCGACGGGCATATCTCCAAGCTGGAATACCCCGCAAATCCGACCATGCAGGATTACGCAATCGCACTTTTCACCTCCGTGTATGAAAAATACCTGTCCGATAACCGGGTCTTCTTCTCCATGATACCCGATAAGAACCGCGATCTTGCAGAGCTTTCCATGGATTACGATGCATACGAGAAGTACATGATCGCAGGTCTTCCCTTTGCAACGCCCATCCACATCGGAGATCTTCTTTCCACAGACGATTTTTACAACACCGACACCCACTGGCGGCAGGAATGCATCGTCGACATTGCACAGCATCTGGCCGCCGCCATGGGTACCTCCATTTCCGGAACGTATGAGCAGACCACCCTCGAGACACCCTTTAACGGTGTCTACGTCGGTCAGTCCGCGCTGCCCTTTGCGCCCGACCACATCACCATCCTTGAAAACGATGTCATCCGCGACTTCGAGGTGACCGGTGCTGCCGCGGTCTACGACCTTTCCAAGGCCGAAAGCCGCGATCCCTACGAGCTTTTCCTCTCCGGGACGCAGCCCCTCGTGACCATCAGGAATCCCGCAAATCCCGAGGGCGGCCGTCTTATCATTTTCCGCGATTCCTTCGGCTCCTCCATCGCTCCCCTGCTTGCCGAAGGCTATTCCGAAATTGTGCTTGTAGACCTGCGTTACGTCTCCTCCGGCATGCTCGGTGAACTCGTCGATTTTACCGATGCCGATGTACTCTTTCTCTACAGCACCATTCTCCTCAACAGCTCCACAGCCATGAAATAATCCTCTCTGCCCGGTTTTGACCCGTGTCGAAACCGGGCAGAATTTTTTTCTTTAAAAAGGGTTGCCTTTTTCATTCATCCGTGTTATAATAGTCACGCGTTCGATGAAGAGCGCCTCATATCGCGGGGTGGAGCAGTTGGTAGCTCGTCGGGCTCATAACCCGGAGGCCGTAGGTTCAAGTCCTGCCCCCGCAACCAAAAACCTTCTCGGACGAAGTTCGGGAAGGTTTTACTTTTTCACTTTTCACTCTTCACTTTTCACTAACTCCGTCCGAGAAGCTTTTGGGAAGTAATAAGTAATAGTGAATAGTGAAAAGGTGTCTGATGTAGCTTTTTGC
>JAFQKV010000036.1 GCA_017414715.1 Clostridia bacterium
ACGAAGGCGCCGATGGGCAGGATGCGGACGACCTTGCCGTAGTACAGCTTGCCCACCTCGGGAACGAAGCAGATGTCGTCGATCATCTTCTTGGCGGCGTAGGCAGCGTTGCTGTCCACAGCGGAGATGAAGACGGAGCCGTCATCCTCGATGTCCACCTTGGCGCCGGTCTCGGCACAGATCTTCTGGATGGTCTTGCCGCCGGAGCCGATGACCTCACGGATCTTTTCGGGATCGATCTTCATGGAGATCATCTTGGGGGCGTATTCGCTGACCTCGGGACGAGGCTCGGCGATACAGGGCAGCATGACCTCGGACAGGATCTCCAGACGGGCAACGCGGCAGCGTTCCAGAGCGTCGGCGATGATTTCCATGGTCAGGCCCTTGTTCTTCAGGTCCATCTGGATGGCAGTGATACCCTTGTGAGTACCGCCGACCTTAAAGTCCATGTCGCCGAAGAAGTCCTCGACACCCTGAATATCGGTAAAGGTGATCCATCGCTCGCCCTCGGTAACAAGACCGCAGGAGATACCGGCAACGGGAGCCTTGATGGGCACACCTGCATCCATCAGTGCCAGCGTGGAGCCGCAGATGGAGCCCTGAGAGGTGGAGCCGTTGGAGGATACAACGTCGGATACCACACGGATGGTGTAGGGGAATTCCTCCTCAGAGGGGATCACAGGCTCAAGAGCGCGCTCGGCAAGAGCTCCGTGGCCGATCTCGCGGCGGCCGGGGGAACGGGCAGCCTTGGCCTCACCGACGGAGTAACCGGGGAAATTGTAATGGTGCATGTAACGCTTGGTGTCCTCGGGAGCAATACCGTCGAGAAGCTGCTTATCGGCAGCGGTACCGAGGGTAACAGAGGAGAGGACCTGGGTCTGACCGCGGGTGAAGAGGGCAGAGCCGTGGGTACGGGGCAGGATACCGACCTCAGCGGCGAGAGGACGCACCTCGTTCATGGCACGACCGTCAACGCGGCGGCCTTCGTCAAGAAGCCAGCGGCGGACAACGAACTTCTGCAGCTTGTAGAGGCACTCCTCAAACATGGCATCGGTTGCCTCGGGGAACTTCTCGTCAAACTCCTCGTGGAGCTCCTTGCGGAGGAGGTTCAGGCGCTCCTCGCGTACATTTTTATCGTCGGTGTCCATGCAGTAACGAACCTTTTCGACGGCAAAGGCATCGATGGCATCGTAAAGGTCATGGTCGACCTCGATGTGGGGATAGTCAAACTTGGGCTTACCGATCTCGGCAACGATAGAATCGATGAAAGCGCAGATCTTCTGATTCTCCTCATGGGCCATCATGATGGCGCGGAACATGGTATCGTTGTCGACCTCATTTGCGCCGGCCTCGATCATAACAACCTTCTGCTTGGAGCTGGCAACAGTCAGGGCAAGGTCACTTGCCTCAACCTGGGCGCGATTGGGGTTCAGGATGAGCTCGCCGTCAACGAGACCGACAGCCATGCCGGAGATGGGGCCGTTCCAGGGAATATCGGAAATGGAGATAGCGATCGAAGTACCGATCATTGCGGCGATCTCGGGAGAATTGTCCTGATCGACGGAGAGAACGGTGCAGCTGATGACGACATCATTGCGCATATCCTTGGGGAAGAGGGGACGGATGGGACGGTCGATAACGCGAGAGGCAAGGATCGCCTTGTCTGCGGGCCGGCCTTCACGGCGCTGGAAGGAGCCGGGGATACGGCCAACCGCATAGAGCTTCTCCTCATAGTCAACGGCCAGAGGGAAGAAGTCGATGCCATCACGGGGCTTTGCGGAGGCGGTGGCATTGACCATGACAACGGTATCGCCAAAGCGGACGAGGCAGGAGCCATTGGCAAGGCCGCACATTTTGCCGGTCTCGATAACGAGGGGCCGGCCGGTAAGAGTGGTTTCAAAAACGCGGTAGTTTTTGAATTCCATGCTGGAGATCTTGGTTTCCATCATTGTAGTTTTCCTCCTGTAATTTGATCTCTTTCAAGCTGCAGGAGTTTAACAATTGAAACCGGGCTCATTTGGGATAAGCACGCTTTCAATGGCTAAACCCTGTGGCTTAAAAGGGGATGGTTTGTTGAAAGGGCAAGCGGGTATAAGCCGCTTGCCCTTCAGCGATTACTTTCTGATATTGAGCTTGGCGATGATCGCACGGTAACGCTCGATGTCCTTGCGGGCAAGGTAGTCAAGCAGGTTACGGCGCTTACCGACCATCTGCAGAAGGCCGCGGCGGGAATGGTTATCCTGCTTGTGAACCTTCAGATGCTCGGTCAGCTCGTTGATACGGGCGGTCAGAATCGCGATCTGCACCTCGGGGGAGCCGGTATCGGTGTCGTGACGCTTGTTCTCAACGATGACCTGAGTCTTCTTTTCCTTCTGAATCATTTGTTTCACCTCCATGAATTTTTGTACGCCGAGCGCTGCGTAATGGGCGGATGAAACCCTGCTGAAAAACAGGCCTGTATCCCAAAACGACGCGCAGGCAACGCCTAGTATAATACCATACTTTCATGTAAAAGTAAAGATATTTTTTTGAAAAATTATGAAAAATATCGGATATTTTCCCTTTGCAAAATCAGTCCTTGACGTTTTTTGCGATGATACGGAAATCGTGCCAGGCTTTTTTGCCGATTTTGAAGATTTTCTTGAGGTTGATCGAGTTCACGCCGCCCTGTCTGGGTTTAAATGTGATGGGAATAAACTTTACAGACTTCTTTTTCTTCACGCCGTAGACAGAGATCAGAACGTTCGGCAAATTGAATTTCTCGGGAATTCTGGTGAGACATTCGGCGAGGAATTCACGCTTCATGAGCCGGAAGGGGGTATTTGCATCCGTCACACGTACGCCGAAGATCAGGAAGGTGACCAGCTTCAGTACCTTGGTGACAAAAACACGGGAAAAGCCGTCCTGACGCTTGTTGCGGTGTCCGATGACCATGTCATACTGCTCACGCAGCCCCCAGAATTCGGGGAATTCCTCCGGACGGGTCTGCCCATCGGAGTCCGTCTGGAAAATATAGTCCGCACCGGCATCCAATGCATACCGATAACCGTAGAGGCAGGTAGCACCGTGGCCCTCATTCTGCTTGGTAACGGGTTCCAGGTACGGGTATTTATCCTTCAGCGCAACAAGCTTGTCATAGGTATCATCTTTGGAGCCGTCATTGATAATGACAAGCCGTGATCCCTCGCCGTAAGCAGCGGCAATACCGTGCCACTGCTCACAGACCATCTCTATGGTCTCGGTCTCATTATAGGCGGGTATAACGATGTAAAGCTTATCCATGTTATATTTCTCCTTTTAAGGATTATTTGGTCAGACGGATAACCGTAACGTCGCCGGATTCATAGCAGACCTCACCGAGGGCGAGAAGATCACGAAGTGCGAGCTCTGCGCCGTATTTATCGTGCTCACAGTAGCCGACATAAATATAATCAATGCCGTATTTCTCAATGATCCCGCGAACCTCGTCGGCATCGGAATATTTGTAAACCGAATCTACCTCTGCCTGACGTGCGGCTACGATGCCGTAATCGTTATGCCAAAGCCACTCATGCGTCTGCCAACCGACCACCGTCGCTCGTCCTGTGGACATGGAAACAAAGCAGGCGTCGGTGTAGCTGTCACCGTATGCCTCGAGGATGACGGCATCCTTCGGGGTATTCTCCTGAATCCATTTCACCGCATCGTAATCGGGGTAGACCGTACCGTCTTCGCCTTCAGACGATGAGAAATCCTTAATAAACTCGATGCCATCCAGGCTTTCGTAGCGATTCTCACTGAGCTTGCCGTACCAGGCCGGAACGGCATTGGTGACATAACCGAGCATGGCGAGCATGACGGCAGACATGCCTACATATGCAAGGATCGCGCGGCTGCGCTTTTTACAGGCATCCACAATACGGACGAAGGCATAGCCCATGGCCGTATTGAAGAGGATAAACGCCTGATAGGAGAGCTTGAACATGGTGTTTGCCCGCGGGTAATTGTCTTCATAAATATCGCGCACATAGACAAATTCCGTGCCAAATGCAAGTCCGAAACCGCAGATAAAAAGAATCAGAACAAAAATATCCTGTGCTTCAAAGGCCTTCAGAGTGAATTTGGATGCTTTTTCGTTGTTATCGCTCTTTGTCAGCTTCTTTGCGGGTTTTGCTTCCGTTTTACCCTTATTGACAAGGAAAAGCCACAGGGCAAAAATTGTGCCGATCAGTAAAGGCCCGCCCCAAAGCACCAGCAGCTGATAGAAGAGAGACCGTTGTTTTACAACGCCGATACCGCTGAACATGCTCTCGAATCCAACCGTAAAGGGGAGCGAAACAACGGTGTTAAGAATAAAGAGCAGCACCATTTGGTAAGCCGTAGAGATCCAGAGCCGGGATTTGAATCCGTATCTGCGCCAGCCGGTATAGAAAAAGATAAAGAGGGATACGACCATATAGATGGGATAATCCCAGAAATTGGTCATGCTGAAGGTTCCAATGAGAACGCCCATCATGATAAGATACGGAGAGGGGATCAGCATCTGCAGAGCCGTCGGCTCGGAGAGAGATTCCTTCTCGCGGGAGGAAAGCACGAAGCAGTATGCCACCGCAAGGAAGAGAAGCACGGGCAGCACATTCATCACGTGGGCATGCAGGTCGGAGACGATATAGGAATAGAGCGGAAATTCTGTGATGGTCAGATCATTCTCAACAGGTGGCTGATAACCGATATAGCGGGTGGCATCAGCAAACCAGTAGGAATACTCCGTGTCTATAATATTGAGCTTGTACAGAATCCTCCCAACGACACCATATACAAAATGATGCAGGTTTCCCGCAAAGCAGACCATGACCGACGATGTCAGACCGCCGAGAACGGAGAAACAACGCCGTCCGTCTCTGCGGTGTGAAAGCATGGAATACACCAGGGAAAAAACGGCGCAGAAGGTCGCGGGCGCGAGGGTCGCCATCATAAGATTATAGGCAACATCCGCTGCAAGACCGGAAAGCTTTGCTGCAACGGCAGCACAGAAATGTCCAAAATAGTAGTAATTGATGGAGCTTCCCGCAAACCACATGTCCTGCGGCGGCATGAAGTCCGAGTTGAGCATGGTGTTGAGGAAGCCGAGGTTCATGTACTTCTCAAGGGAATTCAGATCGGGATTGCGGGCGCGAAGATAAGCCCAGAAGGCGAGAAGTGCAAGAAAGAGAATCTCCTCGGGGATGGCGTGCCGCAGAAAATCGCGGGATCGGAACCATGAGATCATCTCATTTGCCAGATCCTTTCGGCGCGCAAATATCGCTGTCTCCACACAAATGAGAATCACGGCACACAGGATAACGGAGGTATAGTTGAATTTCAGAACATGAAGCCGTGCGGTGACAAACATGAGATAGGCGATGCCAACATATCCGATGATACGGGCAAAGGAATATCCCTTATCCGCAACGCGCCGGAAGAGAAGCCAGCAGACTGGGAGGGCAACAATGCCATAGGATAAAAACAGCAGCCACCAGCGAAGGATGCGCAAAATATCCACGACTGTCATACCCCCTTGAAGGTAATAAACTTGTTAAGAAGAAACTGCAGGGCTGCAACGAGAAAAACAGAGAGAAATTTGACAAGATATTCGTTTGCCTCGATCATATTGGCACCGATGTGCATGATAAGCTCGGAAAACAGCAGGCCGATCGAGCCGACGGTAAGAAAGGAAAGCAGGCGACGCAGAAAATGGGAATTGGCTTTGAAGTTGATATAGTAGTTGAGAAAGAAGGAACACAGCATCCCGATAACACAGCCGATGATGTTGGCAACGAGCGGATCCAGTGCAAGGAAATGATTGCACAGGCTGAATATACCAAAATCAATCATCGCACAGGTACCGCCGATCAGGGCATAAAGCAGCAACTGTCGCCAGATGGGGTTGGAACGGTAGATTGTAAGCAGTTTTTTGATCATTTAACAACACTCCTTGCAAGACGCAATGCCGCAAGAATGGCCGCATCCATATTGTAATAGGCATAATCTGCGAGACGGCCACACAGATGAAGGCCGGGAATTTTCTCGGCAAGGGCGGCGTATTTTGCATGGAGTTCGCGGTTCTTTTGATTCAGAATGGCATAATAGGGGATACCTGCCTCGGCACTGCCGCGCACGTATGCCCGGGGATATTCATACATGACGGTGGTGGAGCCTGTCTTTTTCTGCGCGGTGAGCTTCTTGAACTCTGTGATGCGGGTAAAGTCGCCGTCGTTGGGATAATTGACAACGGATACCGGCTGGAAGGATGTCTTGTCGTGGTGCTCAAAGACCATGTGGAGGCTGCGATAGGGAAGAGGGCCGTAAACAAAGTCAAAGAGCTCGTCCGCCGGACCGGTATAAATGCAGATACCTTCAAAGGGACGGCCGTCAAACTGCATCGTTCCGGCTTCGGTATCCAGGCTCAGATGAAGCTTTGCGTCGCATCCGAGAGCAACAGAGATGTTCGGATGGTCAAGAAGATTTTCGAAAAGCGCGGTAAACCCGTCCTTCGGGGTCATCTGGATGGCATCCTGAAAATATCTGTCATCGTAGGAGAGAACAACGGGGACTCGGTTGATGACACCGGAATCCAGCGTCTCAACAGGCGTTCCCCACTGCTTTGCAGTGTAGTTTTTGAAGACATAGTCAAAAACAAAGCGCCCAAGCTCCGCAAGCTCGGCATCCGATGCAGCAACAAGCTCGGAAACGGTGACCTTTTCGCGGCCGGGAAAGACGGCGGGAAGCTTAGCTTTCAGAGATTCTGCCTTTTCCGCGGGGAAAAGTGTATCAATGGACTTAAAATTAAAGGGAATGGGCACAAGCTTGTCCCTGATGCGGCCAAGCACACGATGTTCATAGAAAAACCAGTCGGAAAACGGTTTGATATAGGAAAATGCCTCTTCGGAATTGGTGTGAAAAATGTGCGGTCCGTAGCGATGCACAAGGATGCCGTGTTCGTCCTTCTCATCATACATATTTCCCGCAATATGGCTGCGCTTATCCAGAATACGCACGCGCAGACCGTACTCTTCCGCGAGTACCCGGGCACAAACGGCGCCGGAGAAACCGCAGCCAACAACAAGAGCATCAAATTCCATGATCATATACCTCCGTGATGATTATTCAAGAGAGAGTTGGATCTGACCAAGATCCTCCGGTCGGATCAGTGCACCTGCTGCGGGGATCTTCCGAACGCGGAATCTGCTTTGGGCAACGATATCCGTATTTACAAGCCGCTCCGCTGCCTTGACGGCGTGTTTGACCTTCAGGGTGATGACCTGCATACCCTGTGCGTTCTTCGCCGCCTTGGGCGTAATAAGCGCAGAGGAGAAGATGATGGCGCGCTCATTATCGGTGCGCAGAACATATTCTTCGTCAGAAGCCTGTGTAAACACACCGACGAGGGGAGATTTGTCGCAGTAGGCATTGATCAGCTTCTTGCGGTTGGTCTTTGTATCATAGCCCTTCTTCTCGACCTTTGCGACCTTACCGTTTGCGTAGGCAAAGATAAGGAAGCCGCTGTAGTCGCCGGCAGGGATCATCGTGAATACGTTCTCTCCTTCATCCATGCCGAGCTTTGTGGGCAGGAAGTCGCCGAGAACACTGGCCTTGGTGTCGTCAAAGTCTGAACCGCGGGTTTTGTAGACCTGAGCCTTATCGGTGAAGATGAGCAGCTCGTCCTTATTTGAGCCCTCAAAGGAGACACCCATTTCGTCCCCTTCCTTGAACTTATGCTCGGAGGACATACGCAGGCTCTGGGGGGTGATCTTCTTGAAATATCCGCCCCGGGTCAGGAAGTAGGTAACCGGGTAATCGGGGATCTCCTCCGCAGGCTCGATATACTCTTCCTCGGTCTCGTAGACAATCTCTGTGCGGCGATCCTTGCCGTATTTCTTTGAAATGCGGCGCAGATCCTCAACGATCATGGAACGCACGCGGCGGCGGCTGCCGATGGCATCCTCCATGTCGGCGATCTCTTCGCGGAGCTTTCCTGTCTCGTCCAGACGTTTGAGGATATACTCCTTGTTGATATTGCGAAGCTTGATGTCCGCAATAAAGTTTGCCTGAATCTCGTCGATACCAAAGCCGATCATGAGGTTGGGAACGACCTCGGAATCCTCTTCGGTATTGCGGATGATGGCGATGGCGCGGTCAATATCGAGAAGGATCTTGGAAAGGCCTTCCAGCAGGTGCAGGCGCTCCTTCATCTTCTGTACCTTGTAGTAGAGCTTGCGGCGGATACACTCCTCTCGCCAGGACACCCACTCATCAAGAATATCGCTGATACCCATGGTGAAGGGGCGGCCGCCGATGAGAATATTGAAATTGCAGGCATAGGAATCGGTCAGCGGGGTGAGCTTATTTAAGCGCGCCATGAGCTTATCCACGTCGGTGCCGCGCTTGACATCGATGGTGATCTTCAGGCCGGAAAGATCGGATTCGTCACGGATATTGGTGATCTCGCGCACCTTGCCGGTCTTGACAAGGGTCACCACCTTATCAATGATCTGCTCGATAGTTGTGGAATAGGGGATCTCGGTGATCTCAATGCAGCCGTCCTTTTTGGAGTAGCTCCACTTGGCGCGCAGCTTTACACTGCCGCGTCCGGTGCGGTAAATGTCATCCAGCGCCTTCTTATCATACAGAAGCTCGGCACCGGTGGAAAAATCGGGAGCAAGCAGGGTAGAGGCAATATCATGGTCGGGATTTTTAATGTAGCAAATAGTCGTTTCACAGACCTCGCGC
>JAFQKV010000037.1 GCA_017414715.1 Clostridia bacterium
ACTCCAAGGGTGTCGTTGTCGAGGGTGAGCTCGGCCGTCTGGCCGGCATCGAGGACGATGTCAACGTCTCAGAGGAGGATTCCTCCTACACCCGTCCCGATGAGGTCGAGGATTTCGTCACCAAGACCGGTGTTGACTCCCTCGCCATTGCCATCGGCACCAGCCACGGCGCTTACAAGTTCAAGCCCGGCACCAAGCCCCAGCTCCGCTTCGACATTCTCAAGGAAGTTGAGAAGCGTCTGCCCGGCTTCCCCATCGTTCTGCACGGTGCTTCCTCCGTTCCCCAGGACTTCGTTGCCAAGATCAACCAGTTCGGCGGCAACATGCCCGGTGCCATCGGCGTTCCCGAGGAGCAGCTGCGTGAGGCTGCCAGAAGCGCGGTCTGCAAGATCAACATCGACTCCGATCTTCGCCTCGCTCTGACCTCCTCCATCCGTGAGCACTTTGCTGTGCATCCCGAGCACTTCGATCCCCGCCAGTACCTTGCTCCCGGCCGCGATGCCATCCGTGAGATGGTCAAGCACAAGATCAAGGACGTTCTCGGTTCCGACGGCTCCGCCGCCGCTCTCCGCTGATTGACAGTAGAAAGACGGCCTGAAAGGGTCGGGTGCAGGTAATGCAGTGATTTGAACAAATTGCTGTTTTGCAGTATCCGGCCGACAGAGTATAAAACAAACGCGAAAGAACGATGTCAAGTCAAAAGATTTGGCATCGTTCTTTTTTGAAAAGTCCCTGAAGCTGCGGAGCTTTTTCTGTTCGGTCGGCAAGAGACCGGAGTTCCCGGAAGGCACTTTGCATGCCCGATGTTGGAAGAATCTGGCCGTTCTGTCTTGAAAATGTGGAGAAAATGTATAATAATGTATATACACACATCCATTGTTTTGCGGTTAACGCGTTGGAGATGAAAAATGAAGCTGTTATCTTTTTTGCACTTTGCATCTTTTGGGCTGAAGACGATTCTGTTCGGGAAGAAATTGCCAATCCTCGGAACTGTAATTGTAACAGACAAATGCAACCTGCATTGCAGGCACTGTTCCGTCAACAATCTCACGGCAATCGTCTATCCTTACGAACAAATCCTGCAGGAGATGCAGCAGCTATATGACATGGGTGTTCGGATTTTGTTCTTCTGCGGAGGAGAAACATTTCTTTGGAAGGATGGCAAACGCACGCTGAGAGATCTGGTCATTGAAGCGAAAAGAATGGGATTCCTCATCGTTAATGTAGTTACAAATGGGACGTTTCCCATTGATCTCCCGGAAGCGGATTTGATCCTTTTGAGCCTGGATGGAGACAAACAGCGGCATAACGAAGTTCGCGGAGATACTTACGATACCATTATGAAAAACATCAGCAATGCTACCGCAGACAATATATGCTTGTATATGGCTGTGAATCAAATCAACAAGGACCATGTACGGGATGTATGCTTAACGGCTCGTGACACTAAAAATGTTCGTGCAGTATCGTTTAATTTTCATACACCATACCCGGATACAAAGGAACTGGCTTTGAGCAAAGAAGAAAAAGCCAAGTGCTGTGATACGATAACTCAAATGATGAAGGCAGGCGCACCTGTTTTCAATCTGAAAAGTGCGTTTCCGTATCTCATCGAAAACAGGTTTCCCACCCCCTGCCATCAGTGTGTAGTGATGGAAAACGGAAAGCTGTCTACCTGTGGTCGCTGCATAGATGTTCCCGGCCTCTGCGATCAGTGCGGATACTTCTTTGTGGCAGAGTATACGCTTTTGTTCAAAGGCAATCCCAGGATAATCTTTGAGATGCTTCATACATATTTGAAGTACATTTAGGAGTCATATGAGTTTTATTACCGGTTTAACAAGAATGTGGCTTACACGAACAACGAAGCCATTTACATTTAAAAATGAATACGATCAGATATTGCCGTTTGCCGAATGTGAAAATCTGGGGCTGTATGTTCATATCCCTTTTTGCAGAAGCATCTGCAACTTTTGCCCTTATTGCAAGGTGCGGTATTCCGCCGAGCTGTGCAATGAATATGTTGATTCTTTGATTCGGGAAAAACATCTTGTAGGCAGCCGGCATACGGAGCGAAAAAAAGTAACCAGTCTGTATTTCGGCGGAGGGACGCCTGCGCTCGCAGCTGATCGTATAAAAGAAATTGTTGACGCTCTCAATGAGCACTTCATCATTACAGAGGGCATTGGGCTGGAGCTTCACCCTGACAATGTGAATGTGGAAGTGCTGCAGATGTTGAAGGATGCGGGTGTGACAAAAATCAGCATCGGCATTCAATCATTCTGTGATAAGTATCAGAAAATTCTTGGCAGAAAGAAAATTGATACCGCAGAAATGCAGTCTGCTTTGGCGGCGGTTCCTTTTGAAACTGTTTCCATGGACTTTATCTTTGCACTGCCCGGACAAACCTGTGATGATTTGAAGGCTGATATTGACGCTGCTTTCTCATTGGGTGCAAATCACGTCGCCATATACCCGTTTATTGATTTTACCTTTACGGAAAGTCCCGTTTTGACAATGCCGAAAAAGGAAAAACGGGAATTGCTCGATGCCATTACGCAATACTGTCTGGGCAAAGGATATTCTCGAAATTCCATATGGACTTTTTCAAGCAAAAAGGATGCAAATTACTCATCCATGACCAGAGAAAACTTTCTCGGATTCGGCTGTTCTGCCACGAGCCTGTTCAAGGGACAATTCAAAATCAATACTTTTGATGTAGAGTCCTACTGTGAAAGGATTCGTTCCGGCAGCCTCGCCACATCATTGACAATTCGCTTTACCAAACGGCAGAGAATGATTTACTGGTTGTTCTGGACGGCATACAGCACAAGAGTAAATACAAGCGATTTTGAAACATTTTTTGGAGTGCCGTTGAGAAAAATGTATGGATTTGAGCTTTGGGTTGCGAAACGACTGGGGTTCATCAACGAACACGAAGGCACTTATGAAATGACGCTGAAGGGTGCCTTCTACTACCATTACTATGAGAATTTTTACACACTGTCCTATATCGACAGGATGTGGGGTATCATGCGGACAAAACCGTTCCCCGAACGCATTAAACTGTAGAAGTCTGCTGCCGCCAGAAGTCTGCCGACGGGAATGTTTTGCGGAAAGTTGAAAAGATGGGAGAAAAATGATGGTGGATACACTTTCCCTTGACGGGCGTGCCGCGGCAGGATATACTTTAGAGTGAAAGAAACATACGGAGGATTAGAGCGACATGCGGATTCTGAATTTCGGTTCTCTGAACATTGATTACGTTTACTCCGTTCCTCATATTCTGCGGCCGGGGGAGACCCTTGCGGCAACGAAAATGGAACGCTTTGCCGGCGGTAAGGGCTCTAACCAGACGGTGGCCCTGGCCCGGGCGGGGGCTGCGGTGTGGCATGCCGGCTGTATCGGTGCCGACGGCGGATTTCTGCGGGAGATGCACTGCGAGGCCGGCGTGCATACGGAATTCTTGCGAACGGTAGCGGGCCCTACGGGTTCGACGGTCATTCAGGTGGAGGAGAGCGGCGAAAACTGCATCATCTACTACCCCGGCGCAAACCATCGGATCACGCCGAAGCAGATCGCAGAGACCCTTGCAGATTTCGCAAAGGGAGATATCCTTCTGCTGCAGAATGAGATCAACGCACCCGGTGAGATCATCCGCGCGGCAAAGGAGCGGGGGATGAAGATTTTTTTCAACCCTTCGCCCATTACGGAAGCGGTGAAAGAATATCCGCTGGAGCTGGTGGACTGCTTCCTGGTCAATGAGATCGAAGCCGCAGAGCTGGCAGGCGCGGATCGCGACCCGGCAGTTGCCCTTGCGGAAAAATATCCGGATGCGGAGATCGTCATGACCCTCGGTAAACGCGGCGCCCTCTGGCAAAGAGGGGAGACGCGCATTGCCGCAGAGGGCTTCTCCGTCCGGGCGGTGGACACCACCGGTGCGGGGGACACCTTTACCGGATATTATCTGAAGGCCCTGTGTGACGGGCTTCCCACAGCGGCGGCTCTGCGCCGCGCCTGCGCGGCGGCGGCCATCGCCGTGGGCCGGATGGGAGCCGCGGCAGCCATTCCTGCCGCGACGGAAGTGGATGCGTTTTTTGCGGAAAGGAGATAGAAATGGATCGGAAATGGCAGGCAAAATGGATCACATCGGCGGATTTTCTCCCCCTGCGCCCCATTGACCCCACCCGCGGTGAGCGGGCGGAGCATACGGCGGCGGATGCGGAAGGGTATACGCTGCAGATCAACCGACACCAAATCTTCCGCAAGGTCTTTACCATGCCCGCCCGCTTCGGACGGGTGCAGGCCGCCGTCACGGCGGATGATTTCTACCGTCTGTACATCAACGGAAGCCTCGTTGGCCTCGGTCCCGCGCCGGGCTATCTCTTCCATTACAACTATAACGTCATTGATATTACCCGCTATCTGCATCCCGGCGAGAATCTTATTGCTGCGGAGGTCACCTACGAGGGCTATCGAAACCGCGTGGTGGGCTCGGCCGATCTGCGGATGGGTTTTCTCTGTGAGATATACGATGCAAAGAATATCTACGCCGCGACGGACGGAAGCTGGCTGACCGCCCGCCTGAACTGCTGGCATGCCGTGGGCTTTGCAGGTTATGAGACCCAGATGCTCGACCATCTGGAGGCAGCCCGCTATGACAGCCGCTGGAAGAGCGACCGGGACTATGCAAAGGATCTGGTGCCGGCCTCCGTCAATATTCACGACGACCACGTACTCTACCGGCAGATCACTCCCACGGTGGATTTCTATCTTCTGAAGGCCGACCGGCAGTATTTTGCACCGGACGGTGCGCTCATCCTCGACTTTGGGCGGGAGATCACCGCATCCCTTGCCATTCATATCAGAGGGATGGCGGGGAGCTGCCTGCGCATCCGTTATTCCGAGGAGCTGCAGGAGGACGGAAGTCTTCGCTATCCCATGCGCTGTATCAAAAACGAGTATGAGGACCGCATTTACTTCTCGGGCGGCGAGGACGTTTTTGAGCCCATGAGCTACAAAGCCTTCCGCTATGTGGAGCTGCAGATGGATCCCCGCTCAGAGGTGTCCGCCCGGCGGGAGCTGGAGGCCGCAGCGGCCTCGGTGCTTGCGGTGGTACGCCACTATCCGATGCCGGAGGAGGCCTGTCGCTTTCGGGCAGACGATGCGCGGCTTTCAAAGATCTTTGAATTCTGCAAAAATGGTGTGCGCTGCGGAACCCAGGAGGGGTATCTTGACTGCCCCAGCCGCGAAAAAGGGCAGTATCTCGGCGATGCCGTCATCACAAGCCATGCCCAGTATCTGCTGACCGGTGATTCCCGCCAGTTCCGCAAGTGCATCATGGATTTTGCCTATTCCTCGGCCATCTGCCCGGGTATGCTAGGGGTGGCACCGGGGGCGTACGTGCAGCACATTGCGGACTATGTTCTGCTTTATCCCTATATGGTGGAGAACTTCATCCGTCTGACCGGTGAACGGGATATCCTTGGCGAGGTGCTTCCCGTCATCTCCGATATGCTTGCGTGGTTTGGCGGGCATATGCGCGAGGACGGACTGCTTCATAACGTATCCAGGAAGTGGAACCTGGTGGACTGGCCGGACGGAGACCGGGACGGCTACGATTTCCCGCTGGAGCAGCCCACGCCTCCCGGCTGCCACAACGTCATCAATGCCCTGTGGTACGGCGCGCTGTCCACCTTTGAGCGGCTGCGCGGATTTTGTCCCAAATATGCGTATCTTACGGCACCGATCGAATCGGAAAAGGTTGCAAAATCCTTCCGCGCGGCCTTTGGCGGCGGAGAAGGCGGACTTTTCCGGGATACCGAGGCAAGCCGTCATACCGCGTGGCACTCCAATATTTATCCGCTCTTTTTCGGGATGGCCAATCTTGAGGAGCGCCGCGCCATTCTGGATATGATCCGCCGCCGGGGGCTTTCCGGCAGCGTTTTCAATGCCTACTTTGTTCTGCTGTCCCTCTGCCGTGCAGGGGAGGCGGATCTTGCCTTTGACATGATCCGCCGGGACGGCGAACGTTCCTGGGCGCGGATGCTGGCAGACGGAGCCACCGCCTGCTTTGAGGCCTGGGGGAAGGATGCCAAGTGGAACACCAGCCTCTGCCATCCCTGGAGCAGCACCCCCGTCATCATCCTTGCGGAATATGCGGCGGGTATCCGTTTTGTCGATCCTGCGGCAGGCGTTTACGCCGTCCGGCCCCGCCTGCCCGCGGGAGTTTCCGGTATGCATTTCACCGTAAAGCTTGGCGGCGGTCGCATCACCGTGGATGCCGAGCGTGGAAAGCCCCCCCGCGTGCGGCTTTCCGGCGGCCTGCGGCTGGAATAAGGAGGGAGCGGCATGAAAGCACTCATCACCGGCGCAAGCTCCGGCATCGGGCGCGATATGGCCCGGGAGCTTGCCGCGCAGGGACATTCGCTCATTCTCGTGGCCCGTCGCCGGGAGCGGCTTGAGGAGCTCGCGGGCGAGTTGTCCGTTCCCACGCGCATCATCGTCTGCGATCTCGCAGAGGAGGCGGAATGCCGCCGTCTGTATGCGGAGACCCGGGAGGACGGGGTGGATATTCTGATAAACAACGCAGGCTTTGGACTGCTCGGCCCCTTTTCGGAGACCGACCTTTCCAGAGAACTGAAGATGATCCGCACGAATATCGATGCGGTGCATATCCTGACCAAGCTCTTTTTGCAGGATTTTCGCAAGAAAAACGCCGGATATATCCTCAATGTGGCCTCCTCGGCGGCCTTTTTGCCGGGGCCGCTGCTGTCAAGCTATTATGCCACCAAGGCATACGTCCTGCGCCTTACGCAGGCGGTGGCAAAGGAGCTGTCTTCCGAGGGCTCCCGGGTGTATATCGGTGCCCTGTGCCCCGGTCCGGTGCGGACGGAGTTTGATGCGGTGGCCGATGTCCGCGCATCCCTTGCCGGCATGGAAAGCCGGGACGTGGCACGCATCGCCGTGAGGGGTATGTTCCGCAGAAAAGAGGTCATTACCCCCGGCTTCGGTATCAAAATGGGGCGCATTGCGGCAAAGCTCCTGCCCGACCGGCTGCTGGTTGCCTTCGCATACCGCACACAGAAGAAAAAACTTGGATAAAACGGCTGCAAAGCCCCCTCAGTCACCTGAGGTGACGGCTCTCCCAAAAGGAGAGCCAAGGGGGCCGTCAACGTAAGAAACGGAGCGTACCGAAACCGGTACGCTCCGTTAACTTTTGTTATGGCTTACTGTCTGCCGGTGGAGCCGAAGCCACCCTCTCCGCGGGTGGTGTCATCCAGCGCATCACATTCTTCGATCTCCCAGTCGGGACAGGGGAGAAGCACCAGCTGGGCGATGCGCTCACCGGAAAGCAGGGTTTGGGGTTCGCTGCCGTGGTTGTGAAGGGCGACGAGGATCTCTCCGCGGTAGTCGGCATCGATAACCCCCACCTTGTTTGCCGGTGCAAGGCCGCGCTTGGTGGCAAGGCCGCTGCGGGCGAAGATAAACCCGGCAAAGCCCGAGGGAATGGCGGCAGCAAGGCCCGTGCGTACAAGGCGGGTCTCACCGGGAGCGAGGGTGATCTCCTCACCGGGCAGGGCGCAGAGATCGGCTCCTGCGGCAAGGGCACTGCCCCGCCGGGGAAGAATGGCACGGTCATCCAGTTTTTTGAAGGGTACGGTCATGTTTATTCTCCTTTTGTGCGATAGGAAAGCACGAGAATGCGGTCAAAATCGCCGTCGGTCTCGCAGGTGGACAGGGTCAGGATCTCATCACCCCATGTGGGACGCTTGCCGGTATCGTAAAGCCGGACGGATTCCACCAGCTCGAGATATCTTTCAAAAGCGGCCTCGCTTGCCCAGGAGGCAGAGGCATACGGATTGAAAGCGGGGCTTTCAATATCCAGCAGAAATACGGCAAATATCTCGTAATTTGCCAGCCGCTCGGTGGTGTCAAAGCGGACGACGGGGTGCGCCCGGAAATAAGCCGGATCCTTATAGTGGACGAGGGCACCGAACATCTTGTCGCCCCGGATGTGATGGCCGTAAATGATGAGATGCTGGGTTTCTCCGACGGTGCAGTCCTTGTCCATGAAGGGCGTGCCGTAGATGCTGTTTGATTTATAGAAGGAACGGCGCAGATAATACTGCTCATCCTGCTTTGTCTGCACCACGGGATAGGATAATTCCGTGTTTTCAATGCGTACCCAGCCGACGAAATCGGAATTCATGGCGGCAAAGCGGGCGTATTTGGCCTCGTCGGGCTCCGGGGTCGGGGTAGCTGCCGGAGTCGGTGTGGGGGTGGCATCGGGGCTTTTCGTGGGTGCCGTGGTCGGAGTCGGCTCCGCCGAGAGCATTTCCTGCAGCTCCGCAAATTCCCTCTCCGCCCGGGTGCGGCCATAGAGATCGAATCCCCAAAGTGCGATGCTGACGATAAAGGCGGCAGCGCAGAGGATCATCCCGACGGTATACAGCTTCTTTTTCATAGGAAAGGGATCAATACATGCCGAAGCTTGTGACGGCGGCATCGTAGCAGCGGGTCATGTTCTGTCCCTCCTTGAGCTCCGCAATGCCGAAACGGCTGCAGTCGGCAAAGAAGGCGTTGATCTTTGCCATGCGCTCGGGATCGGAATCGGGAAGGGTGCTGATCTCGTAATAGCGCAGGGGCATCCGGGCGATCTGCACACGCTCCAGAATATCAGCGTTGTCGGCCAGCCGCTCGGCACGGTCGAAGAGCTCTTCCGCCCGGCGGATGTTTTCCTCCGTCATAAACTTGCAGATGCCGTGGGTGGGAGGCTCCTTACCCTCAGCAAGGCACTTTTCGTAGGCGGAGCGGGTGATGGAGGCGCAGATGTAGTCCTGAAGGTTGTTGGGGTTCGGGGGCATGGTGGACAGGAACATATGCATGTCGTTTTCGCGGTTCATAACGGTGTCGCGCAGCATGTCGATATACTGACGGATGGGAGAGGCAGCCATGCCCCAGTAGGCATCGCAGAACTCCTCCAGAGCCGTGCGGTCGTCGTAATCGGGATTCCACAGGCACTTTGCGAGAATGTATGCGCGCAGCTCCTGCATTTCCGTGTGGGCAGAGGTGGTGCAGTTCTGCTCAAACACACCCTTGACCCCGTGGTCGCGGAAGAAGCGGAGATTGGGACCGAGAACGTGGAGGTTCGGATGGGGCATCAGGAAGCAGCGGAAGTTGGTGTCATAGTTCCAGACAAAGAGATTGTCGGTAATTTTGCCCCAATCGACGATATCCCGGGGGAAGAAGGGATTGCGGCCGTCGGGATTGC
This sequence comes from Clostridia bacterium, assembly GCA_017414715.1. Lineage (GTDB taxonomy): Bacteria > Bacillota > Clostridia > Oscillospirales > QAMX01 > RGIG1911. The sequence continues at coordinate 9,275 of JAFQKV010000037.1, forward strand.
GCAGCTCACGGCGGACGGTGTCGCAGGTGCCGTGGGGATGGGCAAAACACGCCTCAATGGAACATAGCCAAACGGCCACGTTCTTGTGCGCCTCTAGCCCGGTGGGAGCCGTCTGGCCGTACTGGTAGGCATAGGTCTGCAGAAGCTTGTCGGGAAATTCCACGGAAAGCTCCTCGGCGAGACGGTTTAAGAAGGTGAGGATCGAGCCGGAGAAGGCATTGTACTTCTCGTCGATCTTTCGGCAATTCTCACACTCGCAGGCACCAAGGCAGTCGTTCTGCGCGACATCCACGCCGATGGCATTGGTGGTGCGCAGGCGTTCGCGCAGCTTGTCCTTGCAGATGCGGAAAACGTCGGGATTGGAAAGGCAGATCTGACGGTTTTTGACGCGCTCGCCGTTGACCAGGGAGAAATACTCGGGATGCTCGTCAAAATACTCCTCCGGAGGAATGAGATTCCAGAAGGAATGACCGGCGGGAGCGTGGCCGGAGGGGCCGCCGTAGGGATCCAGGACGGGGTTCGGCGCGAAGCCGCAGGCATTCAGGCGGTTGCGCATCACCCAAAGGGGATCGTTCAGTGCCGTGAAAACAAAGCAGTTGCGGTAGCGGAAGACAGGATTGTAACGGTAGTCGATCTCGGGGATCTCCAGGGTATCCTTCTTCGGCACGCGGGTGCAGTCCGGGGAGAACCAGCGGATGCCGAGATAGTCCTCCAGAAACTGGTAGACGGCGTAGAGGGTGCCGCGGGGACTACCGCCGCAGAGAAGCACGCGGCCGCCGGAGGTGCGGATGACGATCTCCTCCTCGGAGAGCTCACTGCGGTCAAAGGTCACTTCGGAGGGACGGGCGGCGGGAGGTGTTCCGATGCAGATGAGATACTCGCGATGGGTGCCGTAGGGAGTGCTCACGGTGGGCAGCTCCACACCGGTGGACTCCGCAAAGAAATTGCGGAATTCTTCGGCGGCAAAATGCTCTGCAGGGGCGGCATCGCCGGGCAGATAAATGGCATAGGCGCTCTTTCCGTGGCTGGCAAGGCGCAGTTTCTTTTCAAACATGGTGGGAAACCTCCGGTCAATATATTCCTACGTTGATTATACCTGACTTTAGAGAAAAAACAAGCCCCAAACCGCAAAAACGGTTTGGGGCTTGCAAAAAAACTTACAGTTCGGCGCAGAGTACGGCACCGGCGGGAACGGTGAGGGAAAGCCATTCGCCGTCAAAGGAGGCATCGATCTCGTGGGTGCCGGTAAAGTGCAGATCGCAGGTCACGTCGGCATGGCGAAGGCGGAGCGAAGTTTCGCGCTCCGCGGGGGCGACAAGGATCAAACAGGCCTTACCGCTTGCGCGATGCTTCCATACGGCGGAAAGCACGGGAGCGCAGCGGATCTCGCCCACCTGAGAGCCTCCGATGACCGGCTCGCCGGCACATTCCGTTACCGGGGGACGCTGAAGCTCGCCCTCGGCAATGAAATCATGGCAGCGATTGCGGATCCGGGCGCAGTCCGCAACAAAATCGCGGCTGGGCAGCGCAAGGAAGGTCTCCGGGCGGATCCAACCCAGCTGCTCGCCAAAGGTCAGAGCCTGGGCGGCATAGATGCGGGCGGTGGAGTCGGAAACGTTGGTGTATTCACGGCCGAAGAAAACTGCAGTGCCGGCATAAACGGCGGTGAGGGCGGGAACCTGTCCGTTGTACCACCACATCCAGGAAAGGAAGCCGTCAAAGGAGCGCAGGTAGGCATCCGAGGTGCCTTCGGTGGTGAAGAACTTGCGGGCAGGCTTGCGCAGATTCAGCCGGTCCATCAGCGTGCGGTAGGCGTTGATCCACCAGGCACCGCCGCCGGGGGCATGGGCATGACGGGGATCGCAGCATGGTTTTGCCTCGGCGCAGGCGACCTGATCGATGTAAAGAGCATCGCAGTCCATTTTGCCAAGCACACCGTCGGCAAGCTCACATACCTTGTCCTGCCACAGGGAGGAAGAGGGACACATAACGGCAAGGGAGACGGAATTTCCGTCCTTTTCCTTGGAGAGGTAGACCTCCTCAAAAAGCTTTCCGTCGATATCTTTTGTGGCCCAGGGCTTTGCAAGGGTGGAGAAGAGCCAGTCGCGCTCCTCCTGATCGTGGGTGTCCCAAAGGCGGCCGTTAATATAAGGCATTACGAGCATGCCGGCATCCTGCAGCCGGGCAAGGGCGGCGGGAACACAGTCACGGATGGGGAAATAATGGGGATAATCGTTGTCAAAGGGGATGCGGTGCCAGCAGTAGACGTGGCTTCCGCTGGGAACGCCGATCATGGCATCGGCTTCCAGGGCAATATCCGTCCAGGTGTTGTCCTCTGTCACGCTGGAAAGCCACCAGATATCGCGGCTCCAAAGGGGGATGCAGCGCTTGGCGCGGATGCCGTTTTCGTCCAGCTCAGGCATCCATGCGGCGGTCATGGCAAACTTTTTGTACTCCATCGCGGCGTCAAACCAGTCGCCGTCGAAAAGACGCCATACGGCTTCGCCGGGCAGATCCTGCGAGTTGCGGGCGATGCCCATGCTCTCGGCAGGCAGCAGACCGGAGAAGCAGCCCTCGTGCTCTTCGGTCTCCTTATCGATGCGCAGCTCCTTGTAAATACCCTCGCGATCCTCGTAACCGATGTACAGACCGCGGCGTGCCTCGCCGTCATAAACGGCAAAGTAGGACATGGAAGCCTGCGACGTGGGATACTTGCAGGAACGGCGGATCTCAATATCCGCGATATCCTCCCAAACGATGCCGCAGCCTCGGGGATAGAAAACCTTGGTGGTGGTCCGCGCATCAAACCAGACCTTGGGGTACTCAACGCCCGTCAGAGAAATGTCGCTGCGGAGATTTTCCACCCGGGTCAGCCAGCGAATGCCGTTGTTCTCCGGCTGCGCCGTAAGAATGACGGTAATGCCGGAAAGCTCGCCGGGTGCGGAGAAATACAGACGGGTGAGTGCTCCGTCCGTTTCCGTGCGGAAGGAGGTAAAATCCCGGTCGGAGAGATACTCCGCATCCTCTCCGTCGGTAAGATTGCGAAGCCGAAGTTTAAAGAAGGGACGGGAACCGCCGGTAAGGATAGGCATACCGGCAGCATCTTCAATACGGGTCAGCGCGGCACCGCGGCCGGTTTCGGTCAGCGTGACTGCAAGTGCGCCGCCGATGATCTGATATTCATGGTAAGTATTCATAACGATCTCCTTTCAAGATCAGAGAAAGCGTATTTTTACAGATCCGCCCAAAGGACCGCGCCTCCGGGCAAGGTCAGCGTAAGCATTCCGTCCTGCATATCGCAGGAGACCGTGTGGTTGCCGGAAAAGACGGGGAGCTTATCGAGCGCCTCAACACGCAGAGAAACGGTACAGGCCTCCTTGCCGGGAGCGGCGAGGAAAAGCCGCCGACGAAGGGTCTTGCGATCCTGCCAGACCGAGGCGAGGACCGGGGGCGAGCTGATGGCCTCGGCACTGGATTTTCCGGAAAGGCAGGCGGCGTCTGTCCGGATCTCCGGGGGACGGCAGAGCATTCCGGATAGGAGAAAATTGCGGCCTGCATAGCTTTCGCGGACACAGGCAGTGTAAAAATTCCGGGTAAATTCATCCGCGTTTTTAAAACGCAGCGTGGAGATCCATCCCAGCTGTTCTCCAAAGGTATAGGCCTGTGCGGCAAAGATGCGCATGGTGTCGTCGTCAATATCGCCGTACTGCCGGCCGAAGCACAGCGCTATACCTCCGTATACGGCGGTCAGCGCGGGGATCTGACCGTTATACCACCAGCTCCATCCTAAAAAAGCGTCAAAGCAGCGGAAATAGGCGTCGGTCGTGCCTTCGGAGGTGATGAACTTATCGGGTCCGCCTTCGCGGGCAATGCGGCTGACGGCGGTGCGGCAGCTATCTGTCCACCAGCTGCCGTTGCCGGGGTCGTGGTCATGGCGCGGATCGCAGCACATCCGCGGCGGTGCGCTGGCGGTCTGGTCGATATAGAGACCGTCGCAGTCGAGCCGCTGCAGGATCTCGCGGCTGATCTCGGCAAGCTTGTCCTGCCAGAAGGCGGTGGTGGGACACATCACGCCGTAAAGCACGTAGCTGTCATCTGCTTCGCGGACGGCATACCATTCGGTGATGGGCTCACCGGTTGTATCCTTTACGGTGTGAGGCTTTGCCAGCGCCGTGAACTGGTAGTCCTCCAAGCCGCGGTCGCGGGTATCCCAAAGCCTGCCGTTGATGTAGGGCATGGCCGGAATATTTGCGGCGCGAAGCTTGCGCAAATATTCGGGAAAAACATCTTTTTCGGGGAAGTAGTGGGGATAATCGTTGTCGAAGGGAATTTGATGCCATTGGTAAACATGTGCGGCGCAGGGAACACCCAAATCCCCGGATAAACGGATGAGCTCATCTGCATCGTTATTGTCGTCGACAAAGTCCACCCACCAGTGGCCGATGTTTCCGAGCTTTTCGTTGCGATGCCGGCGCAGACCGAATTCATCCAGCTCCGGCATCCAGCGCGCGGACAGGGCAAATTTTTTGTACTCCATGGCGGCATCGTACCAGTCGCCGTCAAAGAGGCGCCATACGCAGACGCCGGGGATCGGCTGGGAGTTCTGCACCTTTCCCATAAACTGCGAGGGTAAAGCGCAGGACAGGCAGGAGCCGTCTTCACCCTCGGCGCGGCGGATCATAAGATGCTTCAGCGAAGCGCCCTCGTCCTCATAGCCCACATAAACACCGCGGCGGATGGCCGCGTCATAGACGGCGCAGTAGGACATCGATGCCTGATAGGAGGGATAGCGCATACGCCGGCGATGCGGACCGGTATGCAGATCCTGCATCACGAGACCGCAGCCGGTGGGACAAAAATACCGGGACTCGGGGGTCGGGTCAAACCAGAAACGGGGATATTCCACCTCGGTGACAGTGCAGTCGGTACGATGGTTGACAACATAACCCGTAAAACGGATGCCGTTTTCCTCCGCAGCGGCAGAAAACAGGACCTCAATACCTTCCAGTCCGCCGGGGGCGGAGAAACGGAGACTGGTACCGTTGGCATGCGTTTCGGCAGAAAAACTTTCGAAATCCGTGTGGGAAAGAAATGCGCGCTCCTCCTCGCCAATCCTAACGGAAAGCCCGAAAAAGGGCTGGCCGCAGTGGGAGAATATCGGGCGGTTTCCGTCGGTGACCTCTGTGAGGGCAGCGCCGTGACCGGTTTCAGTGAGAACGATAGAAAGCGAACCGCCGGTTATACGGATGTCGGACATAATATGATCCTCCGCAGGAGAATTGTTTTTTTTTTAGGAAAGCTTGGCCTGAATGCTGCCGTCTGTCACAGTGAGCTGAACGGCAGAGAAGGAATCGCGCCAGGCGCTGATGACAGCGGCGGCGATGCGGTCCTCTACTTCCTTCTGGATGCGGCGGCGCAGGTTGCGGGCGCCGAATTTGACGGAATAGGAATCACGGACCAGATGATCCACCACGGCATCCTCCCAGGAAAGGGTGATATCGCGGCCGGCGAGATTGTCGCGGAGCTCGCCGAGCATAATGCGGCAGATGGCGGCAAAATCCGCCTCGGTGAGGTGGTTAAAGGTAATGATCTCGTCCACACGGTTCAAAAATTCGGGACGCAGGAACTCCGACAGAGCCTTCATGGTGCGGTCGCTGTCCGCAGAGGCTGCGGAAGCACCGAAGCCGAGGGAGCCGGAGCTGCGCTCGCTGCCCGCATTGGTGGTCATGACGATGACGGTATTCTCAAAGGAGACCTCGCGGCCGTGGGCATCGGTAATACGTCCCTCGTCAAGAATCTGCAGCAGGATGTTCATTACGTCGGGGTGTGCCTTTTCGATCTCGTCAAAGAGAACCACGGAATAGGGACGGCGGCGGATCTTCTCCGTCAGCTGACCGGCCTCGTCATATCCCACATAACCCGGAGGAGAGCCGATAATGCGGGAAACGGCGTGCTTTTCCATAAATTCCGACATATCCAGCCGGATGAGAGATTCAGGGGCGTCAAAAAGATCCTGCGCAAGCAGGCGTACAAGCTCCGTCTTACCGACACCGGTGGGACCGGCAAAGATAAAGGAAACGGGCTTGCGCTTGGGGGAAACGCCGGCACGGCTGCGGCGGATGGCGGCGGACACGGCATCCACGGCGGCGTCCTGACCGATGAGCCGAGCCCGCAGACGGTCGGGCAGCGTAATGAGACGCTCAAATTCCTGCTCGCAGACGCGGCTTGCGGGGATCTTGGTCCAAAGCTCGATAACGTGGGCGAGATCCTCGGCAGTCAGCTCCGGAGTCTCGGGGGGATTCTTTTCCATCTCGGCGCAAAGCTGCAGCTCGCGGCTCTTGAGCTCGGCGATGCGGGCATAGTCCTGTGCCTCGGGGGCGGCGGCAAGCAGGGAATCCCGTTCGTCGCAAACGGCTTTATGCTCGGCATTGAGCTGTGCTGCCCGGATAAGGGAGCGGTTGACGAGGTTTGATGCGCTGGCGGCCTCGTCGATGAGGTCGATGGCCTTGTCCGGCAGATACCGGTCGGTGATATAACGCTCGGAGAGCAGCACCGCCTCCCGGCAGATCCGGTCGGGAATGATGACGGAGTGATACTGCTCGTAATAGCCACGGATACCCTTGAGGATCTCTACGGTGTCCTCCACGGAGGGCTCGGCCACGGTGACGGGCTGGAAGCGGCGCTCCAGCGCGGCATCCTTTTCGATGTATTTACGGTATTCGGCAAAGGTGGTGGCGCCGATGACCTGTACCTCGCCCCGGGAAAGGGCGGGCTTCAGGATGTTTGCGGCGTTCATGGAGCCCTCGGAATCGCCGGCACCGACGATGTTGTGCACCTCGTCGATGACGAGAATGATGTTGCCAAGGCGGCGGACCTCCTCAATGAGTCCCTTCATGCGGCTTTCAAACTGTCCGCGGAACTGGGTGCCGGCTACCAGGGCCGTCAGATCCAGGAGGAACACTTCCTTGTCCCGGAGCTTATAAGGCACATCACCGGCAGCAATGCGCTGGGCAAGGCCCTCGGCAATGGCAGTCTTACCAACACCGGGTTCACCGATAAGGCAAGGGTTATTCTTCTGCCTGCGGTTCAGGATCTGAATGACACGCTCGGTCTCC
>JAFQKV010000038.1 GCA_017414715.1 Clostridia bacterium
CCGCGTTTTCCGTGTAGAGAAATCCTCCGGCTTTGTCACTCCGGGACACGAGGAGATCGAGCTTGCCCTCATCAAGCTCTACCGCGCCACCGGTAAGGAAAAATATCTTACGCTGGCAAAGTTCTTCCTGGAATCCCGCGGCCGCAACGATCTTGACATCCTCGGCTATTACGACTGGGGCAACTCTCCCTATGCCCAGGATCATGCCCCCATTCGGGAACAGACCACCGCAGAGGGTCATTCCGTGCGTGCCATGTATCTGTATATCGCCATGGCCGACCTCGCCCTGGAGACGGGCGACGAGGCTCTCTTCAAAGCCTGCGACACCATTCTGCACAACGTAGCCGAAAAGCGCATGTATATCACCGGCGGTATTGGCTCCACGCATATCGGAGAGGCCTTTACCGTGGATTACGATCTGCAGAATGAACGCGCCTACACCGAGACCTGCGCCACCCTCGCCCTTGCCCTCTTCTGCCGGCGCATGTCGCAGCTTAAGCCCTGCGGATTCTACGGCGACGTGGCGGAGCTTTGCATGTACAACGGCAGCATTTCCGGCATTTCCATCAGCGGCGATGCCTTCTTCTACGAAAATCCTTTAAGCATCGACCTTGCAAACCGCAACAAAAATCCCTCCACCAAGCATAAGGAGCGCTTCCCCATCACCCAGCGGCTCAAGGTCTTCGGCTGCTCCTGCTGTCCGCCGAATATCCTGCGCTTCATCAACTCCATCGCCGATTTCCTCTACACGGAAGATGGCGACACCCTGTACGTGCACCACTATATGAACGGCTCCACCGAAAGCGGGGAGAAGTCCGTCCGACAAATCACAAATTATCCCGCCGAAGGCGCGGTTCGCATCGAAGCCTGCGGCTATGAAAAGATCGCCGTACGCGTGCCCGGCTGGTGCCGCGAGTTTACCGCCTCCGCTCCCTACGCCCTGCAGGACGGCTATGCCGTCTTCGAGGGCGTACAGACGTTGGAATTTGATCTGCATATGCAGCCCCGGCTGGTGGCCGCCGACCCCGCCGTGCACGAAAATGCCGGCCGTGCCGCGCTGATGTACGGTCCCGTTGTCTACTGCCTGGAGGGCGTGGACAACGAGGGGGATATCTTCACCCTCTCTGTTGACCGCAAGACCGCCTTTACCCTTACCCCAAGCGATTATTTCTGTCTGCCCGTCATTACGGCCGAGGGCTATGCCCGTAACAGCCGCGGTGAACTGTATGCAACTCTTTCCGACTTTACTTACGCTTCCAGAAAACTGCATTTCATCCCCTATTACGGCATGGAAAACCGCGGCGAGACCAACATGCTGGTCTGGATTCCGCTATATTGACCTTTTGATCGGGAAAGCTTATGCAGCGTATCAAATCGCTCCGTCAGGAGCCTCTTGTCGCACATTTCACCTATAACGAATTCTACTGCCGGTTTTTTAAAAGCTACCTTTCGCTGGAAGATCTGCCGGAATATGAACGTTATGCAGAAAGCGCCTATGCCGCCTTCTCTTCCGTGACTCCTGCGATATCTCCGGGAGAGCTGATCCTCGGCAAGCGCATCACTGCCGCTGCCATGTCCCCTGAGCTTCGCGCAGAGTGGGAGCAGCTCCGTCCGCAGGCTGAGGCGCGTATGAATCGCTGCGGCGGCGGTCAGGATTCCCATATGGCGATCGATTACGAAAAGCTGCTTTCCGTCGGTATTGAAGGCATCATAGCAGAGATCGACGGATATCTTACTCTCTGCACGGAGGAAAAGAAACCCTTTTATCGCGCCGCCCGCCGATGCCTTGAGGGCGTTCTCGTCCATGCGGATGCCTATGCCGATGCCTGTGTAAGGCTTTCCGAAAGCGAGACTGACCCTGTACGGCGGGAAGAACTTTCCGGGCTTGCCGCCATCTGCCGCCGTGTCCCCCGTTATCCTGCAGAAACCTTCCACGAGGCGGTACAGTCGGTGCACTTTATCAGTCACTGTCTTACCTGGGATCCCTTCCGCCTTTGTCCGCAGCAGTTCCAGCTCGGACACCCCGACCATTATCTCGCCCCCTACTACGAAGCCGATCTCGCCGCCGGACGCATCACCCGCGAACGGGCGCAGCTGCTGCTCTGCTGCCTCGGCATCCAGATCAACAACCGTGTACCCAACGGCCTCTCCAGCGGATTTATGGTCGGCGGACGTGATAAGAAGGGAAACACCGTCGCAAACGAGCTGACGGAAATGTGTCTGCAGGTCATTTCCGATATCCGGCTGGTTTATCCCGCCGTGGGACTTTGCTATACGGAGGATATGCCCCGGCATATTCTGGACAAAGTTATCTCCCTTCTGCTTGCCGGTCATTCCCACCCGGCAATTTTCAACGATGACGTCATCACCCGGGGGCTCCTTTCCTACGGAGTTCCCCAGGAGGAGGCATCGGATTACATCCACAGCACCTGTGTGGAG
>JAFQKV010000039.1 GCA_017414715.1 Clostridia bacterium
GCAAAAAGCCGTGCATCTAAATCAGCCACACACGGTTTTGCATCTAAATCGGACATACATCACCCCAGAAAAGGGTACGCATCAGCGGACCCTTTTCTGTTGGCTGGGCTTCTCCCACCGATTTGAACCGCTCCGATGCCCCGCGGGCATCGGATAGGCTTGTGCAGGTTGAGCGCAAGATTCGGTTGAGCTTTGGCACAAGCAACGGTTCGTAAATCCGGCCCATGAGCCTTTGAACTTTCTTTTTCCGACTCTGAAGTTATTCGAAATTTTGTAGATGCATTTCCGCGCGGAGCTTTGCTCGCGCATCATTTCGGGGCTTTCGACAGATTCGAACCGGCGAAATGTTGAAATGTTTACAAAAATGTGGTACAATGATATCAGAAGGGCGGTGACGCTATGATTTACGGAACAATCATACAAAAAGGAGAAAAATATTACACCTTTCTCAAAAAGCTTTTTGAGTCAATCGATAATATTCAGTTGAATTACAAATGGCTAATTTCTCATCCGGAGTGCTACCCATTTGATAAGGATATTCAAAAAACATTAGAACAAGAATATTGTATATTGACAGGAAAAGAGTTGACCGATTTGATCAACAAAGAAGATTTTCAATGGATATGGGGAACTTTTTCGGCATTTGATCCATCAACATCTGACAAAGATATATTAGAATACAAGCTTCCCGAAAACGATATGTACCCTGGATTTTGGAAAAACCCACTCACAATACAACACCCTTTAGCCAAAATAGAAATCGTTGCATTCGATTCATCATATACCTTGATCTTCACAAAAGATTTTACTTTACCTGAAAGATTCAAGGAATTTTATCCTTTGGCAGAGGATTTGGAGTTGGTTAATCGCTCTTTATAATACATAGGCTTCGTTGCAAGCATGGTGTTGCGCCCCGGAAGATAGCGGTCCAGTGCAACTCCCATCATCGCCAAGGGGTTATTGTACCCTTTGCAAAATCCGTGTGCGTCTAAATCGGATTAACACGGCATTTGCATCTAAATCGGCTATCCAAGCCAGCCAAAAAGCACCCGCAAGGGTGCTTTTTTGGCTGGCTGGCGACGGTCGGTAGGCAGAGACGGCGGCAAATGCCAAAAAGGGCTTGGCATCAATGCGGGATTGCGCTATAATACAATAGCCAAATATTCACAAAACCTGCAGAATTCGTGGAGGATATCCGTTTGTTTTCTCTGGGACATTTCGTATGGCTCGGTGTTTTTGCCGTGCTTATCGCGCTGCTGCTGATTTTTATTAAAAGATTCGCCATACCCGGGACCTGTGTGCAAAAAACGGTGTTTTATCTCATCGTTGTCTTCAAGCTCTTTCACCTGAGCCTGTCCATGAAGCCGTCGCCCGACGGCGGTCTTGTGATCGACCAGACGCAGCTTTCCTTTCACCTCTGCTCGCTGATGGTTTATGCCGTTATCATCTCAAACTTTATCAAAAACGAGCGCATCCTCGCAAAGCTCAAAAGCTTTATGGTGCCCTGCATGATGATTGGGGCGGCCATGGCGCTGCTCATTCCGACGGAGGGCGTGGATCCCGCCGTGCCTCGGGTGTGGCAGTATATGCTCATTCATGCTACGTTGGTATTCTACGGGCTGTATCTTGCACTCATTGAAAGGGCGGACCTTTCCCTGCGCGCCTTTGTAAACAACCTGAAGCTGCTTGCTTGCGCAGTGATCGCTGCATTTCTGATGAACAGCGTGCTGATGGAATATGAGACCAACTTTCTCTTCCTACGCAAGCCCCCCATGGAGGGGCTGCCCATCCTCAATATGAACCACGGGTGGTACGTCTATTTTCTGACTTTGGCCGCCATCGCCTGTTTGCTGCTTTTCCTAGTGCACCTGCCCTTTGTGCTGCGGGATGCCAAAGCCCGGCGGGAGACCCGGAAGACCGCTTGAAAGAGGTTATGCCTGCAGACCATCCTGCCCGGGAACGGCTGACTGAGCCGAAGCATAGGATATTGCCGGTGCGGCGGTTGCAATACGCAAAAAAATCGTGTAAAATAAACTGTGTATTGGAGGTGCTTACCTATGGAACTGAAAACCTGGCTCAACAGCGAAGCGCCCGCCGTGGCGGAGGCGCTGGATCGCGCAAATCAGCAGGATTATTATAAAAACCGCTCCATCGGCTTTGCCGGAAAGCAGACGGTCTATCGGGTGCTTGATGCCCTGCGTGCCGCCATGTTCCCCGGCCTGAACGAGACGGAGGAGATTGCTCCGGAGCGGGTCAATCTGTTTATCGGAAACAACATCCGTACCGCGGCGGTGGAGCTCTGCGAGGTGGTGGAACTGGCGCTGAAGAACGCCTGCCCCCGATACGGCGAGGATGAGCATTGCCATATCTGCCGCGACCGCGCCGCGGAGATCACCATTGAGCTCGTGCGCAGCCTTCCGGCGATCCGGGAGGTGCTTCGCACGGATATCGAGGCGGCTTATCTCGGTGACCCCGCCGCCTGCTCGGCGGAGGAGATCATGCTCTCCTATCCCGCCTTCGATGCCATCAGCATTTACCGCATCGCGCATAAGCTCTACGAGCTGAAGGTGCCCGTCATTCCCCGCATTATGACGGAATATGCCCACCAGCTCACCGGGATCGATATTCATCCCGGTGCCACCATCGGCAAATCCTTCTTTATCGACCACGGCACCGGCGTGGTCATCGGAGAGACCTGCACCATCGGCGAGGGTGTAAAGCTCTATCAGGGCGTTACCCTCGGTGCAAAGAGCTTCCAGACCGATGAGGCGGGCAATCCCGTCAAGGGCATCAAGAGACATCCGGATATCGGCGACCGTGTGGTCATTTATGCCGGTGCCACCATCCTCGGCGGTGATACGTATGTCGGCGACGATTCCGTTATCGGCGGTAATGTGTGGCTTACCCATTCCGTTCCCCCGGGAACAAAGGTGTATAACGCACAGCCCCAGCCTATCATTAAATCGGCGGTGACGAACGAATGAGCAGGTTTGTTGAAAATCTACCTTTTAAATACTGCGGCAGCGTTGCGGTGCTTTGCGATCTGTGGCTGCCGGATGAGATCCCCGAAGGCGGAAGTCCGCTGATCATCTTTTTCCATGCCGGCGGATGGGTGTACGGAGAAAAGGGCTTCTCCGCCATCTGCGCCCGCTGGAGAGAAGAGCTTCTCGGCCGCGGCGTTGCCTTTGCATCCGCAGGCTACCGTCACCGCGCCTACGGCGGCGGTATGCCGACTCCGCCTGCGGATGCGGCGGATGCTGTGCGCTTTTTCCGCAAAAATGCCGGGGAATACGGCATTGATCCCGAAAAGATCATGCTGTGCGGCCATTCTGCCGGAGGTCATCTCGCGATGCTGGCGGGACTAACGCAGGACAAGTTCCGCGATAACTGGTCGGACAGGGAGACGGAGTGCCGTATCTGCGGTGTCTTTGCCATCTCCGGCCCCGCGAATTTAAACTTTTCGGCCTATGATAAGCCGAAATTCAACCCGGAAATGGATAACTGCGTGCGCGGACTTCTGGGTGACAAATGGCAGGATCCCGATGCCCGTGCCGAGGCAGAGCCCGTGGCTTACGTGCGGAGCGGTGAGGCGGCGCATATCCCCGTGCTGTGCATCCAGTCTGTGGAGGACGAGGTCGTGCCTCCCGGCATGGCGGAGGAATTCGCCCGCACCGGCAAGGATATGGGCTATGACATCCGCAGCCTGCTTTTGCCGGACGGCGATCACGGTCTGCACATCCACGGAAGCCGCGGTGAACCGTCCCCCTCGGCCTTCGTTGCCGATAAGGCCATCGTTGAATTTGTTGCGGAGGTTTTCGGCCTGAAAAAGGCATAAACAGGAGAGAAAAACATGGAGTTTTTAAATTTTCCTTTTAAATACTGCGGAAGTGTTGCTGTGCTTGGCGATCTCTGGCGACCGGATGAAATTCCCGAAGGCGGTTGTCCGCTGGTGATTTTCTACCATGGCGGCGGCTGGCGTTTCTTTGATAAGAGCGGCTGGCCCGTTGCCCAGCGCTGGAAGCAGCGGCTTTATGAGAAGGGAATCGCCTTTGCCACCATGGGCTACCGCCATGGCGGTTACGGCGGCGGTCTGAAGCAGATTGCGGCGGATGCGGCGGATGCCGTGCGCTTTTTCCGCAGGAGAGGTGCCGAATTCGGCATCAACGGTGATCGCATCGTGCTCTGCGGACATTCCGCCGGCGGTCATATCTCCATGCTTACCGGATATATGGGCGAAAGCTTCCGCGACGAGTATTCCGACAAGGAAACGGAGTGCCGTGTGCTTGGCGCCATCTCTATCGCGGGTACGCCTACCCTGCGCTTTTACGATTATGATATGCCCGTGGCGGATGAAATCCCCGGGGATCTGGAATGCTTGCTCGGCAAGAACTGGCAGGATCCCGCGGTGATGGAGAAAGGTGAGCCGCAGCATTACGTGATAACGGGTGAGGCAAATCACATTCCCGTGCTGTGCATACACGGAAGCTCCGACCGCCTCGTGCCTCCCGGTATGGCGGAGGAATTCTACCGTGTCGGCAAAGAACACGGCTATGACACCCGTCACCTGCCTCTGCCGGAGACCGGACACTGCCTCGAGACCCCCGGAAAGGGCGGTTCGACCTCCCCGGCGGCGATCGCAGCGGATGACGATATCTGCAGCTTCGTGTTGGAAATGTTGGGCATGAAAGAGTGAGAAATACCGAGAGCTAGGCAGTAGGAGAAAAGATATGCATTACGAAAATCTTCCCTTTAAATACTGCGGCAGCGTTGCCGTGCTTTGTGAGCTGTGGACACCCGAGCCTGAAAAGATTCCCGAAGGCGGAAGCCCCCTCGTCATCTTCTATCACGGCGGCGGCTGGATGTTTGGTGATAAGAACGGATGGGGTGTTGCCCGCCACTGGCGCGATATGCTGATGGAGAAGGGTGTGGCCTTTGCCTCTGCCGGCTACCGCCATCAGGCCTACGGCGGGCACATGCCGACTCCGGCGGCGGATGCGGCGGATGCCGTGCGCTTCTTCCGCAGGAATGCCGCGGAATACGGCATCAATCCCGATAAGATCATGCTTTCCGGCCATTCTGCCGGCGGGCACCTTTCCCTGCTTGTCTCTCTGACGGGGGATAAGTTCCGCGACAACTGGTCGGATAAGGAGACCGAGTGCCGTACCCTTGGCGCTGTATCTCTCGCCGGACCTGCAAGTATGCAGTTTGCGGCCTATGAAAAACCGAAGTTCAACAAGGGCGTTTTGGATTGTGTGCGCGCTCTGGTCGGTGAGAAATGGGAGGATACCGAGACTGTTGCCGAGGCCGAGCCCATCCGCTATGTGGAGCGAGGCGAGGCGGAGCAGGTGCACGTCCTCTGTGTTCAGCCTGAGGAGGACCAGATCGTTCCTCCCGGTATGGCGGAGGACATCTGCCGTATTGCTGCGGAAAAGGGCTATGACTTCCGCCGTCTGCCTCTGGAAGGCACCGGTCACTGTTGGGAAATTCTCAAGACCACCGAGGTTTCCCCCGCCGCCAAGGCCTCCGACGGAGTTATCTTTGACTTCGTTATGGAGATCTTCGGTCTCGAAATGTGATAAGAAGGAAGAGAAAAAAGTGTTTTATAAAGATATTCCTTTTAAGTTTTGTGGAAGTGTATCGGTTCTCTTGGATCTTTGGACACCTTCGGAAGAAACGTCTGCCGCCGGTTGGCCTCTGGTGATTTTTTATCACGGCGGAGGGTTTTGCTTTGGAGATAAGAACAACAGCTCGGCAGCAGAACGCTGGCGGGATATGCTGCTTGCAAAGGGGGTAGCCTTTGCGTCGGCAGGTTATCGGCACGGCGGCTATGGCGGCGCTCTGCAGGCGGTTGCATCGGACGGTGCGGATGCCGTGCGCTTCTTTGGAAAAAACGGTGCAAAGTACGGCATTGATGGAAGTCGGATACTTTTGGCGGGGCATTCTGCCGGTGGCCAGGTGGCTATGCTGGTAGGTCTTGCAGGAGAGAACTTTCGGGACAACTGGTCGGATAAAGAAACACAATGTCGTGTTTTGGGTGTTGTTTCACTGGCGGGAACGCCGACAATGCAGTTTGGAAGATATATCAATCCACCGTTTAATCCGGGATTGGTTGGCGGATTGCGTAGTCTTCTCGGCGAAAATTGGGCAGACCCCGCTGTGGCTGCGGAAGCGGAGCCTCAGAGCTATGTTGAGCGCGGTGAAGCGGAGCGGATCCCCGTTCTTTGCGTGCAGCCGCAGGCGGACCAGCTGATACCGCCCGGTATGGCGGTGGATTTCTGCCGTGTCGGAACGGAACTTGGCTATGACTTTCGCCATCTGCCTCTCGCCGACACCGGGCATTGCCTGGAGAATCCCGGAAAGGGCGGAATTTCCGAAGCTTCTCTTGCTGCGGATAAAGTGATTTGCGATTTCGTTCTGGAAGTGCTGAACATCGAAATCTAAAGGGAGGTAACGAAAATGAATTATGAGAATATACCGTTTAAGGTTTGCGGAAGCGTTGCGGTGCTTTGCGATCTTTGGACTCCCGAACCCGAAAAGGTACCCGAGGGCGGAAGCCCCCTCGTGGTTTTCTATCACGGCGGCGGCTGGCTGTTTGGCGATAAGGGCGGCTGGGGCGTTGCCCGCCACTGGCGTGATATGCTGATGGAGAAGGGTGTTGCCTTTGCCACTGCCGGCTACCGACATAAGGGTTACGGCGGACAGATGCCGACCACGGCAGCCGATTGTGCGGACGCCGTCCGGTTTTTCCGCAAAAATGCTGCCGAGTATGGTATCAATCCCGACAAGATCATTCTCTCTGGCCATTCCGCCGGAGGCCATTTGGCACTGCTCACCGCGCTGACGCAGGATAAGTTTCGCGACAACTGGTCAGATAAGGAGACGGAGTGCCGCGTCTGCGGAGCTGTGCCGCTGGCAGGCCCGGCAAGCATGCAGTTTGCTGCCTATGAAAAGCCCGTTTTCGACAAGCGTGTGCGGCATTTAGTGCGGGCGCTGGTAGGCGAAAAAGTGGAGGATCCAGAGGTCGTTGCCGAGGCCGAGCCCATCCGCTATGTGGAGCGCGGCGAAGCGGCAAAGCTGCCTGTGTTGATGGTCCAGCCCGAGGAGGATCAGATTGTGCCGCCGGGCATGGCCAGAGACATCTGCCGTATTGCCACGGAAAAGGGATACGACTTCCGCCTGCTGCCCCTGGAGGGAACCGGCCACTGCTGGGAGATCCCCGAAACCACCGAAGTGTCTCCTGCTGCAAAGGCCTCCGATGATGTAATCTATGATTTTGTTATGGAGATCTTCGGCCTCGAAAAGTAACAAAAAGGAAGAGAAAAAATGTTTTATAAAGATATACCATTTAAAGTTTGCGGAAGCGTTGCGGTGCTTTGCGATCTTTGGACACCGGACACAAAGCCTGAAGGTAGTGGGTGGCCTCTTGTGATTTTTTATCATGGTGGCGGCTGGTTATTTGGTGATAAAAGCGGCTGGGGTCTCATTCGCCGCTGGCAGGAGGGAATGCTGGCGAAAGGAATTGCTTTTGCCACTGCAGGATATCGGCATAAGGGGTACGGCGGACAGATGCCGGGCACGGCAGCTGACTGTGCGGATGCCGTACGCTTTTTCCGCAAAAATGCGGCAGAATACGGTATAGATCCCGAGCGTATTCTTCTTTCCGGCCATTCTGCCGGCGCACATCTTTGCCTGCTCATCGCTCTGACCGGTGACAAATTCAGAGACGATTACTCAGATCCGGAGACAGAATGTAAAACCCACGGTGCAGTTTCCGTTTCGGGAACGGCAAATCTACGCTTTTCTGCATATGATAAGCCGGAATTCCACGAAAGCATCTACGACTGCGTCCGTGCGCTCCTCGGTGATCGCTGGAATGATCCGGAGGCACTGGAGGAGGTCGAGCCCATCCGCTACGTGGAGAGGGAAGAAGCCCCAAAGGTTCACGTGCTGATGGTGCAGCCCCAGGAGGACCAGATCGTTCCGCCGGCCATGGCGGTGGAACTGTGCGAGATGGCAGCGAAAAAAGGATACGATATCCGTCATCTTCCTCTGGAAGCCACCGGACATTGCCTGGAAACTCCGGATACCTCCGATCCGTCGCCGGCGACCCTTGCCGCCGATGCGGTCGTGCTGGACTTTATCTCAGAGATCCTCGGCGTTGAAAAGTAAATAAACACAGGCCGGCAGCCGGGAAAACCCGACCGCCGGTCTGTGTTTGATTTTATTTCACTGCACGGTTACAAAAGTATTTCCGCGGGAGAGACCCGAGGAGAGCCGGAGGCTTCCGTCCTCCCGGATGAAGACTGCTTCGGTGTCTGCACGCTCCTCGATGAGTGCCATGCCCTCCGTCTCACCGAGCAGGAAACAGACGGTGGATAGCGCATCGGCCTCTGCGGAGGAACCGGTGATGACCGTGACGGAGGAAAGGCCGGTATCGGCCGGCATCCCCGTTTTCGGGTCAAGAATATGGTGGTATAAAACGCCGTCCCGGGTAAAGCACCGCTCATAGGTACCGGAGGTGGCCACTGCCCCGTCGGACAGGCACAGCGTCAGTGCTGTTTCGCCGGAGGCACCAAAGGGCTTCTGTATACCCACGGTGAAGGGACTTCCGTCAGCCTTTCCGCCGAAAACCACTACGTTGCCGCCGAGATTGACGATCGCTCGTTCCTTTCCGGCATCTTTGAGCTGCTCCGCCATGCGGTCGGCGATGTAGCCCTTGGCGATGCCGCCGAGATCCAGCTCCGCTCCGCCGGAAAGGGTGAGGGTATTCCCGGAAAGGGAGATCTTTTCATATCCGATGCGGGAAACGGCCTCCGCAAGCGCACCGGAGGAAGGAATTACGGGCTCTGCCGCACTGAAATCCCACAGGGAAGAGGCGGGACAGACGCTGACATCAAATTTTCCGCCCGAGAGCTCCGAAGAGGAAAGCGCCAGCCGCAAGAGCTCGGCAGTATCGGCGGAGAGCTCCGTCGGCGCACCGTCCGAACGGTTTGCCCGGGCGATCTCGCTGTCTGCAACCGTGCGGGAAAGCTTGCGCTCCAGTTCACCGAGCAGCACCATCGCATCGGAAAGGGCGGCCTCATCGCCGTCAAAGACGGTGACGGACACAACGGTATTAAGTCCAAAGCCTGTGATGGTGCGTGCCCGGTCTCCGCAGCTGCAAAGGAAGGCACCGAGAAGGGCGAGGGCGGATATTATACAGATTATCCGGACGGTTTGCTTCATCTTGAAACCGAAAGCCTCCGTTCATTATTTTGAAAAGTCCAGTTCTATTATACTAAACAAGCAGACTTTGTGCAAGTACGTTGGAAAGGGGGAGAAGGTATGAAACGAGGAGATCTGATCATCATTTTCACAGCGATCCTTCTTGGCCTGCTGCTCTTGCTTCTGCCTTCGGAACCCGGTGAGAGCCTGACGGTTATTTCCGAAGGCGGAACGGTAGGCACATATTCCCTCTCGCAGGATCGGGAGTTTACCGTCGGCGGCAATACCATTGTTATTTCCGACGGTGCGGTACACATGAAGGCCGCCGACTGTCCCGGCGGTGACTGCCTGTCTGCAGGAGAGATTTCCCGGGCGGGGGAGAGCATCGTTTGTCTTCCCAATCGACTGATCCTGCGCATTGACGGAACGTCGGGGGACGGTCCCGATGCGATGACGGGAGGTGTCGGCGGATGAGCGGAAAGATCGACGTTCGCCGCACGGCCTTTTTCGGCGTAATGCTGGCACTTGCGCTGGTGCTCAGCTTTGTGGAGCATCATCTGCCCTCGCCGGGGATGCCCGGCATCAAGCTTGGACTTGCCAACGTTGTGGCGCTGCTGCTTTTATACCGCACCGGATTTTCCGGGGCATTAACCGTCAATGTGCTTCGGATTGTAGTGGCAAATCTCCTGTTTGGTTCGGCAGCATCGATGCTCTACGGCCTTGCCGGCGGCATCTCGGCGGTGCTGTGTATGGCGCTTCTCTATCGGTTGCCCCGTCTTTCCGCTGTGGGGGTGAGTGCGGCGGGCGGCATCGTGCATAATATTGCGCAGCTCGTATGCGCCGCCGCCGTAACGGAAAGCTTTGCGGTGTTTGCCTATGCACCCGTGCTGCTCATCTCCGGAACGCTTTGCGGTGTAATCACCGGCTTTTGTGCCGCAGGTACCATCCGGGCACTGCCCAATTCGCGAAAAGAGGTCAAAAAAGAAAAATGAATTTGCTTAAGCAAGTCTTTTCTCCCGCCTGTATGGTGCCGGAGGATCAAAAGCTTGGAGATATCCCTACTGCCAGACAAGGCTACGGAACGGTTATTAACCTTGCCTGGCCCTCTGTGATGGAGTCGGTCCTTGGCGCACTGGTGGGCTTTGTGGATACGCTGATGGTCTCCGGCCTTGGAGACCTTGCCATCAGCGCCGTTGGCATCACGAACCAGCCGAAGCTCATCCTGCTGGCTGTATTTCTTGCCCTTAACGTGGGCGTTACGGCAGTCGTTGCCCGCCGCCGCGGGCAGAATGACCGTGAAGGCGCAGCCAAGGCACTTTCCATGTCGGTGACCATCATTATCGTAACAGCTACGCTAATTGCGGTGGCAGGATCTGTCTTTGCGGAGCCCTTTCTGCGATTTGCCGGCGCAAAGGAAAGCTATATTGCCGATTCCGTCGCCTATTTCCGCATTATCATGATCTCCATTCCCTTCCTTTCGGTCTATAACTGCATCAATGCCGCCCAGCGCGGTGCGGGAAATACCAAGATCACCCTGCGGACAAATCTCGTGGCGAATATCGTCAACGTATGTTTTAACTACCTGCTCATTCACGGAAATTTCGGTTTTCCCGCCCTCGGCGTGCGGGGTGCGGCCCTTGCAACGCTGCTTGGCGTGCTGGCGGCCTTCTGTATGAGCCTGACCTCCATCCTGCCGAAAAAGAACTTCCTGCATCCGAGGTTTTCTTATTTTTTTCGTTTTGAGGGACGCACCGTCAGCTCTGTCTTCAAGGTCGGCGGCAGCGCCATGCTGGAGCAGCTGTGCATCCGCGTGGGATTCTTCCTCTTTGCAAAAATGGTCGCCACCCTCGGGGAGGCGGAATTTGCGGCACACCAGATTGGCCTGAATGTCTGTGCCATCTCCTTTACCTTCGGTGAGGGACTGAGTGTGGCGGCCTCGGCGCTGGTCGGACAGAGTCTCGGACGGGAACGCCCTGATCTTGCCAAAATGTACGGCAATATCTGCCAGCGCATCTCCCTGTTTGTGGCTGTGGTGCTGGTGAGCATATTTGCGTTCTGTGCCCGCCCCATCGTATCTCTCTTCTCTGAGAGTGCGGATGTTATCTCCTTTGGTATGCTTGCCATCCGTATTCTCGCCGTCATGTCCCCGGGGCAGCTGACGGCCACTATTTTTGCCGGTTCGCTGCGGGGTGCTGGAGATGCCAAATACGTCGGCTTTGTTTCCATGGTCTGTATCGGCATCACCCGTACCGTTGCGGCCTACGTGCTTTGTTATATCGTGCGTCTCGGCCTTGCGGGTGCATGGATCGCCATGACCATGGACATGTACCTGCGCAGCGTTCTGTATGTCAAGCGTTTTTCCGGCACAGCCTGGCAGAACACCAAACTGTGACCAAAAGATAAGGAGTGTCCATCATGTATCACGACAGAGAAGGCATCCTGCGCCGCCAGAAGCAGGTGTGGAACGCCTGGTCAGAGCTCATTCTGCCCCTTTTTGATGAAAAAGGAAACTGGCTGGGGGAAAAGCAGTATGATATCTGGTCTCCGGCAGAGGTGGTATTACCCTCCCGTGAGATTCTGTGGGGTGCAGTTGCCCTGCTCGGTTCGGACAATAAGGCGGCACAGCAGCGGGCCGTTCGGATTGTGGAGCATTTGACAGAACCAGGCATTGCCTACCGGGGAGTCCACGGCTCCTTTGATATGCATGCAGCCATCAATATTCTTCTGCGCCACAGGGAGAAGCTAACCGATAAGATCATCGATTTGTTCTATGACGGCATCCGGGATATGATGAAAAAGGTCGTGCAGCCGGATGTGAACTACTCGGGCATCAATGACAATTTCCCCTCCATGGATTGCTTCTGCGCTCTGGTGGGCGGACCTCTGGTGGGAGATGCGGCGGCCTTTGAAAAGGGCAGGGCGATGCTTTATGAGCTTCGCGCCATGCTTACCCGCCGCGGCTTTATCAGCGAATACAACAGCCCCACCTATACCTCCATCTCTCTGCATGCCATGTCGGATATTGCAGAGCTCTGCGAGGATGAGGAAATGCGCAGCATTGCGCTGGAATGTGAGGCCCGCATCTGGGCGGATCTTATCCTGCACTATCACCCCGGTATTTCCGTGCTTTCCGGCCCCCACAGCCGCACCTACACCGTGGACTGCGCGGGACATGAGCACGCGGCACGAAATGTGCTGTGGGTTGCCCTCGGTGATGAATTTGTTCCCGTCAACGTGATGAACACCGCCATGACCTCTATTTCCGGCGAAGAGGGAGAGATCATGCACAACTCCAATTTCCATCTGCAGTCCAATTCTGTATGGCAGGTCTCCGGAAACTATCATCTGCCGGAGTATCTGGTGGATGCGCTGCGGGAGCGCAAGTTCCCCTTTACCCTGACCGGCACCACCGAATGCCGCTGCCGAAGCGATACCAATGCGGATTATCCCGATTTTGTATTCCCCGGCGGAAATTATCCCGTGACCACCTATATGCAGCCCGATTACACCCTGGGCAGTGCCCTGCGGGATTTCTCCGCAGGCTGCCAGACCAACGCATTCCAGATCACCTACCGCAAGAAGGCGCAGGTCACCCGTCAGGCGGATATCGGAACGCTGTTCACCAAGTATCTCATCGGGAAGAGCGGTCCCGCCGCCCGGCTGGACGAGCA
Source organism: Clostridia bacterium (assembly GCA_017414715.1). GTDB lineage: Bacteria > Bacillota > Clostridia > Oscillospirales > QAMX01 > RGIG1911. The sequence continues at coordinate 12,876 of JAFQKV010000039.1, forward strand.
TTATATATACGATACCGGCCGCAAGATCTGTCTGCAGAAGGAGAATTCCGCCCTCGTGCTTTATAAGCCCAAGCATTGGGCAGACCGGGATGTGACCCTTATGGCACTGGCCGTCCAACTGCCGGCCATGTACAGCGCGCCCGAGGAGGTCTACATCGGCGGTGAGCATATCTGTGTTGACGGCGAGGGTGTACTCTACCGCGGTGAACTTTCGGACATCGTTGTGAGAGACGGCAACGTGTGGATGGGTTTCCGTCCCTTGGCCGTGGATTGTGCGGGCGAGGGTGTCGGCATTGTGGTGGAGCGGGATGCGAGATTCCTTTCCTTCCTCTTTGTCAATCATCAGGGGGCACCCGTATCCTTGGCGATGAAGGATGCGGTCAGCATCCGCAACGGCTTTGTTGCCGAGATCCGCTCCGCGGATGAGATCGGCGGACTTTCTGAGATGCGGACACTGCTTGCATCCTGGGAGATCCGCGACCGTTTATCTCTTCTTGATACCAACTCCCGTGAGCGCTATGTGGATGCCGCCCGCCCCGGCTGTGCCTTCCGCGTTTGCTGGGCACCGATCACCGAGGATATCAAGTATGCCACCGTGGACGGAAAGGATGCCCCTGCTCCGCTGTTCCGCGCAGACGGCTTCGATGAGAGCAAACTTCCCTTTCTTGGCGAGTAATACGCAAACCGGCGCAGCCGCGATGGCTGCGCCGGTTTCTTTTTTTGAATACATTTTCCGGCAAACCCGGAAAATGTAACCGCCGTGTAACCGGCGGCGGATATAATTACGTTGCAAACTAGGGAATCAAGAATTCAAGGCAAACCGTCCGAAAGGGCGGGACGCAAAGCCAAGGGGGCTAAAGCACAACGTGCCATGCCGGCCCGGCTGCCGATGTTCGATCTCCAGACGATTGAGAGGAGAACGAAAAAATGGCTAAAAAGATGAGCAGAGGATTTGCGTTTGTGATGGTTCTGGCCATGCTGATCAGCATGTTCAACCTCACCGCAATGGCAGCCCCCGCAAGTGTGGGCAGCATTGCCTATACGGCGAACCGGGAAACCCTTCCCGAGGGAGACATCCCCGCCCTGACCAAGTGGGAGTTTGTGGAGATGACCGATGCGGAATATGCCTGCGGAAAGTCCGAGCATACCCACGGCTGGTCCTGCGGACGCTACTGCAGAAAGGAAGAGCACAGCCACGAGAGCGAAAAGTGCGAGATCAAGACTCCGTCCCAGGCCAAGTGGAAGCTCGTCAAGAACTCCGACAGTGCCATCCATCTGGATATTCACATTGCTCTCAGCGCAAAGTATATCCTGAATGGCGAGACCTACACCAGCAGCGTTGAGTTGACCAAGCAGGACTATGAGACCGGCAGACTTTCCATCACCGCCTCCTATGACGGTGCTGCCTACACCGGCTTCAACATTACCGGAACCACCATTTACGATGCCGGTCAGCGTCGCTTCAACGGTTCTTTCCCCGTCGGCACCTCCGACAAGCCGGTTTATTACACCATTACCCTGAATAAGAACGTTTCCTTCAAGGTCGATGGCAAGACGGTCGAGATCCCCATGACCTTCTCCCGCACCGTGAATTTCTGGAGCCCTGACAACATCTGTGAGACCCTGCTTCAGAGCCGCGATTACAACAACTGGAAAAACGGCGAGTTTGTCTACGCAGGAATGGACTTCAAGCTGGGAGCAGTTGAAAAGACAGAGAATACCGAGCCCGATCCCGGTCCCCAGGACCCCGAGCCCCAGGAGCCTGAGAAGGTTACCCTGACCGTTCAGAAGAATGTCAGCGGCATTACCCTTTCCGAGTCCAAGAGCTTCACCTTCGGTATTTTTGAAGGAAACACCCGCGTCGACACCATCCAGGTCACCGTTCCTGCCGGCGGCAGCACCGCTATTGGTACCACTGCCCTGGAGGAGGGAAAGAGTTACTTCGTTGTGGAAGAGGGAACTCCCGGCATTGAGGGTTACACCCTCGTAACCTCCGCTGTTGTCGGTGCCGGAGGAAAGACCGTTGACGGTCTGCGGAGCGAGAACTTTGAGCTTACCGGCGATCTCGCAGTTGTTTTCACCAACGCATATACCGAGATCAAGGTTGAGCCGACTCCCGAGCCGACTCCGGAACCCACCCCCGAACCCACTCCTGAGCCCACTCCTGAGCCTACCCCGGAGCCCACTCCCGAGCCTACCCCGGAGCCCACTCCCGAGCCTACCCCGGAGCCTACCCCGGAGCCTACCCCGGAGCCTACCCCGGAGCCTACCCCCGAGCCGACTCCCGAGCCTACCCCGGAGCCCACTCCTGAGCCCACCCCTGAGCCCACTCCTGAGCCCACTCCGGAACCCACTCCCGAGCCCACCCCCGAGCCGACTCCCGAGCCCACTCCAGAGCCCACTCCTGAGCCCACTCCTGAGCCCACTCCCGAGCC
>JAFQKV010000040.1 GCA_017414715.1 Clostridia bacterium
CACCAGGCACCAGCAGTACAGCGGGAAGGCGATGCGCCCCAGGATGCGCATTTCCGGCACACCCGGGAAGCACATCTTGCCCGCGTGGTCGAGGAACATGAAGATCAGGGCGAGCCATTTGAGCAAGCCGGTGTTGGTGTTGCCGGCGATGGGCTTGTGGGTCATAAGGTCACCTCGGAAGGATGATGTTTGGTCAGAAGGAAGTTAGATGCAGCGGCGAGTGTTGGTTGCATACTATTCGTGTTGCTTCTTCTTTCTCGATCCCGAGAAAGAAGCAAAGAGGGCCAAAGGGGGCCTCATAATTTTAATCTGAGTATTCGGCCCCCTCTGGACTTCCCCCGCCGCTAATACGCTGACCCGTGTTAAGTAGTCTGCGCTACAACCGCCTCGCGGGGGCGGACCAATTCGAGCTAATGGTTTTGCTTGTCGGTGCGTCGCTCCCCTGTACGGCCTCGCTCCGCGGTTGGAACACATCTTTGTTCTTGGAAGGAATTGGAGGTGGTGGGTCGCGGCTGAGTCGCAGTCGTGCGCGAAGCCGCTGCGAGGATCTGTTTACATCAGGTCGAACCGGGACGCCACCGCGAGGTGGTATTAAGCAGAGGCTACGAATAAGCAAAGTCGAGGTTTTAGCTAAGGGGATCCGGGGTGACAGTCGTCGATCCGTATTCTGGCACCCCGGCCGTTCTTTGGTACTTTCTCACGGGTGAGAAAGTACAGTGATACATGCAAGCGGGTGAATCTAAACCAATTCGCAAGATCTTTATTTCCCCACGCAGAACATCCCGAATACCCGATCCAGCAGGCGCTCTTCGACCTCGTCGCCGGTGATCTCGGCCAGGGCCAGCTGGGCGGCTTGCAGGTCGATGGAGGCCATCTCCACCGAAAGGGTGCGGGCGGTTTCGGCGGCCTGGCGCAGATGGCGGGCGGCGCGGCGGGCGGCTTCCACATGACGGGGCTGGGTCAGGGCCAGGTTGTCCACGACGGCGGCCTGCTCTGCCAGGTAAGCCTTGAGGGGCGCGAGGGTGGCTTCGTCCGCCGCAGAAACGGTGAGGACGGGCGCGTCCATCGGGAGCCCCGCCGGCAGCAGCGCCGTCAGGTCAGCCGGGGTCAGGGCAGGGGACAGGTCAGCCTTGTTCAGCACCAGCAGCACATTCCGGCCTTTCAGCTCGGCGAGGAGGGTGCGGTCATCTGCGTCCAGCGGGCGGCTCTGGTCGAATACCGCCAGCACCAGGTCGGCCGCGTCCATCGCGCGGCGGGCACGGGCCACACCCAGCTGCTCCACCGGGTCGGAGGTATCGTGGAGGCCGGCGGTGTCCGTCAGGTGGATGACGCTGCCGCCCAGGATCAGGTCGCCCATGACCATATCGCGGGTCGTGCCGGGGATGGGCGTGACGATGGCGCGCTCCTCGCCCAAAAGGGCGTTGAGCAGGCTCGACTTATTCTCATGTGTATACAAACGAACAACGTTATTTCCGACGGACGGCCTATCGGCTTTGAGACCGATGAGTTTTACTATAAGAGCACCGAAGAGATGCGCGAACTGTTCGGGAATTATCCCGATGCTCTCGCTAATACCGTAAAGATTTCGGATATGTGTAACTTTGAGTTTGGTTTTGATCAAATATATCTTCCGAGTTACAAACCGGAAAACGGAATGTCTGCGGGAGAATATCTTCGCTGTCTCGCAAACGAGGGGCTTGAAAGACGGGAGAAAAACGGAAGCATCGTATATACCGACGAGCATCCTAAGACCGAATATACAGAACGCCTTGATTATGAGCTCGGCGTTATTGACAAGATGGGATATTCCGAATATTTCCTCGTCGTGTGGGATTTCGTCAACTATGCGAAAAGCCGTAATATTCCGGTCGGACCCGGGCGTGGATCGGGTGCGGGAAGTCTTGTTGCTTTTCTGCTTTCTATTACAGACGTTGATTCAATAAAATTCGACCTGCTCTTTGAGAGATTTTTAAATCCCGAAAGAGTAAGTATGCCGGATATTGATATAGACTTTTGCTACAACCGCCGTGACGAGGTGATAAAATACGTTGGAGAGAGATACGGCAGTGACCACGTTTGCCAGATAATAACCTTCGGGACTATGGCGGCGCGTGCCGCAGTAAGAGACGTAGGGCGTGCGCTCGGTATGCCTTATGCCGATGTTGATTTGGTGGCAAAGCTTATCCCGCAGGAAATGGGAATCACCATAGCCGAGGCCAAAAAGAGCAAGGCGATGCGTGACATTTACGAGAGTGACCCCGAGGTACAGCGTTTGATAGACGTTGCATCTGCAATAGAAGGTATGCCGCGTCACGCATCTACTCACGCGGCAGGCGTGGTAATTACAGACAAACCGCTGACTTCATACGTTCCGCTTTCGGTAAACGGCGACACCGCAGTAACGCAGTTTGATATGGATACCGTAGCAAAACTCGGACTGCTCAAGTTCGATTTCCTTGCTCTGCGCTACCTTACCATAATTTCGGATGCAGAAAAGGAAATAAGAAAAACATCTCCGGATTTCGATATAACAAAAGTGCCGTTAGATGATGCTCGAACATACAGTTTGATATCAAACGGACGCACGGACGG
>JAFQKV010000041.1 GCA_017414715.1 Clostridia bacterium
AGTGCCGGTGCGCATATTGCTTCTCGCTCTATTCAACATGTAGCAAAGTATGATGTTGACACATATGGCTTAACGGATTGTTCCGGATTATGTTTATTTGACGGCATTTTAATATGTCATTATTCGGACTTGCGAGAAAAAGACTATAGGACTTTAATCGAGGCAGGAGAACAAAAAATTATTAAACTTCGAGATCAAGATTTTATGGTTTTTGAAATATAAGATAACCCCGACAGGTCTCTGAAATCTGTCGGGGTTATCTATTTGTTTCTGTAGATCAAATCTAACTCTTATGAGCAAACTTCCTCGTGAGAACCAGCCTATCGGACGGTCTTTTTCTGTGAGATTTTTTATGCCTCGTAATTGTAGCCGAGGGTAAAGGCCCTGCGGTTTGCCTCGAGGAACTTTGCGGGAACGGTGGCGGTGATAGCATCCTGCCATACCTGCTCGGGAAGGCCCATATACTTTGCGGCGATGCCGAGCAGCACCACGTTGACGGACTTGACGTTGCCTGCCTCGGCGGCGAGGGAGAGAGCGTCCGCCGCAACGATGCTGACACCGAGGTTGGCGATGCGCTCAAGCACTCTCTCGGGATAGACAGCTGCGCCGGTGATGACGGGCATGGGATCGATCTGCTGGGTGTTGGAAACGAGGGTGCCGCCCTTTTTTAGATAGGAAAGCCAGCGGGCACTCTCCAGCTGCTCAAAGGAGATGATGATGTCAGCCTCACCCTCGGCGATGATGGGAGAATAGACCTTCTCGCCTGCGCGGACGTAGGTGATGACGGAGCCGCCGCGCTGGGACATGCCGTGGACCTCGGAGACCTTAACGTCCAGACCGAGATCCATAAAGACGCGGCCGAGAAGCTTGGAGGCGAGCAGGGTTCCCTGACCGCCGACACCGACGATGATAATGTTATGATTCATGATTTACCGAGCCTCCCTTGTCTTGAATGCATCGAAGCGGCAGAGCTGGGTGCAGACACCGCAGCCGACGCAGAGGGTAGCGTCCACAACGGCCTTGCCGCCGCGGATGCTGATGGCGGGGCAGCCGATCTTCATGCAGGCCTTGCAGCCGCGGCACGTATCGGCATCCACGGAGAGGGGAGGCGCGTGCTTGACGGTTTTAAGCAGGGCGCAGGGACGGCGGCTGATGATGAGAGAGGGCTCGGGACGGGCCAGCTCCTCCTTGATGACGGCGGCGGTGGCCTCCAGCTCGTTGGGGTCGACCACGCGGACGTTCGGAATGCCGACGGCGCGTGCCAGCGCCTCGAGATCCACCGCGGCGGTGGGATCGCCCTTCAGGGTGATGCCGGTGGTGGGATTCTGCTGATGGCCGGTCATACCGGTGATGGAGTTATCCAGCACGATGACGGTGGAGATGCCCTTGTTGTAGGCGATGTTGATGAGACCGGTCACGCCGGAATGGATGAAGGTGGAATCGCCGATGACGGCGACGACCTTGTCAAAATTCTTGTCGCCCTCGGCCTTGTTGAAGCCGTGGAGACCGGAAATGCTCGCGCCCATGCAGACGCAGGCATCCACCGAGGAAAGGGGAGCGAGAGCGCCGAGGGTGTAGCAGCCGATATCGCCGCTGACGTAGACCTTGGCCTGCTTCAGGGCATAGTAGAGACCGCGGTGAGGGCAGCCGGGGCAAAGCACCGGGGGACGGCCGGGAATGGCCTCGGGGAAGGCGACCGACTCGGCTTCCTCGCCGAGGATGGCTTTCTTGACCATGGCGTGTGAGTACTCGCCGCACAGGGAGAAGATCTCCTTGCCGATGACATCCAGTCCGAGGGCGCGGCAGCGGCTCTCGATGATATCCTCCAGCTCCTCAACGACGTAGAGCTTGTCGACCTTGGCGGCAAAGTCAAGGATGAGGGAATCGGGCAGGGGATTGGTGAGACCGAGCTTCAGCACAGAGGCGCGGTCGCCCAGCGCTTCCTTGACGTACTGGTAGGAGATACCGGAGGTGATGACACCGATCTTTGTGTCAGCCATTTCCACGCGGTTGAAGGGGCAGTCGGCACCGTAGGCGGCGAGCTTCTTCTGCCGCTCCTCCACGAACTCATGGCGGACCTTGGCCATGGCGGGCATCATGACGTACTTCTGCGGATTCTTCTCGTAGGGCTTGTTGGGCACCTCCACGCGGTCGGAGAGCTCCACGGGATTACGGGAGTGGGCGACGCGGGTGGTGATGCGCAGGATGACGGGGGTGTCGAAGGCCTCGGAGAGCTCAAAGGCGAGCTTGGTGAAGGCAAGGCACTCCTCGGAATCGGAGGGCTCCAGCACGGGCAGCTTGGCGCCTATGGCATGGCGGCGGGTGTCCTGCTCGTTCTGGGAGGAGAACATACCGGGATCGTCCGCCACGCCGATGACGAGACCGCCGGAAACACCGGTATAGGAGGCGGTGTAGAGGGGGTCGGCGGCGACGTTGAGACCGACGTGCTTCATGGCGCAGAAGGCGCGGGCACCGGCGATGGAGGCACCGATGGCGACCTCGCAGGCGACCTTCTCGTTGGGAGCCCACTCGGCATAAAGCTCGGGATATTCGGCGGCAAATTCCGTGATCTCCGTACTCGGGGTGCCCGGGTAGGAGGATACCACCTTGCAGCCGGCCTCGTAGAGACCACGGGCAATGGCGGCATTGCCGATAAGCAGTTCTTTCATAGTGATTTCAAACCTGATCCTTTCGGAGACATATATATAAAAGTATATACCCATACGGGGCGGGTGTCAAGGAAAAAGTATTTCTCGCCTATAGGGCAAAATTGGTCGCTTAAACGGATGATTGACTTGCATTTATGCGTATGCTATAATGATATTGGAACAAATGAGAAAAAACGGAGAAGGAAAATGTGAAAAAGTGGCAGGTGCTGCTTGCGCATATCGGGACCGCCGGTGCATCTTTGGCAGGAGGCATGCCGGACTTCTGCTGCGGCATTTCTAACAGAGCCGGGCACGGATGAAAAAGCAGAGGCTGCGGGGACAGAGATAAAAATACGTACACTTTCGGAGAGAGGAGGGGATCTGCGTTTTGCGGAAGATTTACGATATCAATCTGGATGCGGAACTGGAAAAGCTTTCGGAAAGTGCGGCGAGATGTCTTGCGGCCTTCGGTGCCGTGTTGTGGGCATATATTGCGGTTGTGTTTCTGATCGGTCCCCTCATCAGCGTTTATGACAGACCGCAGGTTTTGGTGTATGCCGCCGTAGGGTGGGTATGCAGCCGTACCTATTTTGAGTTTATCGGATATCAGGAGGCAGTGATCCCGCCGAAAGGAGCCGGGGATCGCCTGTCGCGCAAGGAAATACTGATTGTAAACAGCAGATATATTCTGCGGTTGTTACGTTTCTATGAGTTTGTGATCGTTGCGTTTGCGCTTTTTGGATTGGAATATTTTTGGTCTATCGGACAAAAATGGTGGATGGCTATCCTGCAGATGCAGGCCATGCTGCCGGTTTTTGCTGTGAGCCAAAGCATATTCGCAATGCAGTTTTACAACGGAAAGTGGAAGAAAAAACAGGAACTGCGTGCAATCAAAGAGGAAACCAAAGCTGCGAAAAAGCCAGCGGAACAAAGATAAAAGCCTGTCGGATTCCGACAGGCTTTTTTGTATCTTTTCCGGAGCTTATTTTGCGAAAAGATCCTTCTCGGAGAGGGTCTTGAGACCTTCGCCGCTGAGAAGGGCGGCGGCGGTCATGTTGTCGCTGACACGGAAGACCATGTAGGCACGGTCGGCATCGGCAGAGGCAAAGGCGTAGGTGTACTCGATATCCACGCCGCCGGCGGAAAGGATCTGCACGATGTGGGCAAGACTGCCGGGGGTATGGGGAACGGACACCGCGAGGACATCTGTCAGGCTGCAGATGTAACCGGCATCCTTAACGATCTCGGCAACCGCCTCGGGGTTCTCCGCGATGAGGCGGAGAATGCCGAAGTCCTGGGTGTCTGCGATGGAGAGGGCGTGGAGGTTGATGTTCTTTCCGCCGAGGATGGCGGCAACATCGGCGAGCTGGCCCTTTTTGTTCTCGAGAAATACGGAGATCTGCTTAATCATGGTGATTTCCTCCTTTGCTGTCAGTCATGCAGCTTGCGCTTGTCGATGACGCGGACGGCCTTGCCTTCGCTGCGGGTGATGGACTTGGGCGCCACAAGGTGGATCTTGGGGTTGATGCCGAGAACAGTCTTGATATCGTTTGCAAGGGCAGCCTCCCCGGCGCTGATCTCCTTGACGGTGTCGGAGAACTGCTCGGGGCTGAGCTCCACGTTGATATCGAGGGTATCGTTGTTCTTCACGCGATCCACGAGGATCTGGTAGTTGGGAGAGTAGCCCTTTTCCAGAAGCACAGTTTCGATCTGGGAGGGGAAGACGTTGACACCGCGGATGATGAGCATATCGTCGCTGCGGCCCATGGGCTTGGACATACGCACGTGGGTGCGTCCGCAGGAGCAGGGGGTGCGGTTGAGCACGCAGATGTCGCGGGTGCGGTAGCGCAGCAGGGGGAAGGCTTTTTTGGTGATGGAGGTGAAGACGAGCTCACCCTTTTCACCGTCGGGAAGTACTTCACCGGTCTCGGGATCAATGATCTCGGCGATGAAGTGATCCTCGTTGATGTGCATGCCCTTCTGCTCGCAGCACTCAAAGGCAACACCCGGGCCGCTGGTTTCGGTCAGACCATAGATATCATAGGCCTTGAGTCCGAGGGAGGCTTCGATATCCCGGCGCATTTCCTCCGTCCAGGGTTCTGCACCGAAGATACCGGCCTTGAGGTCGAGCTCCTCGGGCTTGATGCCCATTTCCTTGACGGTTTCGCCGATATAGGCGGCATAGGAGGGGGTGCAGCAGATGATGGTGGAGTGCAGATCCTGCATGAACTGGATCTGGCGCTCGGTATTGCCGGAGGACATGGGCAGCGTCAGGCAGCCGACCTTGTGGCTGCCGCCGTTGAGACCGGCACCGCCGGTGAAGAGACCGAAACCATAGGCTACCTGACAGACATCCTCCTTGGTGCCGCCGGCGGCGACAATGGCACGGGCGCAGCAGTCGTCCCAGAGGTCGATATCTTCCTGGGTGTAGAAAGCTACAACACGCTTGCCGGTGGTGCCGCTGGTGGAATGGATGCGTACACACTCAGAGGTGGGAACGGCGAGCAGACCGTAGGGATAGGCATCGCGCAGGTCACTCTTGGTCAGGAAGGGGAGCTTATAGAGATCGTCCCGGCCCTTGATATCGTCGGGGGTCACGCCCTTTTCCTGCATCAGGTTGCGGTAATAGGGCACGTTGTCATAAACGTGGCGAACCTGAGCGACCAGGCGCTCATCCTGCCAGGCGCGGATCTGCTCCGGACTGGCACATTCGATTTCCGGCTGATAGTATTTCAAGTGGGGTCACTCCTTACGAGATAAATTGATGTTATTCATTATACCACTTTGAACTGGATAAATAAACAGGAATTTTAAAAAAAGTGTATAAAAATGCAAAAATTTTCTGAACAAAAAGACCGCCCTGTCCAAAACGGGCGGTCTTTTGCGGATGATTTCAAAGGGATGCGATGACGTTGTCCATGTTATAAAGCCCGGGCTCGGTGACACCGGAGAGATACCGGGCGGCGCGAAGGGCACCGGCGGCGAAAACGCGGCGGCTCTGGGCGCTGTGGGAGAGGGTGATGACCTCGTCGGTGCCGGCAAAGATGACATCGTGATCGCCGACGATGGTGCCGCCGCGAACGGCATGCAGACCGATCTCGTGGGGATCGCGCTTTCTGCGCACGGCATGACGGTCATAGACGTATTCCGGCTCGTAGGAGAGCCCGTCGCGGGCGGCCTCGGCCAACATCAGGGCGGTGCCGCTGGGGGCATCCAGCTTCTGATTGTGGTGCTTTTCGACGATCTCGATGTCAAAGCCCTCACCGAGGATCTCCGCCGCACGGCGGACCAGCGCGGAAAGCAGATTGATGCCGATACTCATGTTAGCCGAGCGGAAAAGCGGGATTCTTTTTGCTGCTTCACGGATGGCGGCGAGATCATCCTCGGAATAGCCGGTGGAGCAAAGCACGGCGGGAAGCTTCTTTTCCCCGCAGTAGGCGAGAATATCGGGCAGCGCTGCGGCATTGGAGAAGTCCACCAACACGTCAGCTTCGGCGGTGCATGCCGAAAGGCTCTCAAAGATGGGAAAATCCGCAGCGTAGGCCACACGGTCACAGCCGGCAACAATGGAAATGTCGGGATGCTCATCGACCATTTCGGCGATGGCGCGTCCCATGCGGCCGCTGCAGCCGCAGAGAAGGATCCGGGTCATGTCGGTGCCTCACAGAAGACCGCAGGCGGCCATGGAGGCGCGCAGCTTCTCAATGTTCGCGGGAGCCATCTCGCACAGAGGCATCCGCAGACCGCCGACTTCCATGCCCATCAGGTTCATGGCGGTCTTTGCGGGGATGGGATTGGTCTCGATGAAGAGATCGCGGCTCATGGGATAGATGCGGCCGGCAAGCTCTGCAGCCTCGGAGGTCTTGCCCTCACGCATCAGGGCACAGATGGTGCTCATGACCTTGGGAGCGACATTGGATACCACGGAAATGACGCCCTTGCCGCCCATGGCCATGATAGCCACGGTCTCGGCATCGTTGCCGGACCAGATGTTGAGGTTGTCGCCGCAGCGGTGGAGGGTCTCGCAGATGAGATCAAAGTTGGAGCTGGCTTCCTTGACACCATTGACCAGAGGATGGGCGGAAAGCGCCTCGTAGGTGTCGGCGGTGAAGGAAACACCGGTGCGGGAGGGTACGTTATAGAGAATGGAGGGGATGCCCGCCGCCTCGATGATGGTGAGCATGTGCTTTTTCAGGCCCATCTGGGTGCACTTGTTGTAATAGGGGGTGACCAGAAGCAGGGCCGAGGCACCCTCCTCGGCGGCGAAGCGGGAAAGCTCCACCGCATATTCGGTGTCGTTGGAGCCGGTGCCCGCAATGACGGGGATGCGGCCGTTGACAAACTCCAGGCACTTGGAGATGGTGCGGCGATGCTCCTCGTCGGTCAGGGTGGAGCTTTCGCCGGTGGTACCGCAGATGGTGATGGCAGCGGTGCCGCCCTCAATCTGCATCTCGACGAGCTCACGGAGCTTTGCATAGTTGACGCTGCCGTCACGGTCAAAGGGAGTCACGATGGCAACGGATGCACCGCAGAAAATAGGTGTTTTCATGATGTTCGTTTCCTTTCCTTATGGTGAAGGGTGGAAAAATCAGTCGAGATAACCCTCGGCGCAGAGAAGCTCGGCCATCAGCACGCCGCCGCCGGCAGCGCCGCGGAGGGTGTTGTGGGAGAGGCTGACAAAACGGATGTCAAAGATGGCATCGTCACGGAGGCGGCCGACGGAAACGGCCATGCCGCCCTCGAGGTTGCGGTCCAGACCGGTCTGGGGACGGTCAGCTTCCTCGAAGTAGTGGATGAACTGCTTGGGCGCGGAGGGAAGTGCCAGCTCCTGGGGACGGCCGCGGAAATTCTTCCACATGCCGATGATCTCGTCGTGGGAGGCCTTCTTTTCAAATTTTGCAAAGACAGCGGCCATGTGACCGTCGCTGACGGGCACGCGGATGCACTGAGCGGTGATGATGGGGGAAGTGGCGGGAACGATAACGCCGTTCTCAAGGGTGCCCCAGATCTTCATGGGCTCCTGCTCGCTCTTCTCCTCCTCGCCCTTGATGAGGGGAATGACGTTATCGATCATTTCGGGCCAGCGCTCGAAGGTCTTGCCGGCACCGGAGATGGCCTGATAGGTGCAGGCGGCGACTTCGGTGATGCCGAGATCCTTCAGGGCATGCAGGGCGGGAACGTAGCTCTGCAGGGAGCAGTTGGACTTGACGGAAACGAAGCCGCGCTTTGTGCCGAGGCGCTGACGCTGGCTTTCGATGACCTTGGCGTGCTCGGGGTTGATCTCGGGGATGATCATGGGAACATCGGGAGTGAAGCGATGGGCGCTGTTGTTGGAAAAGACGGGGCATTCCATGCGAGCGTAATCCTCTTCCAGAGCGCGGATCTCATCCTTGGGCATATCCACGGCGCAGAAAACGCAGTCCACCATGCCGGCGATCTTTTCCTTATCGGCGGTGGCATCGAGAACGACCATGCTGCGCACCTTCTCGGGCAGCTCGGTCTTCATGACCCAGCGGCCGCCGAGGGCTTCTTCATAGGTCTTGCCGGCGGAACGGCCGCTGGCGGCAAGGGCGGCGATGTTGAACCAGGGATGATCGGCAAGCAGCGTGATGAAGCGCTGGCCGACCATACCGGTGGCACCGATAATACCTACATTGTATCTTTTCATTTCAGGATCTTCCTTCCTTCTTCAATATCTTTTTTATGCGTTCCCGCGGGCTTATATGCGCCGCAGGTACGGTTTGCCGGCATCCTGCCGCATCCTGAAGCCGATATCACCCTTGGGGGTGGGAAGCACGGCATCCGCAGCGAGGATGTTGGTTTTGAGGGGAGCCCTGGTCTTTGCGGCAAAGCCCGGCTTTGTGGGCCGGATGCCCATGACGTAGGCAAAGTAGAGATATGCGGGGGTGGCGCTCCATGCGTGGCAGAGAGAGCCAGCATCGTCGAAGTCGGCGGCACCCTTTTCCGTCTCCCAGAAGGTGGTGGCACCGTTGTAGAGCTGGTTGCCCCACTTGTCGGCGATCTCTTCAAAGACGGCGGCGGCATATCGCTCATCGGACAGCAGCGACTCGTATTTGAAGATGGCGTGGGAGAGGGTCACGCGGACAAGATCATTGTTTTTGTCCGCCAGCGTGTCCAAAAGCAGGCGGCGGCGCTTCTTGTCGGAACAGATGCCGCTGTAAAGAAGCAGGGACTGGCAGAGCTCACAGTAATGGGTGCGCTCTCCGTCCACGATATAGCTTGCATACAGGCCGCGCTCCTCATCCCAGAACAGGCGGTTGACGGCATCGGCCAGAGGAGCCATCTGAACGGCATATTCCTGCCCGCGCTCTCCCGCCCAACCGCAAAGCTTGACCATGGCACCGAGGGCCAGATAGTAGAAGGCGGAGATGAGTGCATCGCCGGTGAACTGCTCGGGAGAGTATTTGCGGTGGGTGTCGCCGTTGAGGCCGGGAGCCCACTCGTAGAAATTCCAAAGTCCGGGGATCCAGCCGGCGAGTCCCTCGGGGGTTCGGCGTTCGGCAAAGACGGACATCAGCCGTTTTGCGGTGGGCATGATCTCCTTGGCAAGGCTCAGATCGCCGGAATAGAGGCAGTACTCCATGCATGCCACGACCCAGACCAGCGAGAAGCAGGGAATGTCCACATCCTTGCGGAAACCGGCGGGAGCACAGAGCTCCAGGAGACCGTCGGGACGCTGACTGCGGGCAAGAAGCACGAGATTTGCCCGGGCAAATTCATATTCACCGAAAACATAATAGCCGCAGAGCATCTGGTTGCGGGAGTCCATGGCGTAGAGCGCCTGCTCACGCCATGGGCAATCCTCGTAGTGCTCGTGCATGCAGGTCAGCAGCGTATGGCGGCAGACCTCGAAGATCTTCCGGTGCAGCCGGTCGGCGGGGCGGAAGTCACCCCGGAATTCCACGGGGTAGCGGGAGGGGGTGATGCCGGCGTAATAGAGGGTCGCCTCATGGGCACAGATGTGAAGCTCGATATAGCGGCAGCCCATGCGCTTGAAGTAGTGGATGAACCGCTCCCGTCCGCCGCGGCAGAGATAGGCACCGGCAAAGGAACGGGTATTGATGGAGGTGCGGACACGGCCGTCGGTGAGGTGCTCGCCGAAACCGATGTCGATGCGGACATCGCGGCCGCAGTCAATGTCCAGGGTAAAGAGACCGGCATCCTCGCTCTCAAGGTCAAAGATACACCAGATGCCGTCACCGCGGTTTGCGGTGAGGCGGAGCCCCTTTTCGGGATCCAGCGGTGCCCGGGCCTCGGCAGGCTTGCAGCCGGTGAGTTGCTCGATGGGGTAGAGGCTCAGCGCAGCATCGCGCATGCGGATGGCGGGATTCTCGGAAAGGGGAAGGCTGTCGCGGAATTCGCCGCCGGCGAGAAGGACGGCATTGCGGGGAGAATAAAGCCTGAGCTGACGGATGGGACGGGGGCGCAGTTTTTCCCAACCGGCCTGGGGCTCGGCGGCGACCCAGTCGCCCTGACGGGTGTAGCCGTCATCATGCCAGCCGTCATAGAGGGTGGCGTTGTAGCAGAAGCCGAAGGAAAGCTGACCGCTGAATTTGTGGATGGGGCCGCTGATATACTCCGGCGCAGGGGAGACAAAGCAGGAGGCATCGCTCTCTGCAAGAATTCCGCCGCCGCCGTACAGGGCAAAGGATACGCCCGCAACGCCGCGGCGGTAAACGGAGCAGTCCTCGTCGGTGCAGTAGCCTAAAACGGCAATGACGTTCTCGCCCTGACGGAGGAAGGAGCGGACATCGTAGGTGTCGTAGACTTTGTCAAAGGAAAAATCGCCGTACTGATCAAAACCGACAAAGCGGCCGTTGATCCACAGCGTATAGTTTGAGTCGGCGGTAATATAAAGAACTGCCGTGGGCGGAGGATTGGAGATGACGAAACTGCGCAGAATTCGCACATAGCTGTTGGGGGAAGGCACCCGGTTATCCCAAATACGGGGCGAGGAAAAATTCTCCATGATCGCACTCTCTTTCCAATATATTACAGAGACCTGTTCAATAAAAAATGCCGGTTGAAAACCGGCTGTCTTTGTAGTATAATGACTAATGGTAGGACAAACCAATACCCCAGTCGCGCTACAAAGCAGATAGCTCTCCGCTGTGCGTTTTCCACAACGGCAGCCGGCGGGATGTTCTCCCGGCGTCCAGACAGTACCGGGCCGCACCGGAACCTCTTCGGCAGTCGACCCTTTCCCGCGGTGTCAAAGGGGATTTACGGCACCCTCGACCGCGCTACTTTTGTGCAGCTGCGCCTCTATTTGCTTACGTGCATAGGATATCATTTTTTGCGCTCTTTGTCAATACAAAGGGACAAAAAGACCGCCGTCCTGAAAGAATTTTGCCAATATGACAACAGGCGGGGCAAATCACGGCCCCGGTTTTTGCGCTTTTGCTACAGGAGACCTTGATCTATGAAAAAATACGCTCTGCGAATCCTTGCTCTGATCTGTGTGCTGGCCATCACTTTGCCCGCTTTTGCCCGTCCCGCGGAGGCCGCTCCCGTAATCAATCCGATCAAAAAAATAGGTTTGTATTACGGCAGCTCCGGTCTTTCGGCTGCAAATCTCGTCAACCATACCGGTCTTGGATACGCTTTCGGCTTTTACGATTCCACCCGGACCTTCATTCCTGCAGTGAAGACGGGAGAACGATCCCTGACCGTTACCCAGGACAAGCATTACAGCCTTACCGGTGCGGCCTATCTTTCTGCCGACCCGGCCTCGGCAACGGGAGTTATTTGCCACTGGCATCTGCAGTATAAGACCGCAAGCGTGTCGGCCGATGCGGCGGCGACAGAAGCCGCCCGCGTCTCTGCCCTCGGCTACAATGCATATCCTGCCCATGTGAAGGGAGCCTATCATGTTGCGCTCGGACAGTATGTATCGAAAAGCGCCGCGGAAAGCGCCCTCGCAGAGGTCTCGGCCGCCGTGGGTGCGGAACTTATCGTTACCGGCGGTGACGATTCCGTCCTGCGCGTTACCGTTACGGACACAAACCGTATCCTGTTTACTTTTGATTCTTCCTCTGCCCTCGGCATTTTTCCCCTGGCCGACCAGGGCGTTGTTCCGCAGACCTGGTGCGGAGGCTACCGCTATTACGGCGGATTTGAGTACAAGCTCAATGCAAACGGCCTTATCAACGTCGTGAACGTAGTGGATCTTTGCAGCTACGTCAAGGGTGTTATCCCCTATGAGATCAGCGCCAGCTGGCCGGTCGAGGCACAGAAGGCGCAGGCACTCTGTGCAAAGTGCTATGCCTATTCCGGCAATAAGCATGCGGCTTCCGGCTTTGACCTCTGCGATACCGCCTGCTGCCAGGTCTACCGCGGCAACAATGCTGCCACCGCGACCTCTGATGCGGCGGTGGAGGCTATTATGAATAAGAATATTACCTACAACGGCGGTGCCATCACCGCCTACTATTCCTCTTCCAACGGTGGTGCCAGCGAGTCCAGCGAAAATGTCTGGACGGCGACCATCGGCTATTTGCGCGGCAAGGCCGATCCCCACGAGGATGCCTCAATTATCCCCAATTACAGGTATACCAACACCATCACCGCGGAGCAGGTGGCGACCATCCTCCGCAACAAGGGCTACGCAGTTCCGGGTGTTGCGGATATGTACGTTTCCAAGTACACCGACGTAGGCAACGTCTACACCCTGACGGTGGTGGACACCGCGGGCAAAAAGTGGGACTTTAACAAGTCCTCCGCCCGCGCCATTCTAGGAACCGACTATGTCAAAAGCCAGCGCTTCACCGTCACCGGCGGTGCCGGCGGCGCAATGGTCAGCATCAATGCCGGCGGCGGAAAGATCGCTCTGCCGGCGCGGGATATCTTTGTTGCCGGAGCCTCCGGAACCCCGGTGAAGATCGCCGGCGGTCCCGATATCAAGGTCATCACCGCAAGCGGCATCGTCTCCCTCGGCACGGGGAAGACCGACACGGGGAACAACGGTGTCTTTACCATCACCGGCACCGGCAGCGGCCACAACGTCGGCATGAGCCAGTGGGGCCTGTACTGCATGGCAAAAAAGAATATGACCTATGACCAGATGCTGAAATTCTACTACACCGGCGTGGAGATCACCGATCTTGCCGGATCTTCAGGAGAAACAGCCCAATGAAAACCTCGGATTTTTACTACGACCTTCCGCAGGAGCTCATTGCCCAGACCCCCATATCCCGGCGTGACGGCTCCCGGATGATGGTGCTTCCGAAAAATGACGGTGAGGTCCTTCACCGTCATTTTTACGACCTGCCGGAGCTGCTTTCACCGGGCGACCTGTTGGTGCTCAACGACAGCCGCGTGTTGCCTGCCCGTCTTATCGGTGCCCGGGAGGATACCGGCAGCCCTGTGGAGCTGCTGCTGCTTTCCGAAAAGGAAGGGGGAAGGTGGGAATGCATCGTCCGCCCCGGCAAGCGCTGCCGGGAGGGACACCGCTTTTCTTTCGGAGAAGGTCTTCTCCGTGCGGAGGTGGAGACTGTGTTGCCCGACGGCAACCGCATCGTCCGCTTTGAGCACGTGGTGATATTCCTTGAATTGCTTGACCGCCTCGGTCAGATGCCCCTGCCGCCCTATATCACCGAGCGGTTGGAGGATCCGGAGCGATACCAGACCGTGTATGCCAAAAATCCCGGTTCTGCCGCCGCACCTACGGCGGGACTGCATTTTACCGATGAGGTCTTTGCCCGCCTGAAAGAGAAGGGCATCCGCACGGCCTTTGTCACCCTGCACGTGGGCCTCGGCACCTTCCGTCCCGTCAAGGAGGAGGATATCGAGGATCATCCCATGCATGAGGAATTCTACACCGTGCCGGAGGAGACGGCAGATCTCATCCGCGAGACCCGGGCGGCGGGCGGCCGCATCATTGCCGTCGGTACCACCTCCTGCCGCACACTGGAGAAGGCGGCGCAGAAGTACGGCGAGGTGCGGGCGTGCTCCGGAATGTCGGGCATTTTTATCTTTCCCGGTTACGAATTCAAGGCCATCGACGGCCTTGTTACCAATTTCCATCTGCCGGAAAGCACCCTCATCATGCTCATCTCCGCTCTGGCGGGACGGGAGCGGGTGCTTGCCGCCTATGCCGAGGCAGTGCGGGAGTGCTATCGCTTCTTCTCCTTCGGCGATGCCATGCTCATCCTGTGAAACTGAGGAAAAAACATGTTTGAAGTACTGAAAAAAGAGGGGTCTGCCCGGCGCGGCCGCTTTATCTGCGCCCACGGAACGGCGGAGACCCCCGTCTTTATGAATGTCGGCACACAGGCGGCCATCAAAGGCGGCCTGTCCACCGAGGATCTGGAGCGTATCGGCTGCCAGATCGAGCTGTCCAATACCTATCACCTGCACCTCCGCCCCGGCGATGAAACGGTGGCGGCGGCGGGCGGCCTGCACGGCTTTATGAACTGGGATCGCCCCATCCTCACCGACAGCGGCGGATTTCAGGTCTTTTCCCTGGCAAAGCTGCGTAAGATCAAGGAAGAGGGCGTGCATTTCCATTCCCACATCGACGGCCATGCCATCTTCATGGGGCCCGAGGAAAGCATGACCATCCAGAACAATCTCGGTTCAGACGTGGTCATGGCCTTTGACGAGTGCGTGGAAAACCCGGCGGAGTATAACTATGCCGCTGCCTCCTGCGCCCGTACCACCCGGTGGCTGGAGCGCTGCAAAAAGCATCTCAACGCGCTGCTTGACGAGGGAAAGGGTCCAAACCCCCATCAGATGCTCTTTGGCATCAATCAGGGTGCGACCTACGGCGATTTGCGGCAGGAGCATATGAAGGCTATCCGTGAGCTGGATCTGCCGGGCTACGCCATCGGCGGCCTTGCGGTGGGTGAGCCCACCGAGGTCATGTACGATATCATCGAAAAGGTGGAGCCCCTGATGCCCGCCGACCGTCCCCGTTACCTGATGGGTGTCGGAACTCCTTCGAATATCATAGAGGGCGTTGCCCGCGGCGTGGATTTCTTCGACTGTGTGCTGCCTGCCCGCAATGCACGCCACGGCCATCTCTACACCCATTCCGGCTGCATCAATCTCAACAACGAGAAGTATGCCCGGGATTTCACCCCGGTGGAGGAGGGCTGCGGCTGTCCCACCTGTCAGCGGTATACCCGTGCCTACCTGCGGCATCTGTTGCGTTCGGGCGAGGTGCTGGGCCTGCGGCTGTGCGTGATGCACAACCTCTGGTTCTACAACAAGCTGGCTGCAGATATCCGCTCTGCGCTGGATGCTGGCGAGTTTGAAGCCTTCCGCAGCCGCTGGTCGGGCGTTTTTGAAAAGAGAATCTGACTGCAAGAGGAGAGGAAAAATGAAGCTCAACCGTGTCCGTATCGGAAATGCGCGCATCCCTGCGCCGATAAAGTTTCTTTTCCTCTCCGATCTGCATGACCGCCCCGCCCCGGAGGCACTGGAGCTTTTGCGCCGGGAGCGGATGGATTTTGTTGCATTTACCGGCGATGCCGTCAACCGCCGCAGCGGTACGGCGGAGCAGAGTCTTCGCTTTCTCTGTGAGGCCGCGAAGCTCTGTCCCGTCTTCTTCTCGGTGGGAAACCACGAGAATTATCTGCCCGATATGCCCTGGGACCGCCTCGCGGCGGCAGGGGTGACGGTGCTGGATAATGCGGAGACGGAAATCGCCGGACTTCGCATCGGAGGGCTTTCCTCCTGGCTCAAAGCGGAGAAAAAAGAGCCTGCCGCCCGGCACTTTGCGGCGCATTTTGCCCGGGAGGACGGGAAATTCCGTCTGCTTCTCTGCCATCACCCGGAATACTACCCCCTGTTTCTGAAAGAGACGGATATCGATCTCGTTTTGTCCGGCCATGCCCACGGCGGACAGATCCGCGTTCTCGGGCAGGGGCTTTTTGCCCCCGGGCAGGGCATCCTGCCCCGTTATACCGCAGGTCTTCACGACGGGCGACTGCTCATCAGTCGCGGCATGGCAAACCATACGGTCGTTCCCCGTCTCTTCAATCCGCCGGAAATGCTGGCCGTGGAGATCAAATAACAACAACGGAGAAGTATTTGCAAAAGAATAAATGAGGGTCCGAGATCCGACGACAATTGTAGTGACTGTTTGAAAAATGAAGAGGAAGAATTTGATAAAAAGAATCCTTTGGACACGCTGATATAATTTGTATCTTGAATTGGCGGACAAAGAAATAAGTGGTCTATGCGGACAAAAGGTAGGTAAACATAGGAAAAAGTTGGCTGTGATAACGAAGACTCGACAAAGAAATGCTTTTGAAAATACAAAAATATGCAAATAACGTTCGAAAAACACTTTCCGAAAGTACGATAAATACCCGTATGAACCAAAGTCGGAAAAATGAATTAACACTTACAAACGAAATGTGCAATATTGACAAAAAAATACTAATCACTTATAATCAAGTTGTGCCGTGTGGCAGTGGCCGATTGTGCCAAAAAACTACAGGGAGGTTTCCAAATGAAGTCTTACACGCGTATTTTGGCTCTCCTGCTTGCTGTGATCATGATGGTCTCCGTGTTCGCCGGTTGTAACGACGTTCCCGCCAGCTCCACTGATCCCTCCAGCAGCTCTGTTGAGCCCTCCAGCTCCGAGCCCGCTTCCTCTGAGCCCGCTTCCTCTGAGCCCGCTTCCAGCGAGCCCGCTTCCTCTGAGCCCGCTTCCAGCGAGCCTGCTTCCAGCGAGCCCGTCGAGCCCAGCACCTCTGTTGTTGAGCCCGTTGTGAAGGATCCCACCAAGGCTCCTACCAAGGCTCCCACCAAGGCTCCTACCAAGGCTCCTACTAAGGCTCCTACCCAGGCTGTTGACGAGGATAAGGCTGTTGACCTCGGCGGCTTCACCCTTCGTCTCCGCGGCTACGGCATCTTTCCTTTCATTAACAACTGGCTGCCCAGCAAGTACAATACTGAGTTGCTTGCCCGTGTAGAGCAGGTCATGAAGGACTACAACTTCAAGATCAATGTTACCTTTGCTGCCACAAATGCGTCGGATTATCAGACAGTTGTCAAGGCTGTTCAGGCAGGTAACAAGAACATCGGTCACTTCATTAACCTCTCTGTTCCTCTGGGATTGGCTGGCTGTGCTGCCGGTTACCTTCAGGATCTGAATACCATCGACAAGTCTACCGGTTTTGATGCCAAGGACGAGACCCGCTTCTGGACGGATATGACCCAGACTGCTGTCTTCGAAGGCAAGCAGTTCGGTGTTGCCCTGATCTCCAGCTCCACCGAGTTGACTCCGCCTACAAACGGTGTATTTTGGATGTTCAACAAGGCCGTCGTTGCAAAGGCAGGTTATTCCGCTTCTGATATCTATAAGTTGGTCCGAGACTATAAGTGGACCTTCGATGAGGCCGCTAAGATCATGGAGGCGTGCTACATTCCTGATTCCAACGGAGACGGTGTCCCCGAGGTATACGGTCTTTGCTCCTATGAAAACCAGCATAAGTACTATATCCAACTGGACGGAGGTCAGACTGTTCGCAAGGTTAATGGTAAGTATGTCTTTACCGCTACCGAGTCCGCTGTTTTGTCTGTTATGAACTGGCTGAAGGATGTCTACATTACCAGAAAGATCGCATGTAGTGTTGGTTCCGCTGAGGTTCGTAACTATGTTCGTGACGGAAGAACTGCTTTTGCTCAGGCCGGTGGTGACTACTTGACCCGCAGCGAGTTCTCCGGCGAGTACCGTGAAGTATATCAGGCAAATGTCGGTATCCTTCCTCCCCCTGTTGGCAACAGCCAGATTAAGAAGAAGGTTTATATTAACTCCACTGGTAATGCCGATATCTTCGTTATGCCCACCATCATCACCGGTGAGGAAAAAACCAAGGCGGCTACTGCCTTTGCTGCTTTCGCCAAGGCTGTCAATAGCAAGGAAGAGCACGTCGAGATGATGAAGGATCTTGGCTGCATCTACGACAAGGATTCTATCGACATCTACGAGAACTACATCACTAAGAACTTTGTTACCGATATCGGTTACCTCACCCATATCATTCCTGATGCCGATCCCATTTGGAATATGGTGGTTGATATTACCAATGGCACCAGGGAGCCTATGGCTGCCATCGAGCACTATGAGGGTCAGGTCAACTCTGTTATCAGCAAGATATTCAGACAGTAATCTGAAATCTCGGGGAATCCCGTTTTAACTCGCACTGCATAAGAAAAGGGCAAAGGCTTGTGCCTTTGCCCTTTTTGACGAAAGATAAAAAACGAAATGACGGAGTTGCCGTGTGCTGTAATGGTTGGTTGCTACAGTTGACGGATACAGAAACATTGTTAGATTGTAAGCAAGACAGTAAAGGAGCTTCACGGAATGAGAATCACCTTTTTGGGAACCAGTCATGGTGTTCCAGAACCGAATCGCAAATGTTCATGCACGATGATTGAGGTTGCGGGAAATGTGTATTTTATTGACATGGGAACGCCCGCTATTGATGCTTTGCGCACCAGAATGATCGAAGTTGATGCAGTCAAGGGCGTTTTTATAACTCACATGCACGGTGATCATTCAAACGGGTTGATTTCTTTCGTAGATATTGTGAACTGGTATTTCAGATCAGCGGATCCGGATATAGTGGTTCCGGACTTGGAAGCATATCACGCAATAAAAAACTGGTTGGAAGTTACGAAGGTGCCTCTCGGGAGAAAAATCAGATTCCGGGAAACAACTCCTGGGCTGATTTATGATGATGGCTTGGTTCGTTTGACAGCGTTTCTAACGCAGCATTGTGTTAAATCATACGCATATTTGGTTGAAGCTGAAGGAAAAACCGTGCTGTTTACCGGCGATCTCAGGAATCCGAATGTTGATTTCCCGGAGATGACCACGGATACAAAACTGGACCTTGTCGTATGTGAGGCAGCACATTTTGAAGCTACAGATTATCTGCCCCGTTTTCTAAATAAAAAGATCGGGAAAATTTGTGTCAACCATTATTCTGATAGATATTTACCCAGTGTCTTTTCTCTGTTTGCAGCGGTGTCCGATATGAAGATTTGCACGGTTCTTGCAACTGATGATCTTGAGATTGTGGTTTGACAGGGTAAGATCGGGAAAAATAACGGCTTAGAAAAAAGACGGAGAATTGCCAAATTCTCTGTCTTCTTTAATGCAAATGAAAATTGCTGGCGGTGGAGATCGGGAAGAAATAACGGCGCGAAGAATAAAAAGGACAGAGAGTTTGAGAATTCTCTGTCCTTTTTCCTTACAGCTTAAACTTCCAGCACGAACACCGCGTCGTCGCGTTCGCACATGGCGGGGAATGCGGTGTAGCGGATGCCATTGTGGGTGTTTTCGGTGCCGGGGTGGTAATGTCCCTGCAGAACAAGGTGCACCCTGCCGCTTTGCTCGAGGATTTCCCGCACCTCGGCGGCGTTTTTCAAGCGGTGGTCTTCCCGGATGTTGGGATCGATATTCTGGTGGAGGCAGACGACGGCCTTGCCGGGAACAGCGGCAAGACGGGCGCGGAGGGCTTCGGTATCGGGAAGCCACGTGTCCGTCCAGTCGTGGCTGCCTGCCGGATGATATGTGACCTTGCAACGGCATCAAGGCTTATTGTTGCGTTTCTTATGTTCTGCGGCAGGGTCGGCAGCGTTTCGTTTGCTCTTGCACTCATGGAGAAAAAAGCTGGTCCGCCAATCAAAAAC
>JAFQKV010000042.1 GCA_017414715.1 Clostridia bacterium
ACCTCATCGTCATTTGGGAATGTGGTCTCAAGACGGCGAAGGAGCGCGAAAAGACATTTGCATTTGTTCTTAAGAATCTTGCAGAGTGGGGGAAGAAGGTGTAGGACAGGATTAACAAGATTTACAGGATTATGGGAAGAGGATGGAAATCTTAATCTTGTAAATCCTGTAAATCCTGTCTAAAAAACGCGAAAGGAACAAACGAAATGAAAAAGCTAAAAATGTTTGCACTGGTTGTTGCGGGAGTGACGATCTTTGTCTCGGCGGCGGTAGGCGCGGCGGAAGAGCAGGCGACGCGCGTGGATGCGACGACGAGGCCCGAGAAGTGGGCGGTGCCGATGACGTGCGCTGGCGTTCCCAATCTGCATAAGGTCTCGGACAAGCTCTACCGTAGCGCGCAGCCGACGGCGGAGGGGATGACAAACCTCGTTGCGCTCGGCATAAAGACGGTAGTGAACCTGCGCGACAACCATTCCGATTCTGACGAGATCGGCGGTCTTCCACTTAAGGCATGTCGCATCGAGATCTTCACGGGGAACATGAAGGACAAGTATATTACTGATTTCCTCTCGGGCTTGGACGATACGAACGCTGTGCCGGTCTTGGTGCATTGCCAGCACGGTGCCGACCGAACGGGCACGATGTGCGCGATGTACCGCATTCTGCGCGAGGGCTGGACGGCGGACGATGCGATTGATGAGATGAGAAATGGCGGCTACGGCTATCATTCCATCTGGAGCAACCTCCCGCGCTTCATCCGCAAAGCCTCCGAGCGGATGAAACAGAAGTGACAGATTGTAAGTTTTTTAGACAGGATTTACAAGATTGACAGGATTTTAGCATGGAGAACAGGAGAGGCAGGAGGAAGACTGGGGTTGCCACACCCCGCATTGAGCACACCTCTAGCGACATTGCTTAGCAATGCTCACTACGTTCGGGTGATATTCCTGCGGCGCTCGCTTCAATACCCAGACCCCGCCGAAGGCGGACCTAAACTCTCCTGTATCTCCTGCCCTACCTGCTTAAAAACAATCTTGTAAATCCTGTAAATCCTGTCTAAACCCGAAACTCAAAATGGGGTCTTGTCTAATCAGAATTTGGTAGACTACGCAACTGTTCAGCCGGACGAGTGTCCGGACAGAACGGCCCGCCCAGAAAGGCCTTTCCGGGCGGGCCTGCGGCGGTGAGGCTCTTCGGGGTCCAGGGTCTAACCCTCCGGGACAGCTCAGCCCACCGCCGCGTTTCGTCTAAAGGCTCAACAGTTGTTTAGGCGTTTCGGGACGGGGTCAAGCCTCCCCGGTTCAGCCTCCAGACAAGGATAGTATAGCATGAAATCAGACACTGTGCATATCGGAGTTGATGTTTCCAAGGAGAAGCTCGACGTCTACAATCCGGCCACGGACGTGGTCTCGGAGCTCCCGAACGACGCCACGGGCTTCAGGATGGTCAGGGACATGGCGCGCAGAGGCAAGGCCGTGGTCTGCTGCGAGCCCACTGGCGGGTGCGAGCTCGACATTGTCCTGTTCCTCCAGCGCTTCGGCGTCCCCGTGGCCCATTGCGACGGATACCGCGTCCGGCACTACGCGCTTTCCACCGGGGAGTTCTCGAAGAACGACAGGGTGGACGCCCGCATGATAGCGCGGTTCGCCGACTGCACGCCCGTCCGGACGCTCGAGAAGAAGGACTTGGCGCACCTGGAGCTCGGGCGGCGCTGGAAGCTCTACCAGACGCTGGTCGACATGCACGTCGTCCTTGCGCAGAAGGCCTCTTCGGAGCCGGCGGCGGAGATGCGCTCGATGCTCATGGCGGAGTCCGCCAGGATGGAGAGGAAGGCCGCGAAGGCCCTCCGCTCGTGCGTCGAGCTTGCAGAGGGGGACGAGCGGATGTCGTATCTGCTCGGGCGCTTCGTCGAGATAGACGGCGTGGCGGAGAAGACGGCCATCGCCATCATCGCGGGAGTTCCGGAGATCGGCAGCATCGGCGACGCCGCGCTGTCCAAGCTCGTGGGCCTCGTGCCCATGGACAACCAGAGCGGCACGAAGGATCATGCAAAGAAGATACGGGGAGGCCGCAAGGACGTGCGCCGGGCGCTGTACCTTGCGGCGCTGCCTGCGGTTCAGCACAACCACATCCTGTCGGCGTACTACAACGAGGTCAAGAAGCGCATCCCCTCGAAAAAGGGGGCGAAGTGGGCGTTCGTTCCGGTGATGCGAAAGCTCATACACCTGATGAACAGGCTGGCTCGCGATCCCAAGTTCCAGCTCCAGAAGAAACAAGTGGCATAGACATCACGGACAGCAGCGGCTTCTCCGCGTCGCAAGCCGTCCCGGCGGACGGTTTCCCCTCCTTTCACCCTCCTTCTCCCCCGCACCCCCTCATCTTCCTGCTTTCCAACCCTTTCCGCTGGCGCAGAAAAATTACAGTTGCTGTCCCCACGACGATCAATATCTATGGCGTAGGCAGGCTGATGCGGACTGTTCCATCCCCAGCCTCGTAGACGCATCCCGTTTGCTCGCAAACAAACTGGAGAGCGGCCCGTAGCGACATCCAATTCGTCATTGGCCCAATTGGAATTATCGAGATCCCAGGTTGGTCAGGACGTGGTGGCGCCACGCGCCGTGCAGCGTCTTCCGCGCACGTAAACATTATCCTGCGTTTCTCCTTCGGCAGCTCCGGCGGACCAAAATCTTCCGATGCCTGCGTGAGAAATTCCGCGGCTTCCTTCATGGTTACCGGCGCGTAAAAAGCTATCTGCGGAATCTGCACACTCTCAAGCCGCCGTTCCGCTGGAGAAAGCGCCGCCAGTTCCCGTTCCTCCTCCGCGAGAGCCTCACGCTGCGCCTTCATCTCTTCGTGGGTAGAGATGTCCTCTATTAAATTGATGTCTACGTCCAACGGACTGTCTCCGCCAAAAAGATCCACATACGCCACCTTGGCTTGCGACAGATTGGCCAATGCATCTCCGATCCACCGCTGTGATGGTAGCGCCAAAATAAGACTCACGTCATTTGTCTTGATTTCCTCCGCAGCCGCTATCTGGCGCAAACGCCCGTGGTCGGCCGTGACGGGCTCGCCTTCGACCGCCTCCCCATCGCACGCCGCTTCCTCGCTGTCATCTGGATCTGCGCCGTCATCAGGATCCGCGGCATATTCGTAGCGAAAACTCTTCTCGTCGAAAGACACTGTCTTCACGCCATACTGACCGCATTCGTAGGCGAACGCCGGATGCAGAATGGCCACTGTATAATTCTCCAGCTTGGCACGCTTTATACTTTCGGCAACCGGCAAGGGAGCATAAGGGGAACCGCAGATGCAAAACTTCTTGCAGTCGAGAAATTTCTTCGCGGCAGCATCCATGATGCCCCGATTCAAGCCAGACATCCAGACATAGGGATTGCCTTCGATTCGCCAACATTTCTGGTCCAGCGGAACCACTCGGAGCTCCGGATTGCGACGGCGCGCGGCATTTACGAGTTCCGCCTCAAAAGGAAGGCCTATCGAAAAGTATACGTCCGCATCGGAGACCGTATGAACATCCCACTCCGTCAGATTATGCGCGTCGCAGCACTCGTCCTTCGGCAACAGCGACCTGACCTGGTATCCAGCCTCAGCCGCATCCGCGCCTAAAGCGAGCCGCGCGACGAACGGAATCGGCGTCATGGCCTTCTTGAGCCCGTCCTCCTTTAATGCAGGAGTCGCCACACACCCAGCCAATGCCACAAAAAAGCAGAAACCAAATATCTTCTCCATACTGGGTTCCCTCCTTAATCCCTCTGCGGCGCGCAGTCTAGGGCGGCGTCAGGAGCCAACAGGGTCAGACCTGATTGCCACAGTAAATTGCCACAGTAGGTTTTCCTTGTCATAGCGGCGCGACCCTTTCGATTCGCCGCTTGCCCCCTTCAAACGCGCGGTGAGCCACTCGGCCGATCAGGCGCTGGCACCGATTTGGAAGATTTATCCTGCACCGTCTCATGCCGAACAGTATATCACAAACTCCCGCTACTGTGG
>JAFQKV010000043.1 GCA_017414715.1 Clostridia bacterium
GATTCCTTCCACTGCCCTCGGCACGCTGCCGTGCTTGATGTGAAGGTCACTTGAGCAGATGCTCGCAAGCGTGACCTTGACAATCGCATCCCTCTCGTGCTGTATCGTCGGTTTCGGTTTCTCAACCAAGCCAAATTTTCCTTTTGATATGTATGTGTAGGTAAGCATTTTACTCTCCTCTCAAATTCAGTCTTACCTCGCGAAATTCTTCGGGAAGCTCATCGAGTGTCATGTTTCTCGGCACGCTTGTCGTGCCGTTTTCTTTTGCAGTGTTGTAGTACCACTCCTTAAATTCAAGGGTACGGAGCGTTTCTTCCAGCTCTGCAATCTGCGCCTTGACCGATTCCTTTTGCTTTGTGATAAGTGCAAGGCGCGGTTCGATGGTTTGATCTCCCTGCATTGCCATCTCAATAAACGTCTTGATATCACGAAGCTGCATTCCGGTCTTTTTGAGGCAACTGATGACTTGCAACCACTCATAATCACTCTCCTTGAACACACGGATACCGCCCTCGGAGCGCTCCACAAACGGAAGTAAGCCCTCCTGATCGTAATATCTGAGCGTTGACGGTGCAACCCCAAGTCTTTTTGCCATTTCACCTACGGTATAATACATCATTATTTCTCCTAAATTTTCTTAAAACCTCTTGACTTCAAGTTGACTTTAAGGTGTATAATTCACTTGAACAGTTCAATTATATCACGAAATCGAAAAAAATACAATAGGAGGAGCAATATATGCAGTACGTAACTTTGAATAATGGCGTGCAGATGCCGATTCTTGGCTACGGCGTTTATCAAGTGACCAAGGATGAATGCGAGAGATGCGTTCTGGATGCCCTGAAGGTAGGATATCGTTCTATCGACACCGCACAGAGCTATTTCAACGAAGAAGAGGTCGGTAATGCTCTTGTGAAAAGCGGTATTCCAAGAGAGGAGATTTTCCTGACCACAAAGGTGTGGATCGAGCATTACGGATACGACGAGTGCCGTGCTTCTGTTTTGGAGTCGCTTCGTAAGTTAAAGACCGATTATGTAGACCTTTGTTTACTTCATCAGCCCTTTTCCGACGTATACGGCGCGTACCGTGCGCTTGAGGATTTGATGGCAGAAGGAAAGATCCGCGCTATCGGTATATCCAATTTCTACGTTGACCGCATGGTGGATATTGCAAATTTCGCCCGTGTGAAGCCCGCTGTCAATCAGATTGAGATTCATCCTCACCATCAACAGAACGAGCAGCTTGAATGGCATAACAAGTACGGCATTCAGCTTGAAGCATGGGCGCCGTTCGGAGAAGGCAGAGGCGGTATGTTCGACCTTCCCGAGCTGAAAGCAATCGGTGATAAATACGGCAAGACTCCGGCGCAGGTGATGCTCCGTTGGCACATTCAACGCGGTATCGTTGTTATCCCCAAATCCACGCATATTGAGCGCATGGAGGAGAATTTCAATGTCTTTGACTTCGAGCTGACCGCAGAGGATATGGAGATCATTGCTACCCTTGATAAAGGGCAAAGCTCCTTCTTCTCGCACACCAATCCGAATATGGTGGAATGGTTTTGTAAGATGGTTGAGGCGAGAAAGAAAAACCACGATTCTTCTAAAGAGAAAAAGAATTGGTGAGGTGCTATGATGAGTAAAAAGGTTTTAATTTTGTCGGGAAGCCCCCGAAAGAACGGAAACTCGGATTTGCTCTGCGACGAGTTCGCAAGAGGAGCTATGGAAGTCGGACACGAGGTTGAAAAGATCCGTGTTGCAGAAAAGAAAATCGGCTACTGCCGTGCCTGCTATGCTTGCCGTGGCACAGGTGTGTGTGCCATCAAGGACGATATGGCGGAGGTCCTTCAGAAGATGATCGATGCCGACGTTCTCGTTCTCGCAAGCCCCGTGTACTTCTATTCCATCGATGCACAGCTCAAGGCTCTGATCGACAGAACCGTTGCTCGTTGGCTGGAGGTTAAGAATAAGGAATTCTATTATATCGTAACCGCCGCTGATGAAGCTCTCGCTTCTGCCGATACCACTCTCGCTTGCTTCCGTGGCTATGCCGAGTGCGTTGAAGGGGCAAAAGAGATGGGCATCATCTACGGTATGGGTACATACGAAAAGGGCGAGGTCAAGGGCAAGGCTGCTATGACTGAAGCCTTTGAGATGGGCAAGAACGTATAAATGAGATAGGCTCTCGGAGAGGTTTTCTTCGAGAGCCTTTGCCTTATTTACTGCATACCAACCATTGAGGGCGCCTTAATCGGCGCCCTCTTTTAGTTTTGCTTTTTCTTTGTTTACTACGGGGCAATGGTTGAGTCCTTTATTCTCCCTCAAACAGTTTTATTGCATCCGGAAGAAGGTCATCATATGGAAACGACTCCTTCAAACTTGCATCACCTAATGATACAGAATACCGTTGTTTTAGTGTTTTATCTTCATCAGATATTCTACCGGCACTGCCTTTGTGAGCCATACGCCATTTGCAGACATATAAAACACATATCCGTCATTACTCATACTTTCGGTATCAACCGTGTAAACAACAGGTTTACCATGGCGAGAACCGACCTTTGTTGCCGTTTCGACTGTTTCGGACAAATGCACGTACAAACGAGCCTTTGGAATCAGTCCCGCCTGATCAATCGATGCAACGTATTTTTCCGCAGTCCCATGGTAAAGGATTTTGGGTGGCACGGCTTCTTTCAGCTCCACATCGACCGAAACCGAATGTCCCTGATTTGCTCGGATCAAGGTTTTTTCCTCGTTGAAAGCAAATCGCTGTTTGTCATCTATCTCGACTATCTTTTCCAGCATCTCCATAGTTAGCGGGTGGTGTGTTTTGCTGACACCCTCTAACAGTTCATCAACTCTTGCCCAACCATGCTCATCAAGCTTGATATCTATTGTTTCTGGCTTGTGGCGTAAAATCAACGCTATATATCTGCTTGTGCCTATAAGTGACATTATTTATTCCGACTTTCTTTTTATTTCTTATACTCATGCGGACGCTCCACGTAGTCTTTCACCTTGTAGTCGCCAATCTTTTCGTATTTAGAGTTCTTGTCAGCAACTGCCTGATCACCGGCTGCTTCATCTTCATGAAGAATTGCATCAAAGAAAATTCTTTCAAGGTATTCATATTTTGAATAGATACCTTGAGATCCCCACACGAGAGCGTTACGAACATAAGCAGAGTGCTTCTTGAATAACTCGTGATTAACTTCAAATCCAAGATCCTCCCTATGACAAAACCATAGGGAGGATTAACTGTTTTATGCCCATCCACCTAAGCTCAAGGGTTTTCGTGGGATTTTGTTATATTTTTCTTCCGTATCCACCCGTCAGGGGATCGCGGAAGACGGGCAGATGCGGCGGGACAAAGGTAAAGATCACAAAAAGCAGACCGACAAGGGCGATGGCGGCGGCAGAGGGCCACTGTCGCCGGACGGTCGGGATATCTTTCCGGAAAAGGCGGTTTTCCCAAAGAAACGCCCCTGCTGCCGATGCAAAATAGATGCCGATATTGAGCCAGTCGGGCGACTTCCCGATGGCGCCGTTGTAGGTGTAAAAGATCACGGGGATAAGCACAAGTCCCAACGATATTCCGCAAAGCTTGACCGTCCAGAAATCTGTCCGTTCCCGAAAATAATGCCGCTGCACCAGCGCAAAGGCTGCCATGGGAAAATACAGCAGCTTCATATGCTCCCACGTGGACTCATTGACCCCCGAAAAGGGCGCGCAAAGCAGTGCTTCCCCCGTCCAGTCATACAGAAAATGCAGAAGCGTACCGCCCACCGCCGTGATGCCGAAGCCGCCCAGCTGCCAGAGTGAAATATCCCGCTTCACCGCGTTCACCCCCGTTTTTAAAACTGCTTTGATTTTATGCAGAAGGGGTGCGTCCTATTCTGCGAACGCGCCATTGCTTTTCCTGCGAAAATATGACATAATAAAGTTACTGAACCTTCCGAAAGCAGGAGAAACTCCCTATGACGTTTTGCACAGACCGTCTTCTTCTCCGCCCCTGGCGGGAGGAGGACGCGGAGGATCTGTTTGTATATGCATCCGACCCGGCCGTTGGACCGCCCGCCGGATGGCCGCCCCACGAAAGCATTGCACACAGCCGCGAGATCATCCGCACCGTGCTTTCAGCCCCGGAGACCTATGCCGTGTGCCTGAAGGCCGACGGAAGGCCCATCGGCAGCATCGGGCTTCACCGCAACGACCTTGCGGAGGGCGGGGACGAATACGAGCTCGGCTACTGGATCGGCAAGCCGTTTTGGGGACAGGGACTGACCCCCGAGGCTGCCCGCGAGCTGCTATGCCACGCCTTTGCCGATCCGGGCATGGCGCGCATCTGGTGCGGACACTACGACGGCAACGTCAAAAGCCGCCGGGTTATGGAAAAGCTCGGCTTTACCTTTCATCACACCACGGAAGGACTGGAGGTCTCCCAACTGGGGGAGATCCGCACGGGGCACGTGCTCCTTCTGACAAAGGAACGCTTTAAAAAGGTCGAACTGTTCCGTCAGCAGAAAAAACTGCTCGACACATTTCTCCAAAACGGTGCGATCTCTCAGGCGCAGTACGATAAAAGCCACCGGGATCTGCGGGCGCTGATGGAAATGCACGGGGTGGAATAAGGCAAAAGAAACAAAGGCAGGCAATAAAGCCGATGAACCGCATAATCTTTTGAAAAATTAAAAGGAGATCTGTTATGAAGCGTGTTAATGATTTTCTGAAAGCTGCCAAGGTCTACTATCTTGCCACGGTGGAGGGCGATCAGCCCCGGGTGCGCCCCTTCGGAACGGTCAACGAATTTGAGGGAAAGCTCTACATCCAGACCGGCAGGGTAAAGCCCACCTCAAAGCAGCTTGCCGCAAATCCCAGAGCGGAGCTTTGCGCCTTTATGGACGGCACGTGGCTCCGCGTCGCCTGCGAGCTCATCGAGGATGACCGCATCGAGGCTAAAAAATCCATGCTGGATGCCTATCCCGAGCTTCGTGGAATGTACGATGAAAAGGACGGCAACACCCAGGTCTTTTATATGGCAAATGCCACCGCCACCTTCACATCCTTTGGCAAAGCGCCG
This sequence comes from Clostridia bacterium, assembly GCA_017414715.1. GTDB lineage: Bacteria > Bacillota > Clostridia > Oscillospirales > QAMX01 > RGIG1911. Next base: position 5,081 of record JAFQKV010000043.1, read on the forward strand.
GAGACGGTGGAATTCTGATCCAAACGGCATATACCAGCCCGTCTGACAAGTTTGCATAGATGAACATATTTTCATACAGACGGATGCTGAAAACTTTTTGGTAATCAAATCGGCGGAGGCAGCTTTTAAGCATGTTTAATTTTTTTGTTGATGCGTCTGCCCGTGTGGGCGGCACCTTCCGGATCGTCGGAAAGGATCACAACCATATCTGCAACGTGCTGCGCATGCAGCCCGGCGACACCTTCCTTGTCAGCTGCGAGGGAGCAAGCTGCCTGTGCCGGCTTGCGCACGTCGAAACGGATGCGGTCATCGCAGAGATCCTGGAGGACAATTATCAGAATACCGAGCTGCCTGTGCATTTTTATCTCTTTCAGGGACTTCCCAAGGGGGATAAGCTGGAGCTCACCATCCAGAAATGCGTGGAGCTTGGTGCCGCCGGGATCATTCCGGTGGAAATGAGCCGCAGCGTTGTCAGGCTGGATGAAAAGAAGAAAAAATCCAGGCGGGAGCGCTGGCAGGCCATTGCGGAAAGCGCCGCAAAGCAGAGCAAGCGCAGCCTCATTCCCGAGGTTTTTGACGTTATTCCCTACCGGCAGGCCATGCAGAAGGCGGCGGAAATGGATCTTTTCCTTGTTCCCTACGAAAACGAGCGCGGCATGGCTGCGACAAAGGAGGCTCTGGCCCGCATCCGCCCCGGCATGTCCGTGGGTATTCTCATTGGACCGGAGGGCGGCTTTGATGAGCAGGAGATCGCCCTCGCCCGCGAGACCGGGGCTGTTGTGATCTCCCTTGGTGCCCGTATCCTGCGGGCGGAGACCGCCGCCATCGCCGCCATGAGTCTTGGCATGCTGCATGTGGAAATGTATCCGGACGGAGAGGAAAAATGAAAGAATTGCCCGCCGCCTTTGCGGCCCGAATGAAAGCGCTTCTCGGCGAGGAAGAATTCCGCCTCTATGAGGCTTCCTTTGCGGAGCCTGCGGTGCGCGCCTTCCGTGTCAACACGGAAAAAATATCTGTTGCGGATTTTGCCGCCATCGCGGACTTTGCCGCCGAGCCCATCCCCTATGTGGATACGGGATACTATCTCGACTGTGCGCACATCGGCAGCCACCCCTTCCACCATGCGGGCATGATCTACGTGCAGGATCCCGGTGCCATGGCCACCGCCGAGTGTCTGGAGATCGGAAAGGACTGGTGGATTCTCGATCTCTGTGCCGCTCCGGGCGGAAAAAGCAGTCAGCTGCGCAACAAGCTCGGCGAGGAGGGCATCCTCGTTGCAAACGAGATCGTTCCCTCCCGCTGCAGAATCCTCACCGGCAACATCGAGCGACTCGGCTTCCGCAACACAGCCACCACCTGCCTTGATCCCGTGCGCATCGCCCGGCTTTTCCCCGAAACCTTTGATATGATCATGGTGGATGCCCCCTGCTCCGGCGAAGGCATGTTCCGCAAGGACGAAACCGCCATCCGGGAGTGGAGCCCCGAAAATGTCCGGCACTGCGCGGAGCGGCAGAAGGGCATCCTTGCCGAGGCCGTCAAGGCGCTCCGTCCGGGAGGATACATCGTTTACGCCACCTGCACCTTCTCCTTGGAGGAAAATGAGATGGTGGTGGACGGTTTTCTGCAAAAGCATCCGGAATTTGAGCTTATCCCCGTGCGGGAAGCCATCCGGTCCGTCACTGCCGACGGCATCGCCTTTGAGGGCTGCAAATGTCCGAATATTCGGGAGTGCCGCCGTTTCTATCCCCACCGCAGCCGCGGCGAGGGCCAGTTTATGGCCGTTCTCCACGACACCCGCCCGGCTTCACCCCGTCCGGCACAGACAACCCGACCGGCGGCAAAGACCGATCCCGTCATCACCGATTTTCTGCGGGATACCCTTGCGGATTTTGACCCGACGCACATCACCGTCTATAACGGAAACCCCGTTTACGTCACTCCTGCCCTGGCACCGGATAAGGGCACGGCCTTTTCCTGCGGCGTGACCGTCGGCGAAGTGCGGAAAAACTATATTGTGCCACACCATCAGTTTTTTATGGCCATGGGAAAGTACTTCAAACGCAGGATCGAGCTTGCACCCGACAGCCCGGAGCTGGAGCGCTATCTGCACGGCGAGGAGCTCTCCGTCGGCTGCGAAAACGGTTGGGCCGTCATCACCACCGCGGGCTGCACCGTTGGCGGCGCGAAGGTCACCGGCGGCCGCGCAAAGAACCATTACCCGAAGGGGCTGAGGAAGTAACCCGGCTTGTCAAAATATTTAATTTCGCAAGTTGCGGATTATTGGGTTCTGTAGTATACTGATATTGAAAAATCTTCGGTTTTAATTGTTTGATTGCGTACCCATTTCCCCAAAAGTTCTTTTGCAGAGGGCATCGCGTTAGGCACAGTGAAAGGATAAGCTATGGCATATAACAACTTGTTTCACGCGCAGGTAGCAGATGGGATTTTTCTGATTTCCAGTGATACCAACGGTCCTGATGCGGACGGTCGCTCATTACTTCCCGGAAAAGCAACACCAAACAGCTATTTGGTGATCGGAAAAGAGAAGGCACTGCTGTTTGACCTGGCCATAGACGAAAAAGGGCTGAAGGAATATGCGGAATCCCTGGCAGGAAAACCGGTAATGCTGGCGCTCAGCCATGCGCACTATGATCATATTTTCCATATCGAGCAGTTTTCTGAAGTATGGCTTCACGAAGCAGATGTTCCCCTGCTGCAGGGAAATCGTGTAGGTACCCGCAAAGTAAACTCGTGTCCGCCTCTGCATTACTTAGCAGAAGGAGATGTAATTGATCTCGGAGACCGCATTCTAGATGTGATCCATATTCCGGGACATACCCCAGGAAGTGTTTTGCTGCTGGATAGGCATACCGACGTGCTGCTTTCCGGTGATACCGGCGCAAGACGGCTGTTGTACGGGATCACCCCTTCGGTTTCTTTAGATGAACTTTGCAACAGTTTGCGGCGGCTGAAAGAATACGATTTTTCCGTAATGTATTCCGCCCATGATCGGTGTTCGATTCCCAAAGCGCATTTAGATACGATGTTGGACGTAATAATACATGATATGCCCCATGCTAAAAAGGAAATGACGATTCCCGGTATCGGCACCATGCTATGTACTAGCCGCGGCAAAGAAACCGAAACCGCGTTCTTTGTTATGGCCTCGCTCCTCCGAAATGAATGAGAAAAAGTCCGAATTCAACCTGAACAAGTCCAGTAAAAAAGGACAATAGTAAGTCATAACCACCGGCCGTGTGAAGGTGTAAGATAAAGGTAGATACATGGAAAACCACCATGTTGTCTACCTTTTCTTTTATGCTAAAATCTAGATGGAGGCGGTAATAGTTCTATACTATAAGACTTGTTTATTAACTACTATTCTCTCTGGCATTGTTTTTGAGAGAATACTCCTACCGCCAACAAAGCCCCCCAATTTTCATGGGATTTCTTCGTTTATTCCACCCGGATCTGAATGTTTCCTGTATCTGTCGTGATCTCGCATTTGCCGCCGGAGGCGGAGTTCGGGACACGGACGGTGCCGGTGTCGCTCTCGGTGAGGAATACCTTATAGGAGGAAAGGGTACCTGTAACATTGCCCGTATCCGTCTGTATTTTGAGCTCTTCGGCATCGCAGGCCTCAAAGCGAATGTCGCCGGTGGAGCGGGACAGGAAAAAGCTTCCGGAAGCGCGAACACGCTTCAAAAGCAGATCTCCCGTGCTGCCGGCAGAGGAAAGATTTTCGCAACGGATGTCCGAAAGCTCGGCCTTGCCGGTGGTTACCGTGACCGTCAGGTTGCCCGCACAGGCGACAGATGAGAGATGTATGCGGCCTGTGGAAACCGTGAGAGAAATATTTTTTGCTGCAATGCTGTCGGCGCGGATATCGCCGGTGCTCGCCCGCAGGGAAATATCCCCGTCGGCGGAGGCAAGGCACCGCACGTCGCCCGTGCTGACATGCACATCGACACTCTCAAAGCGAAAGTTCCCGGGGATATCGACATCGGAGGTGTCTGCGTGAACGAGAAGGGCTCCGTATTCCTCCTCCGGCAGGTACAGGGTAATGCTTGTGGATCCAAAGGAAACGCCGATGTAGTCATACCACTTCCGGTCGTCGCGAAGCGCAACGGTGAGCGTTCCGTCGGCCACCGTTACGGTATGACGGAGGTTTTCCTGCTCACGGCAGATGACGTAGGCTTCCGTCCCGTCGGCGGGCAGGAAAGTGACGTGCGCCGTGTCGGTGTTGATGGAAATGTTATGAAAATCCTCGGTGACCGGATGGGTATTTGTCTCGTAATTGACGGTGGAAAGCCGGGAAAAATCCCAGTCCTGCATCGCAAGCGCACAGACTGCGGTGATGCAGCCGACAAAAATCAGTGCGGTCGCAGCGATCAGCCATGCACGTTTCATTTGGCCACCTCCTTTTGCATAAGACGCTTTTTGACTGCCCCAACGGCATGCTTAAAAAGCCCGACTGTGCCCCGGGTCGCGGCCCGGGAGCCGAAAAATGCGAAGACGGAAACCCCTGCACACACCAGCGCAGCACCGATGACGGCGATGCCCGTCGGCACGTGCCCGAGGAAGAGCATTACGCCGCCGCCGACGATCCCGCCGAAAGCCGTTCCGACAAAGGTTGCCCAGATCGCCCACAGGGAGATGACGATGCTCCACAGGGAAATGTACAACGAGATCACCACCGCCGCGGCGGCAATAAGCAGCGGCAGCCACAGAGGCGCGCCGAGACAGAGCAGAAATACCGTTCCGCCGCCGGGCTTTTTCTTGCCGGCAACCTTTTCCCGGACAAGGGTCGCCAGCGGAAAATCGTCAAGGATCTGGAGGGTGATGGTCTCTATGGAGCCAAGGCTTTTGACGGCTTCCGCCTCGGAAAGCCCTTCCTCCGTCCGGTCGTCGATCATTTCGGCATAGAAGGCGATCCGGTCATCGATGCTTTCCTGCGGAAGACCGGAAAGCGCATCCCGCAGCCCGGTAAGAAACTCGTTTTTATTCATGGCTTCCGTCCCCCCTCGTCACAAACCTGTAAATGGCCATGATTTCCTTCCATTCTTCCTTGAAATCCGCAAGACGGCGTTGCCCATCCTCGGTGATGCGGTAGTATTTCCGAAGGCGGCCGCCGTGCTCGGCGGTACGGACCGTGAGCATATTCGCACCCTCAAGGCGCTTCAAAATGGTATACAGGGTGGATTCCGACAGCTCGATATACGGCTTCATATCCTTGATGATCTGATAACCGTAGGAATCCTCACCGGAAATCGCGGCAAGAACGCAAACGTCCAGAAGTCCACGCTTCAACTGAATATCCATACGATACCTCCTGTTGCAGAATACATCATAACACGAAGTATTAGAATTGTCAATAGATGCGGATAATTCTTTCGCAAGGCTCCCTCTGACGAGGGAGCTGGCGAGCCGTTTGCGGCGAGACTGAGGGAGAGAAATAAGACAGATAAATCTCTCCCCCAGTCTTTTTGCTGCGCAAAAATCCAGCCCCCTCGTCAGAGGGGGCTTTGGATATCTACGCCCGCATTTACGCCTGCGGGGCGAAATATGCAACTAAAAAGACGGTCGATGAGACTATAACAGGCGTCGGCTATCATCACTTCCGACCGGGCAGCAGGAATCTGCGCCAGTGACCGGTGTGGAAGAAGAAGCAGACGCAGGCGCAGCGCACGAACTGATCGCACACCAGCGTCCAGCGGTAGGCATACACGCCGAGGTCGAGAAGCTGCAGCGTCAGGAAACCGCCGCCCACGCGGAAGATCCACAGGCTGAGGATCGATGCGATCAGGGGGGCAACGGAATCGCCGGCGCGCCGCAAAGCCCCACCGCCGCCACGGCGGGGGTGGAGTTTTCCATCTGTCCCACCATGATGCTGTCAATGAGCAGAAAAATCTGCGAAAGCCGGTTTTCGATCAGGGCAGGAAAGAGCAGAGAACGGAAATAACGGCGTTGTTCGCGGGTCAGTTTCATGGAGACTCCTCAAAAACAGTTACAAGGCTCTGCGGAAGAGGCAGAGCCTTGGGGACTGTCAGTAATTTGCACGGAAGTGCGCAATGATGCGGTCGGCAAGCAGGCGGTGGCCGGCGGCATTGGGATGCAGGCCGTCGGGAACATAGGTCTCGCGCATGGCAGGGACCTGAGGATTCATGCTGCCGGCGGCGTACAGATCCAGCACGGGAATACCGTAGAATTCCAGTACATCACGCATGACCTCCACATATTCCTTCAGGGTGACGGTAAAGCTCTCTCCGCCGCGGGTGACCGTGCGGGTCTCATCTGCCCGGTGCAGCGGCGTCAGGAAGAGAAGCTTTGCCGTGGGGTAACGGGTAAGCAGAGTGGTCACAAGGCTGTGCATCGCGCCGTAGAAGGTGTCGGGGGTGCGGTCGGCAGGGGTGCCCATGGGGGCATCGCCGTGTCCGTAGTCGTTGGTGCCGCCGAAAACGATGACCACGTCGGCATCCGGTTCCATCTCCTGTGCGCGCAGGTTGAAGTCCAGATCCATCCGGGAAGGGGGATCGGCAGGCTTGTGCTGACGGGCGATGCGGGTGCCGCTGATACCGTGATTATAGCACACCGCATGGCAGTCGCGCTCGATGAGGGTTGGGTAGCGGCCGTCCTTGCCCGCACCGACGCCCTCGGTGATGCTGTCGCCGAGGAAAATGATCTTTTTGCCGTTCAGTTCCATGATCGTAATCACCTTTCGAGGGTTGAAATTTTCAGCCGTAGAGGGATATGCGGGCGTGCAGCCGACCCTTTCCCGTCTCCCCGGTGATCTCCTCCAGCCGGAAGCGCCCGGCACCCCGCAGAGAGAGGATGTCCCCGTCCCGCAGCTCAGCGGTGGGATCCTCCAGAGGCAGGGAATTGCGGAAAACCAGCCCGCGGCGGAATTTTTCCGCCCCGTCGGAGCGGGAGAGATGGAAGACGGCGCAGAGGGCAGCGTCTGCCCGGCGGGAGGCCATAACCACGTCTTTTTCCGTCAGGCGCGGCTGCAGAAGATCCTCCCTTGCCTCGCAGGGGGCACAGACCACGTCGGTATGGCGGATGCGGGTGAGATTCTCGCAGATATAGGGGGAAAGATGCTCTGCTGCGAAAAGATAACCCACATTGTCGGAGATGAAAATATCTCCGATACCCCGGCGGTCAAGCCCCAGGGAAAGCACCGCGCCGAGAATATCCCGGTGGGTGAGGGGATCGGCGTATTTCTGGCTTTTCGGCGTACAGGAAAGGCAGGTCAGCGGGAATTCCGGCGGAATTCCAAAGTCATCGGGGTTTCCGAAGGCCGCCATGCGGCGTTCGCAAAGCTCTGTCCCGCCCCACAGGGTGACGCGGGCGGGCAGCCGCGCGGCAAGAACCCAGCTCTGCTCCGCGGGGGAAAGAAAATCGGAAAAGGAGTACCAGCCCTCGGCACGGGCACAAAGCTCCCGCATGCGTTTCAGAAAGAGGGCCTGTTCCTCAGCCATTGGTCTTCTTTTTGCCGGCGGTCTTGTTGTGGATGCGCTGCTCCGCCCAGGCGAGGATATCGGTAAAGACGGCGGCGCGGTTTTCCTCGTGGAGAATGTCGTGCCGCGCACCGGGATAGAGGCGTATCTTGACGTGCTTCATGCCGGCCTTGACAAAGGTGTTGAAGGCCGCCTTCGTTCCGCGGCCGAAGCCGCCCATGGGATCGCTCTGCCCGGAGATAAAGAGCACGCGCAGGTGGGGATCCATATGCATATGGTGCTGCAGCCGCCGCAGATAAAGAACGCCGCCCAGCAGATCCACATACAGGGATACGGCGGAGGTTTTTCCGCAGAGCGGGTCGGTGAGGTAGGCATCCACCTCTGCCTTATCCCGGGAGCGCCAGTCCTGCGGGGTACGGTTGGGGGCAAATTTACGGTTGTAACGGCCGAAGATCAGACTGCGCAGACGGTCGCTGCGGTGGTTGGGACCAAAGCGGCGCAGTTCGCGCTTGGCAAGGGCATGCCCGATGGCCACCAGAGGACGGGAAAGCTGGCCCGTACCGCTAAAGATGGCACCGAACTGATCGCCCGGCCAGCGGATGATGTAGCAGCGCACAAGCAGGCTGCCCATGCCGTGACCCATGATGAAGAAGGGGATGCCGGGATACTCGGCGCGGAAGGCCTCCGCCTGGGCGCGCAGGTCCTGCAGGGCAAGCTCCCAGCCGTCGGATTCACCAAAGGAGCCCAGGGATTCGCCGACGTTGGCGCTGCGGCCGTGTCCCCGCTGGTCATAGACACGGACGGCATAGCCGTTCTCCGCCATAAAGGCGGCAAAATCCGTGTAGCGGCCGCCGTGCTCTGCCATACCGTGGACGATGAGCAGCGCCGCGTGGGGCGCGCCCTCTGGAAGCCAGGTGCGGACAAAGATATCAGCCTTTTTATCAAAGGAAGGGACAAAGCTTTCGGAGACGGTGGGCATGTTTTTTGGCTCCTTTGCAATATACTGGATCTCCCGGAAAGGGAGGAAAGTTTCCAATATTTAGTATAGCCTTTTTTATGCCCCCCGTCAAGTTTTTTGCGGAGCGGAAAAGGAAAAAGAGATCCCCGTGGAATTCCTGCCGTAAAGCAGAATTGAATCTCACAGAAAAGCAAAAAGGAGTACGAGCAGCTTGTTCGTACTCCTTTTCACACGCCTTGCCTGCAAGGTATAGTGTGTTACACTTTTTGAGTGTAATTTCGGGCAGTATGCTTCTTAGTGATATGCCTCGCTTTATTCGGCGTGATATTTTTGCTTCGCAAAAGTGATATTGCTCCCTGCGGTCGCAGTGATATTCTATTCGCCTTTGTTACCTCAAACGCGCGTAGCGCATATCACTTGCCAAAGGCGAATAGAGTTGGCGCACCTGCGATAAAGCAGGTGCGCCGTGTGGCTCTCTTTTTGAATGATCTGCGGATTACTTGGTGCCGAAGATGCGGTCGCCGGCATCACCGAGGCCGGGAACGATGTAGCCGTGCTCGTTGAGCTTTTCGTCCACTACGCCGATAAACATGTCGACATCGGGATGATCCTTCCGGATGCGCTCGATGCCCTCGGGGGCGGCGATGATGTTGAGCAGCTTGATGTGAGTGGCACCGCGATCCTTGACGAACTGGATGGCAGCGGAGGCAGAGC
>JAFQKV010000044.1 GCA_017414715.1 Clostridia bacterium
CTTCCGGCTGGAAGATCTCGCCGCAGCAGCTGCGGCGAAGGAATACATTCTTTCGGCAAAAAACGGCACCCGTGACCCCTATGAGATGCTGGAAGTGTTTGTTTCGCTCTATCGGAGCATCCCCCGGAATAATGTCGCGGACCGGCACGTTTCTGCCCCGCAGGCTTATCTTGCGGCGGCGGAGAAGTACATTGAGGTCAACATTGCCGTGCGCATCACCGTGGAGGAGCTTGCGGACTTCGTAGGCATCAGCCAGCCCTATCTTTTTCGCCTTTTCAAGGAGCGCTACGGTCTGTCTCCCAAGCAGTATATCGATGCCCGCAAGATGGAAACGGCCAAGGAGCTGCTGCGCCGCACCGAGCTGACGGTGACGGAGGTCGCCGCCTCGGTGGGCATCCGGGATGTGCTGCATTTTTCCCGGTTTTTCTCCGGCCGGGAGGGCATTTCTCCCAGCGAATACCGCCGCATCAAGGCGCGGCAGGAAACGGAGGCGACGTATGGATAAATTTGACCTGATCGTATGCGGCGCAGGCGTTGCCGGCTTTTGCGCGGCCATTGCCGCAGCCCGACGGGGCGCATCCGTTGCGCTGGTGGAGCGTCAGACCACGCCCGGCGGTATTCTGACCTATTACGGAAACTGTTCCATCGATGAATTCAACAACCCCTTCCGGCAGGATAAGAAAATGGTCATTGCCGGTATTGGCTGGGAATATGCCCTGCGGCTGTGGCGCGCTGGATATGCGCGCATTCCGGATATGAATGCGGAATACGTCAAGCATTTTCAGTACGGCGTGCGGGTCAATCCTGCAGCCGCGGCAAAATTTATGGACGATATGCTGCTGGAGGTAGGGGTGCATCTCTTCTACGGTCAGCCTATGGTGGAGGCACTGACGGAGGGCCGCCGCATCACGGGTATCCGCATCGCCACCCGGTCCGGACTGCAGACCCTCGCGGCGGATATGTTCATCGACTGCACGGGAGACGGTGAGCTCGCCGCCTTTGCCGGGGCATGGACGGTCACGGGGGACGGCGAAGGAGTGCTGCAGCCGGGCACCCTGCGGTATTTTCCGGCGGTGGAGCCGGGGGAGGACCGCGTGCTCAACTTCGGTGACAACCGAAACCATGTGCCTATCGATCCCACCGACAGTGATGCCGTCACACGGGCGGAGATCGCCGCCCGCCGCATGATATTTGAGCGGATGGAAACGGGGGAAGAGCGCATCATGGCCATCGCCCCTGCCGTTGCCCCGCGTGAGGGACGGCGCATCCGCGGCGAGAGCTGCATGCAGGTGGCCGATTATGAATCCGGCCGGCAGTTTGCGGATTCCATATGTTATACCTATTGGTTTGTGGACGTGCACCGGGAGGGACAGAAGGCGCTCATCCGCTATATCCGGCATGAAAACACCCCTTCGGTGCGCCTGTCTGCCATGATCTCGGCGGATATTGAAAACATGATGATGGCTGGGCGCTGCATTTCCAGCGACCGGGAGACCAACTCCGCCATCCGTGTCAAGTCAAGCTGCATGGCTATGGGCGAGGCCGCCGGTGCGGCGGCAGCCATGGCCCTGCGGAAGAAAACGGATGTGAGAGCTCTGGATATCGCTGAACTGAAGGCAGACCTGCAGGCCGGCGGCGCCATCGTGCCCGGGCTTGAGGCCGGGCGCGAGTTCTCACTTTGATGTAAGGAGAAAGAACGATGATCCGTATCCATTCCGATTTCACCGGCGGAAATATCCGCATCCTGCAGCAAAACGGTGACGAATACATTCTGCAGAACGATCTGCGCACCACGGCGGATGACTGGTTTTACTGGGCATTTTGTGTGGAAGGTGCGGCAGGAGAGACCCTGCGGTTTGTGCTGCGGGACAACCGCATCGGTCATTTCGGGCCTGCCGTCAGCCATGATCTGAGAGGGTGGACATGGCTTGGGGGATATACCGGCGACGGTTGCTTTACCTATACCTTCGGCGCGAAGGAAGACAAGGTTTATTTTGCTCACAGTCTGCTCTATCACCCCGACCGCTTTGCGGACTTTGCTGCTGCCCGGGGGCTTTCCCTCGGTGAGCTTTGTAAAAGTGGCAAGGGGCGCTCTGTTCCCAGCCTTTCGGTGGGAGAGGGCAGCACCCGTATCATGCTTGCTGCCCGACATCATGCCTGCGAATCCCCGGGAAGCTTTGTGCTGGAGGGACTCCTCGACAGCCTGATCGCGGACCCCATTCCTGATACCTGTCTTTTTGTGGCTCCCTTTGTGGACTATGACGGCGTGGTGGACGGAGACCAGGGCAAGGGCCGCTGGCCCTATGACCACAACCGGGACTATGCGCCGGAAAAACCGTCCATCTATCCCGAATGCGCTGCCATCCGCCGGGAGGCGGAAAAAGGCTGCCATTATGCCTTTGATTTTCATGCGCCCTACCATAAAAACGGCGGAAATGACAAGGTGTTCATTGTTCGGCGGAATATAGAAAAGGAATCCCGGCTGGTGCGGTTTGCAGAGCTGTTTGAAGAAAGCATAACGCCGGATTCTCTGCCGTATGTCAAGGAAAATGATTATCCTACCGAATACGGCTGGAATTACGGTACGGCGCAGTATGCCCATTTGCTGACACAACGGCCGGAAAATGAGATGGCCTTCACGCTGGAGACCTGCTATTTCGGAGATCCTTCCCGTCCGGCAACGGAGGAGAGCCTGCTGGCCCTCGGCCGGTGCTATGCTGCGGCCCTGCGGCGTTATATTCAGGAGCAGCGGGCAGGACTGATCCCGGACATGGAGGCGCGCACGGTTTCCCTCCGGGAGGTGGACGGCACGAATTTTGATGAATGCCGCGGACTGAAGCGCGCCGGAAAACGCTTTGTCGGTCAGCCGGATGCGGTGCTTGCGGAGGGATATCTGTATCGGGATACCAGCCGCGTGTTTGCCATCAATTACGGCGAGCGCGTTATCGGTATGGTCATCGCCCGGGTCGATCCGGCAGAAGGAAAACCCTATTCCTTTACCGATTTCTTTATCGCGGACCCCTGGCTCAACCGCGGCTTCGGCTCTGCCGCCGTCGATGTGCTGCTGGAGCTTTTCCGCAGCCTCGGAAAGAGCGACCGGGTGGAGATCCAGGTGCACGAGACCAATTCCGCTGCCATTCACGTGTATCAGAAGGCCGGTTTTGCCGAGACCGGCCGCGCCGCGTGGAACAAGACCTTTATCGTTATGAAGAGAGAGCTGTAAAGCGGAAAATCCGGGCACACGGCAGAATGAAAAATGTAAGCATAATAAATGCAAATAAATTTTATTTCTGAAAGGAAGAAAAAACATGAACTGGGAAAAAATTCTCGACTTTATCTGGACGCTCGCCACTACCTGGGGCATCAAGCTTCTTGCGGCACTGATCGTGCTTCTGATCGGGGTGAAGATCATCGGATCGGTGTGCAAATGGCTGCGCCGTTCGACAAAGCTTTCCAAACTGGATGACGGACTGCGTTCTTTCCTCGGCAGTTTTGCAAAGATCGGTCTGTATGCACTGCTCATTATCACCGTGGCATCCATTATCGGTATTCCGGCAACCTCCTTTATCACCATTCTGGCATCCTGCGGTGTGGCGATCGGTCTTGCACTGCAGGGATCCCTGTCAAACTTTGCCGGAGGCCTGATGATCCTCTTTTTCAAGCCTTTCCGCGTTGGCGATTATATCGAGGCCGGCGGAGAAAGCGGTACGGTTACGGATATTTCCGTGGTCTATACGGTTTTGCTGACACCGGATAACAAACGTATTACCATGCCCAACGGGAATCTGACCAATTCCGTCATCAAGAATTATTCCGCCGAGGCGCTGCGCCGCGTGGATCTGACCTTTGGAGCTGAATACGGAAGTGATGTGGAGAAAGTCAAAGCGGTCATTGCCCGCGTTGCGGAGTCTCACGAGCTTGTGCTCAAGGATCCGGCTCCTTTTGTGCGTCTGACGGAGTGTGCCGACAGTTCCCTGAATTATGTTGTGCGTGTCTGGTGTAAAAATGCCGACTATTGGACGGTTAGCTTTGATCTGAAGGAAGGCGTCAAGAAAGCCTTTGATGAAAACGGTATCGGAATTCCCTTCCCCCAGATGGATGTACATATTTCCAATTCCTGATATTTCTGCCTGAAAAGGTTAGAGAAAACCAAAAGCAGCCGTTTGCACGGGACTTCATAAAACAGTTAAACCGACCTGTGATTACGATCATAGGTCGGTTTCTGTCTTTTACTGATATCTGGCTGTCCGGTCAGTCTTTTTGTCGTTTTACGATATCCCGTGCAACGTAAACGCCGCTGGCAGAGGCGTGGGAGAGGGAGTGGGTGATGCCGCTTCCGTCACCGATGATGTACAGGCCGGAGTAGCGGGATTCCAGATGCTCACTGACGGAGACTTCCATGTTGTAGAATTTGACCTCGACACCGTAGAGCAGGGTATCTTCATTTGCGGTGCCCGGTGCGACCTTGTCCAGAGCGTAGATCATTTCGATGATGCCGTCAAGGATGCGCTTGGGCAGAACCAGGCTCAGATCGCCGGGTGTTGCCTGCAGGGTGGGCGTAATGAAGGCCTCTTCGATGCGGTCGGCGGTGGAGCGCCGTCCGCGGATGAGGTCGCCGAAGCGCTGAACGATAACACCGCCGCCCAGCATGTTGCTCAGCCGTGCAATGGATTCGCCGTAGCCGTTGGAATCTTTAAAGGGCTCGGAGAAATGCTTGGAGACGAGCAGGGCGAAGTTGGTGTTCTCGGTCTGCAGGGCGGGGTCTTTGTAGCTGTGGCCGTTGACGGTGATGATACCGTTGGTGTTTTCGTTGACAACGGCACCCTTGGGATTCATGCAGAAGGTGCGGACCTTGTCGCCGTATTTTTCCGTGCGGTAGACGATCTTGCTTTCGTAAAGCTCATCGGTCAGATGGGCAAAAACGTTTGCGGGCAACTCAACGCGGACACCGATATCCACGCGATTGGACTTTGTGGGGATGTCGAGCTCTCTGCAGATCTGCTCCATCCATTTGCTGCCGCTTCGTCCGACGGAGACGATGCACTTCCCGCAGGTGTATTCACCCCCGTCACACCGGACGGTGTAGCAGCCCTCGGCAACGCGGATGCTGCGGACGGGTGTATCAAAGAAGAATTCCACCTTGTTCTCAAGGTAGGCGTAGAGGTTTTCAAGAACGATGTAGTTGATATCCGTTCCGAGATGACGGACGGAGGCATCCAGCAGATGCAGATCGTTCTGAACGCACAGGGTCTTGAAGCGGGTGCCGGCAGTGGTGTAGAGCTTTGTGCCCTCGCCGCCGTATTTCAGGTTGATCTCGTCGACGTAGCGCATCAGATCCAAGGCCTTCTTTTTGCCGATGTGCTCGTAGAGCGTGCCGCCGAAATCGTTGGTAATATTATATTTTCCGTCGGAAAACGCACCTGCGCCGCCAAAACCGCTCATAATGGAGCAGCTTTTGCAGCCGACACAGGACTTGATCCTGTCGCCGTCGATGGGGCAGCTGCGCTTGCCGAGGGCATGTCCGGCTTCAAACACGGCGATCTTCAGCCCGGGCTTCTGCTGCAGCAGCTCGTATGCCGCAAAGATACCGCCCGGACCCGCGCCGATAATGATGACATCGTAATTCATAAAAATCTCCTTGTATCACAGAATATGCATACAACCGGAGGATATTATACCATACTTCCGACAAAAAAGCCAATATAATCGTACGGACATTGAAATTCTAACGGGCGGATGATATCCGCCCCTACGGTGTCGACAGCAATTGGTTCTATGAAACGGTGGGTTTCCCGTCAAATCGGCAGACCCATTTGGCAGAAATCCTTTTATGACCACGGGATAAGAAATCAGCAGGATTATGACGAGATTTGGGAATATATTGAGAATAATCCTCTTAAATACGCATTGAACAAGGCACCGTGATTTCACGGTGCCTTGTTGCGGGCGGATAGTATCCGCCCCTACGGTCAGGTTCGATAGAATTCGTAGGGGCGGTTATTAACCGCCCGTTAGAATAGTGTTGTTATCCAATAGATCAATCCATAAACAACACTTGCAAACACACCATATACAATTACCGGCCCTGCGATCTTGAACATATTGGCGCCGACACCGAGAATAAAGCCCTCGGATTTGAATTCGATGGCGCAGGCGGTCATGGCATTGGAAAAGCCGGTGATGGGCACGAGGGCACCTGCGCCGCCGAAGCGGGCGATGCGTTCATAGATGCCGAGGCCGGTGAGCAGGGCGGAGAGGGCGATGAGGGAGATGCTGACGTAGGTCGCGGCATCCGCCTTTGCAGCACCGAGGGTACGGTAGAGGACGGAGAGACCTTCGCCGAGAAGGCAGATGAGTCCGCCGGTGAGAAAGGCGCGGAGAAGGTTTGCTCCCCAGGGGGAGCGGGGGTTTTCCCGGTCGCAGAGGGCGGCGTATTCGGATGGGGACATTTTCATCTTTTGCATCACGCTCCTTGTATACTGACTTTATTTTTTCGCAGATGGGAAGAAATATACAAAAAAACGGCGGAGAAGAAGCGTTTTTTCTGCCGGGAAGGGATGTGCATTTCAGAAAATATTGGCAATTCCTATTTACCTTTTCGTGAAAATAGAGTATAATCAAAGGTAGCGAAATAGCATAAACAAACTGTAAGGAGTGTATATTTTTATGAAGCTTTCACCTCTTCAGACGGCGAGATACCAGTACAGCCCCAAGCTGCCCGGAATGCTGCGCAACGGCATCTCCGAGATCTGCGTCAAGAACGGCGGAGCCACCGAGAGTGTTGCCGATCAGGACAAGATCCGTGCCCTCTTCCCCAACACCTACGGTAAGAACGAGATCACCTTCCAGAAGGGTCAGAACACCTCCGAGGCCAAGAAGCAGGTCGTTGGCGTTATCCTTTCCGGCGGTCAGGCCCCCGGCGGACACAACGTTATCTGCGGTCTCTACGATGCTCTGAAGGCCACTGACAAGGACAACGTTCTTTACGGCTTCAAGGGCGGCCCCAGCGGTCTTCTGGAAAATGACTTCATCATCTTCGACGATGAATACATC
>JAFQKV010000045.1 GCA_017414715.1 Clostridia bacterium
CAGTGCATTTGTTTTCCTTTTTTACTTTTGAGCTTAAGCTTTTCTCCAAACATATTTGGATAAGACGTATGGTAGTAATAGCATTCAGCCTTTTAGTCATGTTTGTAGGCGGATATATATTTGGAAGCACTCGCTTTGAACTTAAGAGTTTGGTCGTTTATTGTATTGCAGCTTTGATTTTTACTATGGTTATTGTATTTGCATATTATGTTGCTGATAAGATCGAACAACGGAATCTAAATTTAATCAATCAAAAGCTTAGTGAGAAGAATAAAGGTAATATAGAATAAAAATCGCCCCGCCTCGCGCGGGGCTTCGCTTTTGTGTCCACAAAAGCAGTGCTTGTCAAGAAAATTGACACGGCATAGATGAAC
The DNA here is from genome assembly GCA_017414715.1 of Clostridia bacterium. GTDB lineage: Bacteria > Bacillota > Clostridia > Oscillospirales > QAMX01 > RGIG1911. The sequence goes on from JAFQKV010000045.1 coordinate 375, forward strand.
ATAAAAAAGGCTCCCTTTACAGAAGGGAGCCTCATTACCGCCCGACAGTACATCTAAAAGGTGTAACACACTATACCTTGCAGGCAAGGCGTGTGAAAAGGAGCACGGACATTTTAGTTCGTACTCCTTTTGTCGGTAGGTAAAATCTGCTTTATGGAAGGCACCCCTTCCCGTCCTTTTGTTGTTGATTTAGAAAACAGTCCTGTCTTCAGGCGCTGCGCGTATCTCCCCAGAAGAAGACGGCAACGGTACCAGGACCCGTATGGCTGCCGATGGTGGTTCCGATGTTGTTGATGAGCACGGGTCCGTCAAGGGAGGGGAAGGCTGCTTCAATCATATCGGCCACCGTGCGGGCATCCTCTATGCAGGCGGAATGGCAGATATAGCACTTGCCGCTGTAGGCGGTGCCGCCCTCCGCGTGGGTCTTCATGCGCTCGACGATCTCTGAGATGGCCTTCTTCTTGCCGCGCAGCTTAGCCCGGGGGATAAGACGGCCCTCGTGGTCCATATTCAGAAGGGGACAGATGTTGAGCAGCCCGCCGAAAATGCAGGAGGCGCGGGAGATGCGTCCGCCGCGGAAATAACTGGTCAGATCAGTGGAGAAGAACCAGTGGTGCAGCCGAAGCTTTTCGGCCTCCGCAAAGGCATACACCTCGTCGATGCTGCGGCCGGCATCCCGCAGATCGGCAAGCTTATCTACAAAAAGGCCGCTGCCGGAGGAGGCTCCGAGAGAATCAACGATAAGAAGCTTCCGATCGGGAAAACGCTCGGCGGCGATACGCGCGGCATTCGTTGCAGAGTTGAAGGAGCCGGAAAGACCGGAGGAGAGGCATACGTGCAGAACGTCAAGCCCCCGGGAAAGGTAACCGGAGAAGAAGTCGAGATACTCCGAGATGTTCACCTGTGAGGTTTCGGTCACGGCACCGCGGGAAATGGCGGTATAGAACTCGTCGTAGGAAAGGGTCTTGCCAAGGTCATCGGTGTATGCCTTTCCGTCTACCGAATAATGGAAACTTAAAAAGGGTACGTTCCGGCGAGCAAGATGCTCCCCGGAAAGATCGACGGTAGAACAGCAGCTGAGAATGAACTGTGACATGATGGTTTCGTTTGCTCCTTTTGGTTGATTGATCCTGCCTGTATTGTACCCGTAAGAGGGGCGGTAGACAACCCAAAGGACTCTATTTCTGTCGGTAGAGATACAGGAGAGAACTCTATTCTTCGAAAAAGAGCCCGAAGGTGCACCTTTTGTATCACAGGTGCGCCAACGGGCTCTTTTTTAAAAAATCAAAACACTTATTTCTTGCGCTTGAGGATGTGATGGCTTAAGAATACGATGGCCTCAGCCGGGGCAAGGAGCAGAAAGATCTTCCAGGGGGTATAGGCCCGGAAAATGTAATAGATGAGCAGAAACAGCGAAAGCACCAATGCCGCAACGATGTACTGATTTGCCCGGCGGTCAAACCACAGGGCGTTCAGAATGAGCATGGCCGTCAGAGACACGGGAAGCGCCGCAATGAAGAAAAGCCAGACCGGCTTTTCAATCATCCAGAAAATGACGAAGAGCAGCAGCGCCAGCGTCCAGATTCCGAGCTGGACCACAGCGGTGATATTTGCGGTGGAGACATGGAAGCGGGCTTCGCACTTCTGCCAGCCGCCGTGAGGCTCGGTCAGATCCTCGGGAGAGACACCGAGCGCGGCGGCAATGCTTTCAATGACCGCCGGGGCAGGCATGGCATCGGCCCGTTCCCATTTGGATACGGATTTGTCGGAATAATTGATGCGCTCCGCAAGCTCGGCCTGGGTCAAATGGGCTTCTGTCCGCAGGCGGATGAGATTGGAGGCGAAAATAAGCTTTCTTTCTTCCATGGAAACTCCTCGTACAGGGGTGGGTGAAATCAATACACAATAAATTATAACAGAAAAAACAGGCGCACGCAAGACTTTGAAAAGAATGAGAAAAAAGGCCGACCGATTTTTAACGGAATCGGTTGTTTTGAGCAGATGAATATGTTATAATCTATAGATAGAAATCGTTTATGCTTCAGCGTCGCAAAGGAGAGTGAGCAAATGGTCCGGAAACTGTCGGGAAGCGAAAAGACGGCCATTGTTCTGACGGCCTTTGTGATGCTCCTGATGGTGCTGGCGCTTGTGATCGGCCGGTCGGTCATCGCCGGCGGAAATCATATCACCACCACCGTTGTGGAGTATGACACCGTGCGGGATACCGCGGAGGCGGAGGGTCTGGTCATCCGGCAGGAGAAGGCTCTCTCTGCGTCCGGCGGACAGTATGGTCTTCTGCTGGCGGCGGATGGTGAGAAGGTGGCGCAGGGGGACGAGGTCGCGCTGCGGTTTTCCACGGAAAGCCAGCTTGCGGCGCACCGGGAGGCCCAGCGTCTGAAGGAGGAAATCGAGCGCCTCCGTGAGGTCAAGGCCACCGCCGGTCGGGATTCCGATCTTACCGGTGTCAACGAGCGGCTGTATGAATCCCTGCTGGGGCTTTCTGCGGCGGCGGAACGTGGCAGCGCAGGGGATATTTATGCTGACCGTGCGCTGGATGCCATTGTGCTGCGCAACTGTATTCTGGTTGAAAACTACGACATCTCTGCCCGTATCACAGCGTTGGAGAATGAATATGACCGCCTTGTGCGTGCCGCCGGGGGCGGAAGCTACGTGCGTGCACCCTCTGCAGGGTATTATTCTGCGGCTTCTGACGGATACGTTGGCCGCCTGCTTTACAGTAAGGCGGAGCAGCTGGATACGGCGGAGCTGCTTGAACTGCGCAGGTCCGTGGGAGCGGTTTCTCCCGACACCGCGGGTACGCTCATCTTCGGATATGAGTGGTATTATGCGGCGCTTCTTGCAGAAGCGGATGTTAAAACGCTGCGGGAGGGAAGAACCTACGCTCTTTCCTTTGCGGATTTTGAAGTTAATGGGACCCTGGTGCGTATGGGAACACCCGCTGAAGGGAAAGTCCTGTGTCTGTTTTATATCAATACCCGCCTGGAGCGAGCCGTATCCATGCGTGAGGTCTCGGCGGAAATCGTGTTTGACACCGTATCGGGTTACCGTATCCCCAAAGCAAGCCTGCGCGTCAGTGCGGAGGGCAAGCGCGGCGTATACGTCATACGCGGACAGCGCTGCGTCTTTATGGAAGTGGACATCCTGTTGGAAAAAGACAATTACTATGTCGTCCGGGCCGACCTTACCGACAACTCCGGTCTGTATCTTTATGATACGCTGGTGCTGTCCGGAAAGGATCTGTACGACGGTATGGTGATCAATAATTAAGGAGAATTATCATGGGTTTTATCGACAAACTGAAGAAGTGGACCAATCTGGACGAGTATGAAGAGGATGCCGTTCCCGAGATCCGGGAAGAGGAGCCTGCGGCGGCACCGGAGGAAAAGACCAGCGCCTATTCCTTTGAATCTTTCTCCAAGAGCCGCAACCGCGTGACCACCATCAATACCACCACCAAGCTGCAGGTCGTTCTGGTCAAGCCTACGGATTTTGACGATGCCGCTGCCATTGCCGATGACCTCAAGCAGTCCCACACCGTCGTACTTAATCTGGAGGCGACCAATCGCGACACCGCCCGACGTCTGCTCGATTTTCTCAGCGGCGTCGCCTATGCCATTTCCGGCAAGATCCAGCGTATTGCAAACAACACCTTTATCATCGTTCCCTTCAACGTCGGCATTTCCGGCGATATCATGGACGAGCTGGAGAACAGCGGCATCAGCTTCTGATCTCTTCCCCAATTTTCCCAAAAGGAGAATGACCAATGGCAAAGGATGAAAAGACCACCCGCTTCGGCAAGGTTTCCTTCGGCGGCTATAAGCCGGACGAGGTCGACGTGTATATCACATCTCTTAAGGTAGAGCTTGAGGAGCAGCGGGCCCGCGTGGCCGACCTGACCGACAAGCTGCGCTATCTTGTGCGCGTGGTGGAGGAGATGCAGCAGGGCGGCACCGCACCCGCGGCGGCACCGGCCCCGACTCCCGCACCGGTGCAGAAGGATGACGGCGCGGAACGGGCGGCGGAGCTGCTTGCAGCCATCCGTGCCCGCCTGTCCGAGACGGCGGAGAGCGTGGCGGCGCTCTTCGGCGCGGAGCTTGCCGCCTATGCGGAGCTGGCGGAGTCACTGGAAAAGAAGCTCCCGGCAGAGGAGACACCTGCCCCTGCGGAAACGCCTGCACCGGAGAGCCTGAGCTTTGATACCATGTGCTTTGAGACCCTTCGCAGGGATATTGATGATCTTGCCGGAGAGAAGTATATCCCCGGGCAGGAGGACCCTACCATTGTGGCGGATGACCTGAAAAGCATCGTCGTCCGTCCCGTGTCGTGCCACGGTGCCAAGGCAGAGCCTGCCGTAACGGAGAAAGAGGACATCCTTCCCGAAAATGAGAAAAAGAACGGGAATGATGAGGACAATGATGTTCATTTCTCTCTGTTTAAGCGGAGATAAGGTATCATGGTAAAAATCAGCAAACCCGCACCCGGAAAGCTTTTCGGGTTGGTTCTGTTTGCCCTGCTTATCGTCATTGCCGACCGGCTGGTAAAGGATCTTGTGCTGGCAAACATTGACCTTCATGAGAGCATTGATCTGATCCCCGGTGTATTCCGACTGACCTATACACAGAATACCGGCGGTGCTTTCAGCGCATTTTCCGGGGCATCCTGGCTCTTTCATATTGTCGTCCCGCTGGCGGTGCTTTTGCTTGTTGCCGCCATGCTTTTCCGCGTTTTTACCGGCACCTGCTGCGTGCTGTCCTGCACGGCTGTGATCGGCGGTGCCGTCGGCAACTATATCGACCGCGTGGCCTACGGCTATGTGGTGGATATGTTCGATTTTTATCTGATCGATTTTGCGGTGTTCAATCTTGCGGACTGTTTTATTACCGTGGGCTGCATACTGCTGATGATTTGCGTGCTCTTTTCCTCTGAGGATAAAAAGGAGAAGAAGCCATGCGGGAACTGATCACCGTGCCGACCGCATCGGAGGATGCGGTCGGCCTTCGTGTTGATGCCTATCTTGCAGCGGCGCTGCCGGAGCTCTCCCGCAGCGCCGTGCAGAAGCTGCTTTCGGAAGGTGCTGTGCTTTGCGGAGAGCTGCCCTGCCGGAAAAATGACCGGGTGAAGGCGGGAGACGTGTTTTCGGTGTATTTTGAACCGCCGCAGCCCTGCGAGGCTCTGCCGGAGGATATTCCCATCGACGTGGTCTACGAGGACGATGATGTCATCGTTGTCAACAAGCCGCAGGGCATGGTGGTGCATCCGGCACCAGGCAACGAGAGCGGAACGCTGGTCAACGCGCTGCTGTACCGCTTCGGCGGGGAGCTTTCCGGGATCAACGGGGTCATCCGTCCCGGGATCGTGCACCGTATTGACAAGAACACCTGCGGACTTCTGATGGTGGCAAAAAACGACAGAGCTCACCGGGGGCTCGCCGCACAGATTGCGGCGCATACCTTCCTGCGGGAATATGAGGCCGTATGTATCGGAACACCGCGGGATTGCTCTGGGCGGATCGACAAACCCGTCGGCCGCAGCCGGACGGACAGGAAAAAGATGGCCGTCGTGCCCGACGGCCGCCCGGCGGTTACGAACTATGAGGTTCTCGCATCCTTCCGCGGCTACAGTCATATCCGCTGCCGGCTGGAGACGGGGCGTACCCACCAGATCCGCGTGCATATGGCAAGCCTCGGACATCCCGTTTTGGGAGATGATGTGTACGGACCCGCCACAAATCCGGCGAAGTTTGCCTTTTTGCAGGGGCAGGTGCTCTGTGCGAGAAAACTGGGCTTTTCCCACCCTGCGGACGGCCGCTGGATGGAATTTTCAGCCCCCCTGCCGCAGCATTTTGAACGGGTGCTCGAGGTGCTTTTGCGGGATTTTTCCGCATAAGCATAAATGTGCACAATTTTGTGCCGCATTTTACCTGCTTTTCGGCAGGGGAAGCGCATGTCAAATCTTGATTTTTTCTGTCGCTCATGCTATAATCTCTAAGGTTAGAGACCTTGCGTTAATTTTCTGCATAAAATGTATATTTTTTCAGGAGGAAAGATAAATGGCAAAGAAAAAGACCATGGTGCCCTTCAAGGGTACGCCCGAACAGGAGAAGAAGCTTCTCGAAGTGATCCACTCCCATCAGGAGGCCGGAAAGCTCATGCCCATCCTGCAGGAAGCTCAGGAGATCTACGGTTATCTGCCCGTTGAGGTCCAGGCGATCATCTCCCGCGAGACCGGCATCTCCATGTCCGAGATCTACGGCGTTGTCACTTTCTATGCACAGTTCAACCTCAACCCCAAGGGCAAGTACAATATTGCTGTCTGCCTCGGCACCGCCTGCTATGTTAAGGGTGCCGGTGATGTCATTGAGAAAATCAAGCAGATCCTGAAGGTCGACGTTGACGAGATCACGCCCGACGGCAAGTTCTCTCTTGAGGCAACCCGCTGCATCGGTGCCTGCGGTCTGGCTCCTGTCCTGACCATTGCCGGCGAAGTCTACGGCCGTCTGACCGCTGACATGATACCCGACATTCTCAAGAAGTACATGGAGATGGACTGATCGCCTGACGGGCATCCAAACATTCCGGAGGTAAGACGGTTATGAAGATCGGCAAAATCGCGGATCTGCTCCACGCGGACGTGCTCTGCGGGGAGGAACATCTGGAGAATGAAGTCCATTCCGCCTGCGGTGCGGATATGATGAGCGACGTGCTTGCATTTGTCAAGGATCAGGCGGTGCTCATCACCGGACTGGTCAATCCCCAGGTTGTCCGAACGGCTGAAATGATGGATATGCGCTGCATTGTTTTCGTTCGCGGCAAGATGCCTGCGGATGATATCGTGGAGCTTGCCCGCGAGTCGGGCATCGTTATCCTCGCAACGATGGAGCGTATGTATCAGGCCTGCGGAATTCTCTATGAAAACGGTCTCTATCACGGAGGTGTTGCACAGTGAGCGAGCCTGTCCGTTTCCACTTTGACGTGGCAGGGGAGAATTTCGTTTCCGCCGGTGAGGCTTCCGCTGCGGTAAAAAAACTGCTGCGGCAGCTGGGCATGGATCCTGCGGTCATCCGCCGGGTGTCCATCGCCATGTATGAGGGTGAGATCAATATGGTCATTCACGCCAACGGCGGTACAGCGGATATCCTCGTTTACGCGGACCGGATCGTTATTGTGCTGGAGGACCACGGTCCGGGCATACCCAACGTAGGGCTTGCCATGCAGGAGGGCTATTCCACGGCGGCGGAAAATGTCCGCGCTCTTGGATTTGGCGCCGGTATGGGACTGCCCAATATGAAGCGATATACCGACAGCATGGATATTGAAACCGCCGTCGGTGTCGGGACGAAGATCACCATGGAGGTGCGTCTGTAGATCCCTTTTTGAAATGTGACAGGAGGTGTTTTTGCAGTGAGCAATTCCTACCGCCATTCCGTGACTCTGAAAATTGAGGAATGCAATGGCTGCACTACCTGTCTGAAACGCTGTCCCACGGAAGCCATACGCATCCGCGAGGGACATGCGGTCATCCGGGCGGAGCGCTGTATCGACTGCGGAGAATGTATCCGTGTCTGTCCGCACAAGGCGAAGAAAGCGCTCTACGACCCCCTGTCCGTTATGGATGGGTACGATGTCAGGATCGCGCTGCCGGCTCCCGCTCTGTACGGACAGTTTGACCGGCTGGATGATCCGGATATCATTCTCGAAGGTCTGCTGCGTATGGGCTTTGACGGCGTGTTCGAGGTGGCAAGGGCAGCGGAGCTCGTCTCCGGCTATACCCGGCACTATCTGCGGCGCAAAGATATCAAAAAGCCCGTCATCAGTTCGGCCTGCCCTGCGGTGAGCCGCATCATCAGCGTTCGATTCCCTTCCCTTTGCGAGAATGTGCTGCCCCTGCTGCCGCCGGTGGAAATGGCGGCAAGGCTTGCCAAGGAGGAGGCGCGGGAGAAATATCCCGATGTTCCTGCCGACCGTGTGGGCTGCTTCTTCATTTCCCCCTGCCCCGCAAAGGTAAGCTATGTAAAAAACCCTGAGTCGGAGGACCGAAGCGCCGTGGATGGGGTTCTGTCCATGAGCGACATTTACTTCCGTCTCATTTCCGAAATGCGGGAAGTCACCAACCCCACTGTTTCGTCGGAAACCGGTCTTATCGGCGTTTCCTGGGCGGGAACAGGCGGTGAATCCGCGGCCCTTTTCAATGACCGCTATCTTGCGGCTGACGGCATCGAGAATGTGATCAAGGTGCTGGACGAGATCGAGAATGAACACATTTCCGATCTGGAATTCGTTGAGCTCAACGCCTGCAACGGCGGATGTGTCGGCGGTGCGCTGACGGTGGAGAATCCCTACATCGCCAAGGCCCGTCTGCAGAACCTCAAGCGTTACCTTCCCGTCTCCAGAAATCTGGTGGAGGAGGGGGACGGCGAGGTTCCCGATGCGTTCATGTGCAAGGAACCACTGCGCTATCAGCCGGTCATGTCCCTTTCGGCGGATAAGGCAGAGGCCATGCAGAAAATGCTCGCCATCGAAAAGCTTGACCGCGAATTCCCGCATATGGACTGCGGCTCCTGCGGTGCGCCCACCTGCCGGGCTCTGGCCGAAGACATCGTTTCCGGCGAGGCAAGTCCGGTGGACTGCATCATCAAATGGCGCGACGAGATCAAGCAGGCCTTTTCGAAGGTCAGCCCTGTACCGGAGGCACGACATGAAGATTAAAGAGCTTCGGGATGCTTTAAACCTCCGCGTTTTGTCGGAGGGCGATACAGAGCGTGAGATCTCCGGCGGCTATTGCGGTGATCTGCTCAGCTTCGTCATGGGCAGATGCCCAGCCGACAGCGTCTGGGTCACCATTATGAATAACGTTAACGTCCTTGCGGTGGCGAGCCTTGCCGATGCGGCGGCCGTTATCCTCGCTGAGGATACGGAGCCGGACGAGGCGGTGCTTGCAAAGGCACGCGCCGAGGGACTGAATCTCTACACCTCGCCCATGACCGCTTTTGAGCTCTGCGGCAGGCTTTATGATCTTCTTGCGTAAGCGAGGACGGGAATGAAGACCTATCGTTACGATCTGCATATCCACTCCTGTTTGTCTCCCTGCGGGGATGACGAGATGACCCCTGCAACCATCGCCGGTCTTGCCGCTCTCGGCGGGCTGGATATCGCTGCCCTGACCGATCATAACACCTGTGGCAACTGCGCAGCCTTTCTTCGTGCCTGCGAGGCCTACGGTGTTGTCGGTATTCCGGGAATGGAGCTGACGACCGCCGAGGATGTGCATCTTCTGTGTCTCTTTTCGGCGCTTGACGATGCTCTTGGCTTCTCCGATGCGGTGGCCGCCCAACGTGTCCGTATCGCAAACCGCCCGGATATCTTCGGGCATCAGTATTATATGAACGAAGATGACGGCATCACCGGTGAGGAACCCGATCTTCTCATCAATGCAACGGAGCTCACCCTTTCGGATGCAGCCTCCCTTGCCCGCGCATTCCGGGGAGTTCCGATCCCGGCTCATGCGGATAAGGTGTCCAACGGCATCGTCACGATGCTGGGATCCCTGCCTGCGGACTGCGGTTTCAAAACGGTTGAATACACCACGGAATATGCGCCGGATGCGCCGGGTGCGGAAGGACTGTTTCGCATCTGCGATTCCGATGCGCACTACCCGCAGGATATCCGGGACGGTGAAAGCGCATCCTTTATGCGCTTGCCCGGTGAGACGGCGGATGAGATCCGCGCGGCACTTCTCAGACGGCTGGAGGAGGGAAAATGAGAGAACTTTCCCTGAATATTCTTGATATTGCCCAGAATTCCGTCCGGGCTGAAGCAAAAAACATTGAGATCGCTCTCCTTGAGGATGAAAACGGCTGGCTGACCTTCCGTATTACAGACAACGGAAAGGGTATGGATGCCGAAACCGTCCGCCGTGTATCCGATCCCTTCTATACGACCCGCACCACCCGCCGGGTGGGGCTCGGTCTGCCCTTTCTCCGCATGGGGGCGGAGATGACCGGCGGAAGCTTTTCCATCAGGTCCAAACCCCGTGAGGAAGGGGAGGGGCACGGTACGGTCGTTACCGCCGTATTTAATATGAAGCATATTGATGCGGTACCTCTCGGCGATATGGTCTCCACCGTCTGTGTTCTCCTGCAGGGCCAGCCGGATATTGACTGGCTGTTTATCCATTCCACCCCCGCCGGAGAGGTCCGGCTGGATGCTGCCGAGCTGCGGAGCATCCTTGGGGAGGAAGTATCCCTTGGCGAGACCGAAGTGATCAACTGGATAAGAGATTATCTGGATGAGCAATACAGTTCCCTGAATCCCTAAAATAGAAAACTAAACATGGAGGTATCCCCACATGAAAACTTTGGCTGAACTTGCTGAAATCCGCGAAAAGATGAAGGGTAAGGTCGCGATGCGTCAGAATGACGGCAACGAGACCCGCATCATCGTCGGTATGGGCACCTGCGGTATCGCCGCCGGCGCGCGTCCCGTGCTTTCTGCCCTTGTCGAGGCTGTCAGCAAGGAGAAACTCGAGGAATCCGTCACTGTTACCCAGACCGGCTGCATCGGCATCTGCCAGTATGAGCCCGTGGTCGAGGTTATCGAGCCCGGTAAGGACAAGGTCACCTATGTCAAGATGACCGCCGAGAAGGCCCAGCGTGTTGTTGCCGAGCACATCAAGGGCGGCAAGGTCGTCGCCGAATACACCATCGGCGCCAGCGTGGCAAAATAAGTAGGGAGGACATACACTCATGATTCGTTCACACGTACTGATCTGCGGCGGAACGGGCTGCACCTCTTCCGGCAGCATGAAGCTGCAGACCATCCTGGAGCAGGAACTGGCCAACCGCGGCCTTACCGACGAGATCAAGATCGTTAAGACCGGTTGCTTCGGTCTCTGCGAGCACGGTCCCGTTATGATCGTTTATCCCGACGGCACCTTCTACAGCCGAGTCCAGCCTGAGGACATCGCTGAGATCGTTGAGGAGCATCTGCTGAAGGGTCGCGTCGTCACCCGCCTTGCCTACACCGATACCGGTGATGCAGAGGCGAAGGCTGATGAGCTTCCTTCTCTCAACGACACCGCTTTCTACAGATCTCAGCAGCGCATTGCTTTGCGTAACTGCGGCGTTATCAACCCCGAGGTTATCGACGAGTATATCGCCATGGACGGTTACAAGGCTCTCGGTAAGGTCCTTACCGAGATGAAGCCCGAGGAAGTTATCGACATCATCACCAAGTCCGGTCTTCGCGGCCGCGGTGGTGCAGGCTTCCCCACCGGCCGCAAGTGGGCCTTCGCCGCTGCAACTCCCGGTGAGATCAAGTACGTCTGCTGCAACGCTGACGAAGGTGACCCCGGTGCATTCATGGACCGTTCCGTCCTGGAAGGTGACCCCCATGCCGTTATTGAGGCTATGACCATTGCCGGTTATGCCATCGGTGCCCATCAGGGTTACGTTTACGTCCGTGCCGAGTACCCCATCGCCATCGAGCGTCTCCGTATCGCCATTGAGCAGGCCAAGGAGTATGGACTTCTCGGTAAGAATATCTTCGGTTCCGGCTTTGACTTCGAGCTGGATCTCCGCTTCGGTGCAGGTGCCTTCGTCTGTGGCGAAGAGACCGCTCTCATGACCTCCATCGAGGGTGAGCGCGGTGAGCCCCGTCCCAGACCTCCCTTCCCCGCTGTGAAGGGTCTCTTCGGCAAGCCCACCGTCCTCAACAATGTTGAGACCTATGCAAACATCCCCCTCATCATCAACAACGGTGTTGAGTGGTTCAACTCCATCGGTACCGAGACCTCCAAGGGCACCAAGGTTTTCGCCCTCGTCGGTAAGGTCAACAACACCGGTCTCGTTGAGGTTCCCATGGGTACCCCCCTGCGCACCATCATCGAGGAGATCGGCGGCGGTATTCCCAACGGTAAGAAGTTTAAGGCTGCCCAGACCGGTGGTCCCTCCGGCGGCTGCATCCCCGCTCACCTCATCGACACCCCCATCGACTATGAGAACCTTCTTTCCATCGGTTCCATGATGGGATCCGGCGGTCTCATCGTTATGGATGAGGACACCTGTATGGTCGATATCGCGAAGTTCTTCCTCGAATTCACCGTTGACGAGTCCTGCGGTAAGTGCACCGCCTGCCGTATCGGTACCAAGCGTCTGCTTCAGATCCTTGAGAAGATCACCAGCGGCAACGGCACTATGGAGGATCTCGACACCCTTGAGGAGCTTGCTGCGCATATCAAGACCACTGCTCTTTGCGGTCTTGGTCAGACTGCTCCCAACCCCATCCTGTCCACCCTGCGTTACTTCAGAGACGAGTACATTGCCCACATCGTGGACAAGAGGTGCCCCGCCGGCGTTTGCAAGGCTCTGCTCTCCTATGTTATTGATGAAGAGAAGTGCAAGGGCTGCACCGCCTGTGCCCGCAAGTGCCCGGTCAATGCCATCACCGGCAGCGTGAAGAATCCGCATGTCATCGACACCGCCAAGTGCATCAAGTGCGGCGCCTGCGTAGAGACTTGCCGGTTCGACGCTATCTACAAGAAATAACCGGGAGGTTGAGAGTAATGGAAACGAAAATGGTAAATATTAAGATCAATAACGTGGATGTTCAGGTCCCCGCCGGCAGCACCATTCTTGAGGCTGCCCGCTCTGTGGGTATCGACATCCCCACCCTCTGCTACTTGAAGGACATCAACGCCATCGGTGCCTGCCGTCTGTGCGTGGTCGAGGTCAAGGGTGCCCGCTCTCTGGTCACCGCCTGCGTGTATCCCGTCAATGAGGGCATGGAGGTCTTCACAAACACCCCCGCTGTCCGCAAGTCCCGTAAGACTACTCTGGAGCTCATTATCTCTAACCATCGCCGTGAGTGCCTGACCTGCTCCCGCAGCCAGAACTGCGAGCTGCAGAAGTTTGCCAAGGACTACGGCATTGAGGAGTGGAAGTTTGCCTCCGATGATATGAAGGCTGATATCGAGGATTCTTCCCCCCACCTCGTCCGTGACAACTCCAAGTGCATCCTCTGCCGTCGCTGCGTGGCTGCCTGCAAGAATATGCAGAAGATCTCCGTCATCGGCCCCATCGATCGTGGCTTTGATACCCACATCGGCTGCGCCTTTGATGAGAAGCTTGCCAATGTTGCCTGCATCGACTGCGGTCAGTGCATCAACGTTTGCCCCACCGGCGCTCTGAAGGAAAAGAGCAGCCTGGATGAGGTCCGCGCTGCCATCGCCGATCCCGACAAGCATGTCGTTGTCGGTACCGCTCCCTCCGTCCGTGCCGCCCTCGGTGAGGACTTTGGCATGGCCATCGGCACCAACGTGGAGGGCAAGATGGTCGCCGCCCTCCGCCGTCTCGGCTTCAACGGCGTGTTCGATGTGGATACCGCCGCTGATGTCACCATCATGGAGGAAGGCACCGAGCTTCTCCACCGTCTTGAGAACGGCGGTGCTCTGCCCCTTATTACCTCCTGCAGCCCCGGCTGGATCCGCTTCTGCGAGTACTTCTATCCGGAGTTCATTCCCAACCTGTCCTCCTGCAAGTCTCCCCAGCAGATGTTTGGCGCTCTTATGAAGACCTACTATGCTGAAAAGATGGGTATCCCCGCCGAGAAGATCTACGTGGTCACCGTTATGCCCTGCACCGCAAAGAAGTACGAGATCGGCCGTGAGGATCAGCAGGCGGTCAAGGGCCTCGACGATGTCGATGCTACCATCACCACCCGTGAGCTCGCCGAATTCATCAAGGATTCCGGTCTGCGCTTCACCGAACTGCCCGACGAGACCTTTGATCCCGCCTTCGGCATCGCTTCCGGTGCCGGCCACATCTTCGGTGCTTCCGGCGGTGTTATGGAGGCTGCTCTCCGTACGGTTTCCGAAGTCGTCACCGGTAAGGCTCTTGAGAAGCTCGAGTTCCATGAGGTTCGCGGCATTGAGGGTGTCAAGGAAGCCGAATACGATCTGAACGGCACCACGGTCAAGGTTGCTGTTGTCTCCGGTACTGCCAATGCCCGCAAGCTTCTCGATGCCATCAAGGCCGGCGAGAAGGAGTACCACTTCGTTGAGATCATGGCCTGCCCCGGCGGCTGTGTCAACGGCGGCGGTCAGCCCATCCAGCCCGCTTCCGTGCGCAATTTTGTGGATCTGCGTGCCGAGCGTGCCAAGGCTCTCTACAGTGAGGACGGCGCAATGGCCCTCCGCAAGAGCCACGAGAACCCCATCGTCAAGGAGCTCTATGACGAGTACCTGGAGAAGCCCGGCAGCCACAAGGCTCACGGCATCCTTCACACCACCTACACCGCAAGAAAGTCCATCTTCCGCGACGCTAACTGATTTGATTTTCAGAGCAAAGGCGCGGGTCACGGTATCGTGACCCGCGCTTTTTTACATATCTGTCCAAATATCCGCATAATGGCAGTCGGCACAGACACAAAATGTGCCATTCTCTCTTGAAATTGTTCGGAATATATAGTAGAATATCAATATACGTACCCGTATAACAATAATCTATCGGAGGCGCAAAATTATGACGAGAAAATTCCGTACGACCGCAGTGATCCTGCTGCTCGCCATGGCGATCTCGATCTTTGCCGGTTGCAGTGATATCCCCGGTTCCTCAAGCTCTGAGATCGGCGAGCCGGCATTGAATATGACGGAGACCGTCCTCGCTGTGTACGATACTGTTTTCCTGATCCTTGAAAACCCGACGGATGCCGTCAATGACTGGCATATTGCAGAGGGTGAAGAATTTGTAAAGCTGGAGCAGACGGGCAACAACACCGTCCAGATCGCCGGTATGAAGGAAGGCGAGGCTGTGATCCACTGTGAATTTACCAGCGGAGATCGGAACTACATGCTTTCCTGCACGGTGACCGTTGTGCCCCGCAACTTTACGCTTAACCCCTCCAACTGTCTTCTTGAGTATGGCCAGTCGCTGAACCTTGCGACCTATCCGATCTTTACTTCCAAGCTCGTTTGGGAATCCAGCGACACATCCGTTGCTGTTGTGGATGCCATGGGCAAGGTCACGGCTGTGGGAGTCGGTTCCGCCACCATTACCGCGAAAATCGAGAAAAAGCCGGAAATCAATGCTTCTGCCGCCATAATCGTTGTTGAGGCGACCACCGGCAACTCCGGCCAGATGAGCATCGTTCCCTCGAAGATTGAAACAGAGGTTGGCGCTACAACGAAGCTTACCGCAAACGGCGGCTCCGGAACCTACACATGGAAGTCCTCTAACACAGCAAAGGCAACGGTTACCTCCAACGGTATCGTCAGTGCCCTGTCCACTGGCACGGTGACCATCACTGCGACCGACAGTTCCGGAAAGAGCGCCACCTGTAAAGTAACCATCTACCGCGCACCGACCAGCATTACCGTTTCCCCCGTGAGCGCATTGCTTGCTGTCAAGGAGACCAAGAAGTTCACCGCATCGGTCTATCCCGAAGATGCAAGCAAGAATATTAACTGGTACTCCAGCGACACGTCCGTTGCAACGGTTTCTTCCTCCGGCGTTGTTACCATGCTGAAGGAAGGCACCGTTACCATCACCGCAAAGTCTGCCTACAACAGTGTTATGGCCACCGCCACCGTCAGCACCGGTGCCAAGGTCACCGGAATTACCGTGGATAAGGCGACCCTGACTGCTTCCGTCGGCCAGGCATTCACCCTCAATCCCGTTATTGCACCGCAGAATGCTGCCATCCGTACCTATTCCGTTACCATCGGCGACACCAACGTCGTCAAGCTCAGCGGAAACGAGAAGAATTCCTTCATCGCGGTAAACCCCGGCACCACCACCATCACCTTCAAGAGCGATGACGGCAGCTTTACCGCCACCACCACCGTCACCGTTCAGAGTGTGGTCAAGAGTGCAGCGATCCAGCCCAGCATCGCACAGGTTACGGTCGGCAGCACCACGCAGCTCTCCGTCAAGGTGGAGCCGGAGGATGCCAATGCCGAGGGAACCTGGAAGATCTCCGATGCCTCGATTGCAAAGATTGATGAGAAGGGTGTCGTTACCGGCCTCAAGGAGGGCGTGACCTCCGTTTCCTACGTCTTTAAAAACAACTCTCTGACGGTCACCTCCGTCGTCAAGGTCGTGAAGGGTCTTTCCCTCAGCGCGGAGAAGCTGGAGCTTGTGCCCGGCGGTACTGCGACCCTCACCGTATCTCAGGCGGATGTTTCCGGTGCCTGGAGCAGCGATAAGACCGACGTTGCGACCGTGGATGACAAGGGAATTGTCACCGCCGTTTCAGCCGGTACCGCGAATGTCACCTTTAAGCCCGCATCCGACAGCTATCCCAGCGTCATTTGCCCCGTGACCGTCTATGCGGCCACCGAATCCATTGAACTGGATGCAGAGGACGTTTATCTCACCAAGGATGCTACCCATACGCCGAAGGTCACCATTCTGCCTGCCGGCGCAAAGCAGTCCGGCAAGTGGACGGTTACCGCCGGAACGGATATCGTCGAGATCTCCGAGGCCGGTGTGATCACCGCCAAAAAGACCGGCAAGGCCACTCTGGTCTTCGCAACCCTTGACGGAAAGACCGCGGAACTCCGCATCTATGTTGGAAAGCGAGCCACCGGAGTTGCGCTGGACAAGAAGACGGCGGAGATCACCGTGGGTGAGCAGCTGACGCTGAAGCCCGTCTTTGCCCCGGAGGATGCCGCCAACGTCAGCGGCACCTGGACCACCTCCGATCCTATGATCGCCGGCGTTTCTGCCTCCGGTGTCGTTACCGGCTATGTTCCCGGAACCGCAAAGATCACCTTTACCGCCACCGATGGCGGATTCAAGTCGGAATGCACCGTTAAGGTCAACGGCCACACCGATAAGAAGATCGTGCTTACTTATGATCAGCACAATATCACCGAGTCTACCAAGCTGATCGCCACCCCCGGTGAGCTCGTGCTGGATGCTGCGTTGGATCCTGCAACGGATAACGTCACCTACTCTGTGATGTTCACAACCCCTGTTGAGGGCCTCGGTGCCACGGTCTCCGGCGGCAAGATCACCCTGAAGAGTGAGAAGATCGGCTCCACAAACGTCGTTGTCCTTGCAAAGTCGGGAGATAAGACCTACAGCATCATCTTTGCACTGCAGATCAACCCAACCCCCTCCGTGACCCCGACCACTAAGCCCACCGCTACCCCCACCGCAGCACCTTCTGCAACGCCTACGACAGCGCCTACCGCAACACCCAGCACGGCACCTACCGCTACTCCAACTACGGCACCTACCGCAACACCCACCACAGCGCCTACCGCAACACCCACCACGGCACCGACCGCAACACCCACCACGGCGCCTACCGCAACACCGACTGCCGGTGCATAAATGAAATTGGAAAACGGGTGAAGATCCGAACCGGATCTTCACCCGTTTTTTTCTGTGCCGTGCAGGGCGAGGAGACGTACGGACTCGTCAAGAAGAGCCCGGTCTTCCGCTGAAAGGCTGTCCGCAGAGCCTAACAATGCATTCTGCAGGTCAAAAAAGAGCTTGATGGATTTTGTATCACCGCTGCGGCAGCCCGTGATGACGGATTTTCGTATCAGGGCGATCTCCGCTTCCGCATATCTGCGGGAGAGAGTCTCCGCCTCTGCCACAAACTCGCGATCAAGCAACCACCGATAAAAGGTCTCCGGCTGTACGCCGATAGCCTCTGCGATCTCGGCCTTTGTCAGTGTGCAGTCGGGATTTGCAAGCATTTCCGCAGCCCGCCGCTGTTTTGGGTTCAGCAAGGTCAACTCCTCCCATCAAAGAAAGAAGCCTGCGGACCCGGATAAGGGTCCACAGGCTATAATTATAGATATGACCGACTTACTTTCCTGCTGCAAAGAGCATATCAAGGGAGATGTCCTCCGCAGCGTAGGGACAGATGCGGAATTTAAAGCAGAAATGTTCTTCGTCCAGTACATAAGGTCTGTCTGCGCGCGGTCCGCAGGAGCCGCTGCCGATACCATGCTGAGAGTAATCAATGTTGAGGCAGGTTTCCTGACGGGCAACGAGCTCATGGTCATGCTTGGCTTTGAAGAAATCATCGGTCGTGTAGTGGTGCGTGGAGAAGCAGAAGCGCGGATCACCGAGAATAGCCAAACCGATGCCGCTCTTGGCAGTAATGCCGGCGAATCGAACATCGCTGCGCGTACCGTTCTCCTGCGGGAAGATATAATGCTCGGTCATTTCTGCGACCTTTGCGGTATAACGGCCAACGGTAGCACTGTGACATTTATCAAGGTAGTTTTCGTGGAAGCCCTTTCCAAACCATTCTACGTTGTCAATGCCGGGAGCAAGGAGAACTTCAAAGCCGAAACGGGGAATCGTATACATGTCAGCCAGTCGATCCACATCGATACGACATGACATACCGGCAGAGGAGATCTCCCACTCAGCCGCAGCGCGCAGCAGAGGCATGCGTGTATGGGCACCGAGCGTAAAGGATCCGGAGACAATGACGCGATCCTTTTTTCCGAGGAAGGCAAAACTGTTGAGCCTTGACGTATAGTCCTCCAGATGCTCACGATACCATTCTTTGGATACGAAAACATCATTGTCAATGGGTGCGCGCCAGACGTTGAACCGGAAGGGAGAAGCCAGCAGCTCTTTACCCTCAAACTCAATAGAGCAGGGAAGACCGGTGTCAAGAGAGAAGGCGTAGGAGGTATCACCAAGGGTGATGACAAAACGGTCGCCGTCCACATGCGTTGTGGGTGCCTCACCGGTGGGGGCGGGGAAACCGGGAAGTGTGACCTTCGGCTGCAGGGCAAACTGGGTATGACCGATCTCATAGCCGCGATCCTCAAACCAGAGATCATGATTGAGGGTAAAGGAAATGTCGAGGAAATATTCACAGCCGGGGCGTCCTTCCGGCATCTCAAAGCCGAGATCGAACTTGCGGCGGCGGCCGGCAGGCACGGAGAGAGAGGGGATGATGCCCTGGGCGATGATCATGCCGTTCTCGGTGACTGTCCAGTGAGCGGCAAGATGGGAAAGATCGGAGAACACATAGCGGTTGCGGATGTAAACCGTACCGGCATCTGCGTCAAGATCTTCGGCAAATACGGGCTCATAGGCTTTTTTGACCTCAAGCAGACCGGATCTTGCCTCCCGGTCGGGGCTGACGAGACCGTCGACACAGAAATTGCCGTCGTTGGGCTTGTCACCGAAGTCGCCGCCGTAGGCAAAGCCCTTGCGTCCGTCGGGAAGGTCGATGCGCAGACCGTGATCTGCCCATTCCCAGACACAGGCACCCATCATGTTGGGGATGGCATTGATGACACGGATATAATCCATCACGTCACCGTTGGAATTTCCCATGGCATGTGTGTATTCGCAGAGGAAGAAGGGACGGTTACCGGCCTTCTTGCACTCGGCGGGAACATCCTTGTAATGGGTGTACATGCGGCTGACAACGTCGAGATAGGGAGCATCATAGGCACGCTCGTAATGTACGGGACGGTCGTCAACACGGTGGAGGTATTCCGCCATCAGCTCGTGGTTTTTGCCCTCGCTGGATTCGTTGCCAAGGCTCCACATGATGATGCAGGGATGGTTCTTGTCGCGCAGATACATCCGCTCGGCCCGGTCAACATAGCTGGAGGCATACATCGGAAGGGCGGAGATCGTGGTCTTGACCAGCTTTGTGGGATCCTCGGGATCCGGAAGCATGAGATTCTGATCGCCGTGGGTCTCAATGTCGCACTCATCGATGACGTAGAAGCCGTAGCGGTCGCAGAGCGTCAGGAAGCGGGGATCGTTGATATAGTGGGAGGTACGGATGGCGTTGATGTTGTGGCGGCGCATCTCCACGAGATCACGGGTCATATCCTCCATGGATACGGTGTGACCGGTGTCGGGATTTGTATCGTGACGGTTGACACCGTAAAGCTTTACGGCGCGTCCGTTGATCATAAAGACACCCTTTTTGATCTCAATACGGCGGAAGCCGACATCGGAGGAGATGGCTTCGACAACCTCGCTATCCTTGCACACGGTGAGAGACAGGCGATAAAGATTCGGGACCTCGGCACTCCAGAGAAGCGCCTCGGGAACCTGCATTGAGAAGGCAACTGTTTCGGCGGCCGGGTATTCGCCCTCGCAGAAAAGCTCGCCTGCGGGATCGTAGAGCCTGGCTTTGAGGGTGTATTCTCCGGAAGCTCCGCGCAAAGCAACGGAGCACTTCAAAAGGCCGGTGGAATAGGCATCGTCCACGTCGCCGCGAAGATTTATGTCGGCAAAGGAAACTGCGCCGAAGGAGAGCAGATAAACCTCGCGCCAGAGACCGCCCATACGCCACATATCCTGGTCTTCCAGATAAGTACCGTCAGAGAATTTCAGCACCTTCAGAGCAATGCGGTTGCGGCCGGGAATGAGATGTTCGGTGAGATCAAACTCGGAGGGCATATGCGCGCCCTTGGAGTAACCGATCTCGACGCCGTTAACATATACATAGAAGGCGGAATCCACACCTTCAAAGCGGATGTGCGTGCGGCGGCCGGCAAAAGTGGCGGGCAGCGTAAAATCGCGAACATAGAGTCCCGTGGGGTTTTCATCGGGCACAAAGGGAGGATCCAGCGGAATCGGGTAATTGACGTTGGTGTAAATTGGGAGATCATACTTGTAGGTCATCTGCCAGCAGGAGGGAACGTCGATGCGGTCCCAGCCGGAAAGATCAAAGGCTGCATCACCGAAATTGTCAGGTGCGGCATCGGGACGGGGAAGCCACTTGAAATTCCACTCGCCGTTCAGGCTCTTGTAGTAAGGGGAGGCGGCGCGCAGCTCCTCTGCGGCCATGGCCTCGGTGGGGTAAGGGATAAAAGGCGTGCGGGAGGGCAAACGGTTCCGGTGAAGAAGACCGGGATTGCACCAGTCCCGAAGATTGGTCATATCCATGTTTTGCGTATCCTTTCAGAAACGGTAGGGTGAAAGAATCAATAGCCGATGGAGGCGAGATACTCGCGGCTTGCCTTTGCACTCTCCATGGGGGAGAGGTTGGTGGCGAGATCCTGCTCCACGATGATGGTGTGGGTGCCGGCATCTTCCGCCGCAGCGAGGATCGCGGGAATGTCCTGGCAGCCCTGTCCGATGGGGCGGAACTCAAAGCCGCTCTTGGGACGGTTACCCTTGGTGGAATCGTCGCCGATAAGCTCATAGACGGGCTCACCCTTGACGTAGCCCTCACAGATAAAGTCCTTGAGATGGAGAACGGGAACCTTGCCGGCGTATTTCCTGATGTAGTTCACGGGATCCGCGCCGGAGAAACGTACCCAGCAGCAGTCGAATTCCGGCCAAAGCTCGGGAAGATCGCGGAAGAGGATATCGATCTTGCGCTCCTCACCGAGGAATTCAAACTCAAAATCGTGGTTGTGGTAGAGAAGCTGCAGTCCGGTTCCGCGGAAGGCCTCGCAGATGGCAGCAATCATATCGCGGGTGGGCTCGTAGTTTGCCTCGCCGGGCGTGCGCTCCTTGTTCATCCAGGGAATGGCCATATAGGAAACGCCGAGAGTCTGCTGCTCGGCAACAATAGCGGGGATACCGGCCATCTCCTTGGGAAGCATGGTGTGGGTGGAGACGAGCTTCAGACCGGCCTCTTCCACGGCAGCGCGGAAATCCTCGGGCGAAAGACCGCAGTAGCCGGCGCTTTCCACGCAGTCGTAACCCATCTCGCGCACGAGCTTGAGAGTTCCGCGGGGATCAGCCTCCATTTCGTCACGGATGGAGAAAAGCTGAAGCCCAACATTGAATTTGCTCATAATAAAGACCTCCGGATATCATAATAATCATACACAGTTGTATGTGTTGATGATAGCCCATTTTTTACCCGGTGTCAAGGAAAAAACCGAAAAAATTAAATGAAAAAGTGGGTTGACAAATGCTGCTGAATTTGCTATAATACTCGTCGTTGACATGCGGATGTAGCTCATCTGGTAGAGCGCCACCTTGCCAAGGTGGAGGTAGCGAGTTCGAGCCTCGTCATCCGCTCCAAGCGGAGCTTTTTGGCTCCGCTTTTTTGTTGTTGTTCTGTGTGAACGGAAAGGAGTCTTTCATGGCAAAACGCAATCTCGGTTTCACCCCCGAGTTTTCCGCAGGCTGGAAAATGGCGCAGCGCTGGCCGATTCTGTTTCTTATCCCATTTGGAGTTACTGCCTGGGTGACCTTCGGATATCTTGCTTATGTACTTAAACGCTGGTATCTTTATCTTTTTGCAGCGCTTTACACGACGCCCGCCGTTGTCGGACTCGTTTTTTCCTATGTGAATTTCGGAAATGAGAGTGTAAACACCTTTGTAAGCGACGTGGTATTCAATGCGGTACTGGTCGGCTGGCTGTTATCCATGGTGCATACGGGATTCCTGTGGAAAGACTATATGTACGACCGTATGGCAAAAAAACGCGCCCGCAATGCCGAAGAGGAGCAGCTTCGGACGGACGGAGAAAAAAACCTGTGTCAGTAAGCACGCGGACTTTGAAACTTTTTCTGAAAAAACCCTTGAAATCAGGCCGCTTTTGTTATATGATAAGTGTGTGAAAGATTCGTAAGGGAGGAATTCTATGAACTCCGATACCATGAAATTCAGCATTGACGAGGAACGCGCGAAGGAGATTCGCCCGATCCTGCAGGAGGTTTATTCTGCCTTGTTGGAGAAGGGCTACAACCCCATTATCCAGATCGTCGGCTATATTCTGTCCGAGGATCCCGGGTATATTACCAATCATAAAAACGCGCGCGCGCTGATTCGCCGTGTCGACCGCTATGAGCTTCTTTCCGAGCTTGTAAAGTCTTATCTGAATATCTGAAAAGATCATGCCAGCGGATTGTGTTTTTCCGCTGGCAGTTGTGCGGATGCGGTGGAGAAGGCCATCCGAGCGGCAGCAGCACAGCTTCCGGCAGAGGATTCGGGATTCACAGCAGAAGAGGATACCACCGGCGCACCGGTGTAACAGATGTGAAGGAAGGGAGGGAAACCGTCCTTCTTTTTTTGTCGAACAATCCTTTTCATGTCAGAGGTTGACATAATCGGTGTTAGATGGTAAAATAGATAAAACTGGTTCATCCCGCCCTTTTATGAGAGATTGGAGTATATAGACATGGCTGATAAAGAAATGAACCCCGCAGGTACGTTGACCTATAAGGGTCGTCCTCTGCTTCGCAAGGACAATGTGATCTATTACGGCAGTATTTCGGATAAGTACATCTCCATGCTGCAGATCATGGCATCCAAGGAAGAAAACGGGGTACAGATCCCCACCAAGATCATCGTGACTATCCAGCACACCGATGAGACGATGCGTCCCAAGGACCGTATCGTCAAGTCCAGTGAGAAGTCCGGCCTGTACGAGGCCATGGACATTGCCACCATCTGGCTTAATCGTTATAATTCCGCGAAGTAAGCGCGGCACGTGACCCCAAATCCGCCGTACAGACCAGGCACGGCAAAAGAGGACAAGCCCTTTTGTTTGCCGCCACCGATCCAGAAGAATTTGAGGTAATGATTTTATGAGTTTGAGAAAAAGGACCCGCCGGCTTGTGTCTGCGGCTGTGATCCTTGCGGTTTGCGCCATCGGTGCTACCGTATCGATGTGGGATCTCGGTGCGGATGATGCTGCGCATCTTCCTGCGTTGGATGAGCCCGGTTCCGTTGTGATCAACGCAGAGGTCCTGAATTACGCAAGTCCCATGGAAACTCCGGATCTAGCGGATGATGTTGAGGCCCTGCTCACCACCGGTGACGGAAGCCTGCATTCTACTGTTATTTCCAACGATGCACAGAAGCCCGAGCCAACGCCCGAGCCTGCACCGGTACCGACGGCTGCACCTTCTGTCGCGCCGACGGCGGCCCTGACAACTTCTCCGACTGCTGAACCAACCGCGACCCCCGTGCCCACGCAGCCGGCAGCGGAAGAAACACCCGAACAGCCGGATTTTGTTGAGGAGGCTTACACGGAGGGTCTGCGCATCGGTACGGTCACCGGCAAGAGCGTCTATTACCGTTCAAAGCCCACCACGGATGGAAAGAAGCTGGGTTCTCTTACCAAGGGAAGCGCAGTGGTCGTTTTTGCCTTGGCTGACGGTTGGTATAAGGTCAATGTTGCCGGTACTGTCGGCTATATGAGCGCCGATTACGTCACCTCCGCCGATGAAGGCGATGGAAAGCTTGGATATGGTAAGGTCACCGGCTCTGTGGTGCATCTGCGTGACCGCGCCGCCATCGCCGGCAAGTCGCTTGCAAAGCTGCCGGAAGGTACCGGCGTTACGCTGCTGGGTGTTTCCAACGGCTGGTATAAAGTCAAATACGGGAATACCACCGGTTATATGCACGGTGAGTATGTTGAACCCACCGAAAAGATCACGGCAGCGCCCAGTAAGGCTCCTGCCGCATCTGCCGGTACTACTTCTTCAACTTTTTCTGCGACGGAGACGGTCACCTTCGGCTCCTCTCCCTATAAGGCACTGGACAACGCCTATGCCGAGGAGATACAGAAGATCCTTGATCTTGCCCATGCCCAGCTCGGTGTGCCCTACGTTTGGGGCGGCACCACCCGCAAGGGCTTTGACTGCGGCGGCCTGATCTATTATATCTTCCGCAATCTCGGTTATACTGATTTCCCCCGTACCAAGCAGTGGACGGCGGGAACTAAGGTCACCTACAGTCAGCTCGTGCCCGGAGATCTGGTTTATTTCTCCAACAACGGCGCGGGCGCAGGTCACGTGGGCCTTTATGTCGGCGACGGCATGTTTATCCATGCACCGTCCCCCGGCAAGAAGGTTCAGTATACCACCTTGGCCAGCGGCTATTACCGCAATCATTTCCTATATGGAGCACGGATCATCGGCGACGTTTGATCCTGTTGCGGCCTGCCCGCCGGGCAGGCCGTTATGATTGTGTAATGGATATATTTCACCAAGAGTAGAACCAGGAGAAAGATTATGGAATTTCGTGAATTCCGCGGTATGATGCCCATCATGCCGACCACCATCGATGAAAACTGTAACATCGACGTTGAAAGCACCGTCCGCATCGTAGATTATCTGATGGACTGCGGTGCGGTTGCCATAGGCCATCTTGCAGGTGCCTCCGAGCACGGAAAGGTTCCCTTTGAGGATCGCGAGCTCATCATCCGCACCGTTGTCGACCGGGTTGCCGGCCGCGTGCCCACTTTCTTTGGCTGCGCCGCCGCAAATCTGAAGGATACCATTCGCAATGCAAAGATCGCTGAAGCCAACGGTGCGGACATGCTCATGCTCTGTTCTCCCACCTACGGCCACTGCGATCAGCCTATGCTGTTTGAATACTACAAGAAGACCTGTGAAGCGGTTAATATCCCCGTTATCGTGCAGGATACCGGCGGATCCGCCGGCTGCTACACCCCGGAATTCATGCTTCGCCTCTTCAATGAGATCGAGAATGTCGGTTACGTCAAGGCTGAGGGCGGTAATAACTGGCTGGAGAAGATGCACACCCTTTCGGTGATCTCCGAGGGCAAGGTGCCCATCATCGGTGGTGCCGCCGGTATGCATATGGTCCAGATGCTCCGTCTCGGCGTCAAGGCCTTTATGACCGGCACCGAGGCCTGCGAGTTCCATTCCGAGGTGGTCAATGCATGGCTTTCCGGAGACGAAGATCTTGCTGTGGATCTCTACTATACTCTGGTTTGGCCCTATCTGGAGATGTACACCATGAACAACCGCGCTTTCCTCAAATACATGCTCAAGAAGCGCGGCCTCGTGACCAATGATGCTGCCCTTGCCCCCATGGACTACGGCCCTGCAGATCCCTGGCTGTATGAGGAGCTGGACTGGATCCTTAAGCGCACGTTCAACAACAAGATAAAGTGTGGTAGACACAAATGATCAATTTCACTATTCACGGTTCCTGCGCAGGTACGGCTCCGATTCCCGGTGCACGCCATACCTCCTACTGCATGGAGATCAACGGCTCAGTCTACTGGATCGATGCCGGTGAGAACTGCTCCTATTCCGCCCATTTAAACGGCGTTGATCTGCTCGCGACCCGGGCAATCTTTATCACCCACCCCCATATGGATCACATCGGCGGGCTCGGTAATCTCTTCTGGAACATCCGCAAGCTGACCTATGTCTATAAAGAAGAGGGCATGGCGAGGATGGAAGGGAAGACGATAGCCCTGCGCATCTCCGAGCTGCGCTCCTGGCACGGCATCTATGAGATGCTCTGCTGCACCGAAGGGGATTTCGGTATCAATTTCACCATTGATGCCGCGCCTGTTCAGGACGGAGAGATATTCCGGGATGAGAATATGGTCGTGACCGCCCATCATAACAGCCATTTGATCCCCAAGACCGAGGGGGACTGGAAATCCTATTCCTTCGTAATACACGCCGATGGGAAGAAAATCGTCTGCTGCGGTGATATCCGGGACTATGCGGAGATCGGCGATGTTTATGAGGGGGCCGATATCATCTTCGTGGAGACGGGACACCACAAGGTGGACAAGGTTTGTAATTTCTTTCTTGAAAAGGGATATAACTTCGGAAAGCTCGTTTTTGTCCATAACGGACGGCGGGTGTTGGATAACTATGAGGAAAGCCTTGCTGCTGCAAAAGCTCTTGTCGGCGATCGGGTGATCATTTCCCGCGACGGCATGAAGTTCTCACTGTGATGCTGAAAAAACGATTCAACCGCGAAAGTCTCGGCCGCCTTCTGCGCTATTTTGTCAGCGGCGGCTCTGCGGCTTTGGCAGAAATCCTGCTCTATTGGTTTCTCACCGGGCCGGTGGGAATGGTGCCTGCCTGGGCCCACGCGGCGGTGTATACCGTCACCTTTTGGATGAGCTTTCTGCTCAATAAGTTCTGGACCTTCAAGAGCAGGGAGAATTTTTTGCCCCAGCTTGCGAAGTACGGAATTCTCTTTGTCTTTAATCTGACGGCAACTTCCCTGCTTCTGTCCGGTCTTGTGTCGGTGGGCGTGCATGCCATGCTTGCAAAGCTCATCGTCATGGCTTCGGTGGTCTGCTGGAATTTTCTTGTCTACAGGTTTGTAATCTATAAGTAAAGGCGGTGCCGTCTGTGCTTGTTTCCATCATCATCCCCGTCTACAACGAGGGAGAGCATATCGAAGAGAATATTCTTGCCATACGTGACCGTTCGAAAACCGAAAATGTCATTTTTGAATTCGTTCTGGTGGATGATGGCTCTGCCGACGATTCCTGGCAGGCCATGCAGCGGGTCTCAGAGCGGCTGAACGCCTGCCGCCTCATCCGCCTTTCCCGCAATTTCGGAAAGGAAGCGGCGGTGACTGCAGGCCTTGCGCAGGCGGTGGGAGAGGCGTGTATCGTCATGGACAGCGATCTGCAGCATCCTCCGGAGATCATTCCGGAGATGATCCGCCTCTGGTCGGAGGAAGGCTATGAGGTGGTCGATGCCGTCAAGGCCGACCGGGGCAGGGAAAGCTTTCTCTATAAGCTCTTTGCGCGCCTCTTTTACGGCAGCTTCAATAAACTGTCGGGACTGGAGCTTGAGGGTGCCTCGGATTTCAAACTGATGGACCGAAAGGCTGTGGATGCGTGGAAGGCTATGCCTGAACGCGCAACCTTCTTCAGAGGCATGTCCACCTGGGTCGGATTCCGTCACATTGCCATCCCCTTTGAGGTGGCGGCGCGCGCGGGAGGGAAGACCAAGTGGTCCTTCCGCAAGCTTGCAGGCCTGGCCGTCGGTGCCATCACGTCGTTTTCGGCTCTGCCGCTGCAGCTTGTGACGGTGACAGGACTGATCTTCCTCATCGGTGCGATCGTTCTCGGCATCGAAACACTGGTGATGTGGATCCTCGGACATGCGGCCAGCGGATTTACGACGGTTATTCTGCTTCTGCTCATCATTGGAAGCCTTTTGATGCTCAGCCTCGGTGTTATCGGCACATATATCGCAAAAATCTACGATGAAGTCAAAGCAAGGCCTCGGTACATCATCGCAGAAGAGAAGTGCTCTGCCCGACGGGAGATCGAAAAATGATCGGATTTCTGTATTTTCTTCTGACACTTGTCTGCGGAAGCGCAGTTTCGCTTCTTGTTGCTCCCTCTTTTGGTCACGTGCGCTCCGCACGGCCGTTGCTGCAGGGAAGGTATACCCCGAAAGCCTGGTCGGTCTGGCTGCCGGCAAGCTTTATTTTTGGCGTGATGATTTCCGCCTGGTCAGCCTGCATCGGGGCGTATGCCTTTGCCGACTCCGGCCATCCCATGCTATGGGGTGCGGTGTGCTCGGCTGCGCTTTGTCTGGTTTTTGTCGTGCTTGCGGCATGCATCTGCAGAACGCGCATCCAAACAATGGTACGGGAGCTGCGCCAAAAGGGCTTTAAAGCGCTGCTTTTGGAGAACCGCGCCGAGCTTCTTTTTCTGCTTGCTGTTGCGGTCTTCTGGTCGGTGCTTATCATCCGTTCCTTTTATTATGCGGACGGAGATCTGAAGGTCGGCTTCTCGGTTTACTCCGATTTCTGTCCTCATCTCGGGGTCATTCGCTCTTTTTCCGAGGGCTCGAATATCCCGGTGCAGTATCCCCATTTTGCCGACGGTACCATACGTTACCACTTTATGTTCCAGTTTGCTGTAGGAATGCTGGAGTATCTCGGCATGCGCCTGGATATTGCCTTCAACCTCCTGTCGCTTTGCTCCATTCTTGCGATGATGCAGCTTCTGCGCGCCCTGACCCTGCAGGTGACAGGAAGTCGGGCAGTGGCGCATCTTACGGCGCTATTCTTCACCTTTCGTTCTTCCTTTGCCGTGTTCACCTACTTTCTCGGAGCAGAGGAGGGGGTCGGTTCAGCCCTTGCGGCGCTCTTTACCTCCACGGAACACATTGGCAATACCCAAAGTGAAAGCTGGGGCCTGTGGACACAAAAGGTCTATTTGAATCAGCGCCATTTGCCGCTGGGCTTTGCCGTGGCTTTCTTTGGCATCATCTGTTTTTATCCCCTGCTTGTCCGCATGGTGGACGATCTGCGGGCTGCCCGGTCGAAAAAGAAAAACGCAGGCGGCAGAATGCGGGTCTTTGCTCTCTCGCGGAGTGCATGGCTTCCGGGAAATGCCGTGTTTCCCGTGGTGATGGGGCTGCTTCTCGGTATGCTCGGCTTCTTCAACGGTGCGGTGCTTATTTCCGTGCTCGCGGTGCTCTTTTTTATGGCGATGCTCTCGCGGGAACGCCTGTCCTATCTTGTTGCCGCCGTGATCGCCGTCGCACTTGTACTGTTGGAATCCCGCTTCTTTATTCCCACCGGCAGTGCGGCGGTATCCCCCCGGCTGACCATCGGTTTTCTTGCGGAAAGCGCGGCATTCTCCGATATCGTCGCCTATCTTGTGGAGCTTCTCGGCGTACTGCCCTTTGTTATTGTGGTCTTTGTTCCTCTTATGCCAAAGGGTCTCCGCTGGCTGACGCTGTGCTTTACAGCCCCGGTTCTTGTGGCGGAGATGCTGCAGCTGACGCCGGATATCACCGTCAACCATAAGTACATCATGTTTGGCTGCGCACTGCTGGATATCGTCGCCGCCGCTGCCCTGGTACGGCTTTTCAGTAAAAAAACGGTGCTTTTGCGCATTGTATCAGTGGCCCTTGTGATCCTGATGACCCTTACAGGCTTTGCGGATCTTATCACCCAGTGGAGTCTGGATCGAAATGCCGTCCGACTGGATGAAGACGCACCCCTGAAAACCTTTATTGAGGAAAACACCGGGGCAGGTGCCGTATTCCTGACGGATACGACCTATGCCCTCGGCGATATCCTCATGGCCGGGCGCATGCTTTATTGCGGCTGGTCCTATTTTGCCTGGTCTGCCGGCTATGACACCTACGGCCGCACGCAGAAGACGGCAGAAATTTACGGCGCAGCCGATGCGGAGACGCTTCTTGCTCTGCTGCGGGAGGAAAATATCGACTACGTTCTCGTCGACGATACCAACCGCACAAGCGAGGATTATGTCCTTAACGAGTCGCTTATTGCCGATACCCTTCGTGAAGTCTATGCTGATGCGTCGGCGAAAACCTTTGTTTATGCCGTTGATCCGTCGTGACCGAAGAGCAGCAGATATCCGATGGCAACGATGAGCCCGAATCGGTCCTCCCTTTCGCTGTTGAAGAGAACGACAAGCAGAGCCATGAGCAGCAGGTCATCAATACCGCCGCCGCGGGGCAGGGCCTTTAAAATGGAATCCATCACACCCGAGAGGACGTGAAGCGGAGGCTTCGCGTCCTCTTTTTCGGCTTCGTCAAAAGCAGGCAGGGCGAGAAATGAAAAATCCGGTTCAGCCACGGTCATCCTCCTCCTCTCCGTATATGGCTACGCGGGCAACATCCGCAATGCGCATGGCGGTGATGGCAGAATCCACCTTCTGTGCCCGCCCCGACGTTAGAAAGGGCCGCAGCGCCAGCAGAAGTCGGACCCGTTCGTCGTTTTTGCTTCCTGCGTTAAAGGAAGAGAACGCCGCCTGCAGAATCTTCAGCACGCGCCCCTCGCTGAAAAGATCGGGAGCGGATGCGGGTGCTTCCTGCGGAGGAGAAGCGGCACCGCCCGAGCCGGAGAGACCGCCGATCAGGCGGAGAATATCGGACAGATCGCCGTCCATAGATATGACCTCCGTATTTGCTATTTTCGCCCGATTACGGCGAAGAGCTCACTAACCAGGGCAGAGCCCTCCGGGTCGGACACAAGGCCGCTGATGAGAGTTTTTGCGGCATTGGGGGCATCTGCGGACGATGCCGCGGCATTGCGCAGGGCATCACTGCCGGCACCGCCGAGATGGCGCAGAAGCCGCCGCCCCTCGGCGGAATTGATGGCATTGATGATGGCCTCCATGTTTCGCAGAATGGTTCCGCTCTGCGGGGAGGAAAAGATAGCACGGGTGATATCGTCAGTCATAGGCATAAGATACAGCCTCCTTTCGTTCATACACATACTATGCCGAAATGGGCAGAATTGTTTTTTGTAAAATGTGTTTACTTTTACGCTTTAGTGTGGTAGAATATGACTGCGCTAAAGAAGGAAGGGCTTATTATGAATCTGAAATACCGTGATGAAGAACTCAATCGGCTGTTTGATGCACTGCTTTCTCTCAAGACGCGGGAGGAATGCGAGCAGCTGCTGGATGATCTGTGCACCGTCAGTGAGGTACTTGCCATGAAGCAGCGTCTGCAGGTGGCAACCCTTCTGCGTTCCGGTGCGCCTTACCATGAGATCGTGGAGACCACCGGTGCCAGCACCTCCACCATCAGCCGCGTCAACCGCTGCCTGCAGTACGGAAGCGACGGCTATAATACGGTGCTGGACCGCATTGATGTGAAATGAGCGCATACGGGGATTTTGCCTACGTCTACGATGACCTGATGGGTGATCTGCCCTATGCGGCGTGGGTGGATATGTACGAAGATATCTGGTGCCGCTATGACCGCCGTCCAAAGCTCCTTTTGGATGCCGGCTGCGGCACGGGTACGGTGGCCTGCATGCTTGCGGAGCGCGGCATGGAGGTCATCGGCTGCGATCCGTCGGAGGATATGCTGGGGATTGCAAATGAAAAGGCGGCGGAACTGGGTGTTCGTCCGCTCTTTTTGTGTCAGCGAATGGAAAATCTCGATCTTTACGGCACGGTGGACGGGGTGATCTCCAGTCTGGACTGCATCAATTATCTGCCGGACCGAGAGACTCTTTGCGCAGCCCTTGCTCGCATCTCCCTGTTTATGGAGCCGGGGGCGCTCTTTATCTTTGATATCAATACCGAGGAGAAACTTCGGAGCCTTGATGGGCAGACCATCGTCAAGGAAACGGAGGATATTTATTGCGTCTGGCAGAACGATTTCCTTGCGGAAGAGGGAAAATGCCGCTTCTTAATTGATATGTTCGTCGCCGATTCGGCAGGCTGGCAGCGCATGCAGGAGGAACAGTACGAGACTGCCTTTACGGATGCCGAGCTGCGCGAGGCCATTGATGCCGCCGGACTGCGGCTTTTGGAGATAACGGAGCCGACGGCGTATATGCCGGAGACAGGGACGGAGCGTCGCTTTTACATCACCGAAAAAAAGTGAAAAAATAGCAGATTGGGTCTTGACATTTACAGCTGTATAGGATATAATATTCGAGCCGACTTCGAGAAGGTCGACAGGGGAGCATAGCTCAGCTGGGAGAGCATCTGCCTTACAAGCAGGGGGTCACAGGTTCGAGCCCTGTTGTTCCCACCAGAATTTGGCCTGGTAGTTCAGCTGGTTAGAACGCTAGCCTGTCACGCTAGAGGTCGTGGGTTCGAGTCCCATCCAGGTCGCCAATATGCCTCTGTAGCTCAGTTGGTAGAGCAGTAGACTGAAAATTTACGTGTCGCTGGTTCGATTCCGGCCGGAGGCACCAACTG
>JAFQKV010000046.1 GCA_017414715.1 Clostridia bacterium
TACAACGCTAATCATATGATAAAGATGTTTTATATTAATAGCATCAGACCAAATAAGCGACAGTATAATAAATAAAATTGACACCACTCCCATCGTGTATATAAAATAACGAAAATAGCTTTTAAACATATCTATACCCCCAATTTTTTCTTGATTTCTGATACATACTGCCTCGAAACAATAAGTTTTTCTTGGTTAACAAGGGTTGCTGTAAGGCGACTGTTTTCTGCTTTTCTTATACTCAACATTTTATCCAAATTGGCAATTACGGTTTTAGATATTCGAGAAAATCGTAGATTTTTTAAGCTTTCTTCAATCTTATAAAGTTTAGCCATTGCTTCATAGATTTCATTTTCTGTACAGAAAAATATCTTACCATCAACCGATTCAAAGTAAAAGATCTCTTTTATTGGTATTAAAAACGTTTCTTCATCTTTTTTCCCTGCCACAGTCAATCCAACGGCAGATATCTTTGAAACAATATCATTAATCTCATTTGTTATTTTTTCGCAAACGATAGATATTTCAGTTTCCTTTACATTGGGGTCTTCAACAATTGTAACCTTCAAAAAAACATCTCCCTTCCTTTGTTGTAGCTCTGTTATACAAGACTTAAAAATAAAAGTCAAGCGATTTTTCTTGTCTTGCAAATGCACGAGGGTAAGATGCATTTTAATAGTTTGGAGTGTAAAAAGATTGACGTACCTGCTTTATCGCAGGTACGCCAACTTCCCGTCCTTTTGTCATGCTCGCCTTCGGAATGCCAGCTGTTCTTTCAGCCGCGGCTTTCGCATCGCCTGCGGCGGCACAGGCCGTCCGGCGCAAAAGGCCCGCAGCGCGTCCGGCGCGTGGGTCAGCTCGTGGGGCTCCGATGCAGCATCATTCGGATGCCGACGATCCTTTTGGATTCGGGAAAGACAGTGCCATAATTCCGGGCATGCTTCGCGGTCTATTGTCAGCGTCGGCTCCCGGCGCACCTCTCCCGTTGCCGGATCGGTACGTTCCCGCAGGGCAAGATGCTCTTTTACATCCATCCAGCCGTGAATGCGTGCATTGGAGGTCTTGCGCAGATATATTCCCGCGCCCGCAAAGACATCTGCCGTACTCTTGCCCGAATGCCGGTCGGTGTTCCACAGATCGGGCGGCGCGAGATATTCATATATTTCGTCTCCCACCCCCGCAGCGAGGATCTCCGCAGCCGCCTCCGATGCAATAAGGCCGGAGGCACAAAGCTCACGGTACACATGCTCCGTTCCGTCGCCGTATACAGCGATCCACAGACAGGCCAGCCGATCAAGTCCGTAGTCCAGCGCAACATAGATGCGCTGCCCATCCTCTGCCTTGCGCCGCACATCGTGGAGCGCACACAACTCCGGGAAAAATGCCCCGCCGGGGATGCGAAGTGCATCCGCCGGGGTCTCCGGATATTCCTGCAGGATCATATCCCCCAGCGCCTGCCGTGTGGCGGCATACCATGTGTCATCCCGCCGGGGATCAGACCGCCAGGAAAGAAAATGCTTTGCAAACCCGTTGTCTGCGTCGCTGAATATTTCCTCAAAGAGGCTTCCGCGCTCCATGGTGGATACGCCGATGACCTTACCCCCGCCGGGACGGTTGACCGACGGAAAAACGGAAAGCCAGATTTCCCGGTCAAACTGCTGAAACGCCCATTCGTCCAGAAAGACCAACGATGCCGTAAAGCCGCGGCCCATGTTTTTTCCCGAGGCAAGCGCCCGGAAGGTAGACACACCGCTCTCCTGCTTCACGGTAACGCATCCGTTCACGACCGAGTATACCGGCCCGTTCCAGGCACCGTGTTTCCGCAGGAGCACCGGCATATTTGCCGCCATCACCCCGAGTCTCCGTACAAGTTCCCGCGCCTCCGTCTCCGTCCGCGACAGGGCGATAACGGAATAGCCCGGCTGCCGCAGCATCTCCCGCAGGATATAGGCAAGACAAAGCCAGGAGATCCCGAGCTGCCGTGCCTTCAGCACCACATTCAGCCGGTTTGCATCCAATGCATCCACCAGTTCCCGCTGCGCCGGCCAAAGCCGAAAGGGCACGATCACACCCGGTGCATCCCGATCCTCCAGTACGCAGTATCGGTCGATAAATTCCGAGGGCGGCATCCGCAGGATCATCCGATGCACCGCCCGGCGGATATACTCCAGATCCTTCACCGGATCTCCCTGCGGCGCAGCGAGAAGCATCCCTCCTCCGTGGAGAGAAGCATGGCCGCATTGAGGATCTCCGTGCGCCACGCATAGTAGGTCCGCGCTTCGATGTGGAAGCGCTCACAAAGATCGACCGGATCCGCCGCTTCCGAGCACAAAGCAAGAAAGAGTCCCTGCTTGTCCGTTCCGCTTTCTCCGTCCGCGAGGGCAAGTTCCTCCCGGAGAAGCTGCTGCACATGGCGCCATTTCCCCTCCGGCACCGAGGAAAAGATACGTTTTGCGCAGGCGCGGCGAAGCTTTGCCAGGGTAAGCCCGGCTTGGGGCTCCGCCTCGATACCTCGGATGGCCGCATACCCCCGCTCCAGCCGACGGCGCATCCGGATCGCACGCTCCGTCATATCTCCGCCTCCCGTCTCATTCTGTAGAACCTGCCGCCGACCTTCCGGCGGCAGGCTGTGCGGATGCTTCGCACACGGCGCGAGAGCTCCGCCGGATCGGCCTGTGCCACATACTGCCCGTAGCTTTTCCTCTCCTCTGCGGCCAACCGCGCGAGAGTTGCGATCACGGCCATGTTTTCGTTCATTTTTATACTTCCTCCTTTTCATTGCGGCTTGATTCACCGCTGCGGTGATTATAGAGTATCACCCTATGCTGCAGCTTTCCTGCTGCAGCACAGCGGTCATGTCCTCCGCATATTACCACTCCGGCGGCGCGGATTCTGTCGAATTCTGTCGAAGACAGAAGATTTTTGTCTTGCTGCAAAAATTCCGGACAGCAGCGCACCCAGAACGGCCGCTGCCGTGTCGGCAATAAGCACTGTGCCGAACGCCGCCGTCCCGGTGGCAAGAAACCCTGTCAGCAACATAACACCCCGGGTGAGTACGCCGACCACACACCTGGAAAAGAGCGGTGCCGTACCCCGAAGCTTTCGCCAGACCGTCCCTGCCGCCGCACCGGCAATCAGCGTACATGAGAGAACCAGCGGGAACATCGCGCTCTCCCCCAGAGTAAACAGCTGCATCACCGCCGCTGCCGGCACCGCCGCCGCGCCTCCGGCTGCGGCACCGGTCATGGCGGCAAAGAGCATCTGCAGCACAGGGCTGCCCTTTCGCTTCTTATCCATAACAACACCCCCGATATACCGTTTTGGTAACAGTATATCGGGGGATAGGCTTCGATATGACGCGAAGTTACTCGCTCTTGGTTTTGGAAGAAATGGCAGACTTCAGGAAGGTCAGCTTGTTCTTGTCGCCGCCGGTCTCGATGATGACGGTGTCGTCCTTGACATTGACAACACGGCCGACGATGCCGCCGATGGTAACAACCTCGTCACCCACCTCAAGGGCATTGCGCATCTCAGCGGTTTCCTTCTCCTTCTTCTTCTGGGGACGGACGATGAAGAGGTACATCACGAGGAAGAAAACGATGATGATGATAAAACCGGAATAGTTGGCAAGGAAAGCCTGCAGGCCGGTGGGCTGCACGCCTTCGCCGGAAGTGGCAGAAGCCAGAGTAAAGATGTTCATTGGAACGATCCTCCTAACGTTTTTTAATATACTACCACATCCCAAAAAGATTTGCAAGGGATTTTGTAAAAAGGGGTTGACAAATCCAGTCGGGTTGTATATAATATTCGAGCATTGCGGAATTGTGTAATGGCAGCACTACTTACTCTGGATCAGTCTGTGAGGGTTCGAATCCTTCTTCCGCAGCCAAAAAATCCAA
>JAFQKV010000047.1 GCA_017414715.1 Clostridia bacterium
AAGCCTGAAGTAGCTTCCGGCATTAAAAAGCTATCGGATCCAAACGTGAGACAGGTGCTTTCTCATATATGTAATGAATATTTTCAGAGCACTGCGCCGTTTGACCATAAGAATCCCGAATATTTTACGATAGAAATTCGACCGAATGAACTTTCTCGTCACCTCGGAATCTCCAGTGATGATATACTGGAAGCTTTGGAAAAACTGATATCCCTGCACATCGTAGAATTAGAAACAAATGATGGTACGCGCTATCTGCTTCACAAAATCAAAGCAATCGAGGCGGCAGTAACTTTCCGATTGATTGAGAGACTCATTCATAATGAAGCCGGCTTTGGTTGTGGAGAGTTTTTTGCACTGACACAATATTAAAGAAAGCGTCAGTTGAAATTGGCTTCGCTTTTGTGTCCACAAAAGCAGTGCTTGCCAGGCCAGGAAAATTGACAAGTTATAGATGAACAAAAAGAAAGGCTCCCTTGTTGTGTAAAGGGAGCTGATGCCGACGGCGGCTGAGGGATTGTTTTGAGTGAAAATCTAACATTTTACAATCCCTCCGTCACGGCAAGCCGTGCCACCTCCCTTTACACAAGGGAGGCTCATTACCGCCCGACAGTATGGAAAAGGAGTACGAACAAATCGTCCGTACTCCTTTTGATATCGGCAGATAAAACCTGCTTTATGGAAGGCGCCCCTTTGCGCTTGCTCTTTCAAATTCAACTGTTGGTTGAGAGCTTTCGAAGGCTAGTTGATTGTTTTTTTACGCCTAGGGGGGTATAATTGCAGCAAAGGAGATGATACGACATGGACAGCGTGCAGAGCGTGCTGGCGATAAACATTCAGAATCTGCGCAAAAGCAGGGATATGACGCAGGAGATGCTTGCCTCGGCTCTCGGTGTTTCCTTTCAGGCGGTATCCAAATGGGAAACGGCAAAGTCCTGTCCGGACGTTGCGCTGCTGCCGAAAATTGCAGGGGCTCTCGGCTGCTCGCTCGATGCGCTTTTTTCCGGCATTGAAGGCGCCTCTGTCCCTCCCTCCGGGTTTCCCTGGCCGGATGACGATACCGTCCGCGTATTGCTTTGCCGGGGTCATACGATCCTCAGGGCGGAAAATGGGTTTCTGAAGGAATATACCTTCCGGCTTTCACCGGAGACGGACGTGATGAACGTAGAAAGCATGTGCAATATCGTATTGGAGGACGGCTCCGTCCGGGGAAACTGCAAGGCAGGAGGCTCGATCCGGGTTTCCGGCTCCGTGAGCGGTGCCTGCTTTGCCGGGCATACTGTTGTCGCCGGCGGCGATATCGGCGGTGACTGCAAGGCCGGACACAGCATCGAAGGCCGCAATATTTCCGGCGACTGCCGGGCCGGTCATGCGATCAACGTTTCCGGTGACCTTCACGGCACCATACGGAAAGCCCAAAAGGTAACAGTTGGAGGAAAGATCGTAAAGGATTGTGAAGAGGTGCCTGTGGACGAAAAAGAATAGAAATATCATATTGAGAACGGCTGTTCCGCAGGTCAGCCGTTCTTTACTTTTCACGGAAAAGGTAGTATAATCGATGCGTGTTCAATCCATGTGACAGAAAGAGGCTGCGATATGAGATCCTATTCGGAATTGCCGGAAGATTATACAGAGATCCTGCAGATCGATCTTCAGAAAAATAAACGCCTTATGCTCCTTGTCAACGCCCTTGCTATCGCTATCGGCGTTATAATGGCTGTCCCGATGCATTTTTATGTTCCTATCGGATCGCTATTTTCCATGGATAAAGGGCTTTTTGCCTATTCCGTTCGCTTTGCGGCTCTGGTTGTGCTGATGATCGCGTATATCGTCCTGCATGAGCTTGTTCACGGAATGGCCATGAAGCTGTGCGGCACAAAAAAGATCAAATATGGCTTTACCGGCATGTATGCCTTTGCGGGCAGTACGGATTATTATGCAAAGAAGCCGTATATCTTCATTGGCCTTGCACCCGTGGTGCTTTGGGGCGTTGTGCTCGCGGTCATCAATCCCTTTGTGCCGCGTGACTGGTTCTGGGTCGTCTGGATGCTGCAGATCGTCAATATCTCCGGCGCGGCGGGAGATCTTTACGTTACCTGCCGGTTTTTCCGCATGCCGTCGGATATTCTCGTGCGTGACCACGGAATGAGCATGAAGGTATATGGAAGGAATTGATAATGAAACCGAAGCTTCTTTTATCCGGTGAAGGGAAGATGCCCTGGTATATCGAAGCCTTCACCGCTCTCGGCGCGGAGATCGCAGCGGAGCATTGTCCCGAATACGGAGAAACCTTTGACGGGCTTG
Source organism: Clostridia bacterium (assembly GCA_017414715.1). Lineage (GTDB taxonomy): Bacteria > Bacillota > Clostridia > Oscillospirales > QAMX01 > RGIG1911. The sequence continues at coordinate 2,305 of JAFQKV010000047.1, forward strand.
TGCTCTGCGGCGGCGTGGATATAGACCCTGCTCGTTACGGACAGTCTGTGATGGGTTCCGTTGGTATGGATCCCGTGCGAGATGCGGCGGAGTATGCGCTCGTTGATGCGTTTCTCCGGGCGGACAAGCCCATTTTCGGTATCTGCCGGGGACATCAGCTGCTCAACGTCTATTTTGGCGGAAGCCTTATTCAGCATATCCCGACGGCAGAGGATCACGTGATGCATGACCGGGTGGATTCCGTTCACCGCGTTTGCGCAGAACCGGACAGCGTGCTTTCGATTCTGTACGGAAGAGAGTTTTCCGTGAATTCTGCCCATCATCAGGCGGTCGACCGGGTGGGGGAGGGGCTTCGGATCACCGCCCGTGCACTTGACGGTACTGTGGAGGCGCTGGAGCACACAAGCCTTCCCGTGATATCCGTTCAGTGGCATCCGGAGCGCATCAGCTGCTCGAAGCGGAGAGCGGATGCATCCAACGGAGAGATACTGATCTCCCATTATATTGACTTTTGCAGAAGTCGGAAAGGGCGCGGCAGATGAACCCTCTGGGTATCAACTATTATTGGGATTATGAAAAGAAATACGGGCTCAAACGTGAGGAATTCTGCAGCCTGATCGCCGGGATCGGCTTTGACGGCTTTTTTTCCGTATGGCGCGACCGGGCGGAGACGGCACTCTTTGCCGATTGTGCGGCCAGGTACGGCCTTTGCTATTCCTCCCTGCATGCGCCCTATGCAGCCGTCAATGAAATGTGGCTGCCGGGAGATGCGGGCAATGCGGTGCTTGCGGAATTCTGTGAATCACTTTCCGATGCCGCCGACAACGGTATACCCGTTGTGGTCATGCATATGAGCTCCGGTGATGCAGCGCCACCCATCACCGATATCGGACGGGACAGATACGAAAAGCTGGTTAATTTTGCGGTCCGTAAGGGAATAACGCTTGCCTTTGAGAATCAGAGAAAGCTTGCAAACCTTGCCTATATGTTTGAGACCTATGCCGATGTACCGAACGTGCGCTTCTGCTGGGATATGGGGCATGAATCGGCTCTCGGTCCCGGCTTTGCCTACATGCCGATGTTCGGCCCGAAAGCCGTATATACCCACATACATGATAATTTCTGCGTTCATAACGGAGATATTCATCTCATTCCCTTTGATGGCGGCATTGATTATTCTGCCCGCGTTCGCCATCTTGCGGAGAATGGCTATACCGGCCCGCTGACACTGGAACTTTCCGGCCCACGCCCGGAATACTATGAAGGACTTTCAAACGAAGCGTATCTGCACCGTGCCTTTGATGCACTGAACAAACTGCGTAACATGCTGCAGGATGAAAGGGAAAAAGCATTATGAAGTGTATTAATATCATGAATTTTGTTCGTTATATCGATGAGCGAATGGATTGCGACAGCGTACAGTATCAATTTGAGTCTACGGAGATGGAACTGGATCTCTGCAATGAATATGGCTTTGAAAACACGTTTCTTTTGCAGTATGATGCCGTCATTTCCGAGCGGTATCAGAAGTTATTTGCGGAAAAGGCCACAGATAAGACGGAGCTTGGACTTTGGTATGAGATCGTAAAACCCCTGTGTGATGCCGTGGGGCTTCCGTACCGCAGCGAGCTTGGTTATCAGTGGGACTGGCATATAAATCCCGGCTTTTCCATGGCCTATACACCGCGTGAACGTGAGCGGCTGATTGACGAGGCTATGCGCAAATTCAAAGAAGTTTTCGGATACTATCCTAAAACGGTGGCGAGCTGGCTGATGGATTCACACACTATCGCCTACCTTGCGGATCATTATGAAATTTCCGCCTTTGCAAACTGCCGTGATCAGGTCAATACCGATGCATACACACTCATCGGCGGTTATTTTAACCAGGCATACTTCCCTGCGCGGAAGAATATGTTCTCGCCTGCACAGACAGATGCGGAACGGGTGAGTGTGCCCATGTTCCGTCTGCTTGGCCCCTGTCCGGTGCACAATTATGAGAATAAAAAGTACATGCAGAGCTTTGAGAGAAACAAGTGGGGTCCCTGCACGCTGGAGCCCATCTGGCATACCGGTAAGGACCGCGATGCCGTGCGGTGGTTTTTCCGCACCTATTTTGAAAATGAGGATCTCGGATTCTCCTATGCCCAGCTCGGCCAGGAAAACAGCTTTGGCTGGAAAAAATTCATGCCCGGTCTGCGGATGCAGTTTGAGGAGCTGGCAAAACTAAAGGATGTTCGCATCGAAAAGATGTCCGTCACCGGTGAGGCGTTTAAAAAGAAATTCGGGAACAGAACGCCGGCAACCTCCGTGGTCGCGCTGGATAACTGGGATACCGAGGACGTGCAGTCGGCCTATTATGACTGCGAGAATTATATGGCAAACATCTTTCGTCACGAGGATCGCGTGAGCATCCGCGCCTTCTTCCTCTTTGACGAGCGGGTGGAGGAGAGATATCTGCATGATGTCTGCACCACCTTTGACGCTGTGTATGATAATCTGCCCCTGATGAATACCCAGAACTGGACGGATAAGACAGACCGGAGCTGCGGAATCATTCTGGATACCGATGCGGAGCTCTTTATGGCGGAAAAGACCGGCGAGGGCGTGCTCAGTGTAAGCTGGAAGGATCATTCCGTCATCTTTGATGAAGAAAAGGTTACCGTAAAAGCCGAAAAGCTTCACTTCCGTCCCGGAAAGCCCAATGCGGATATCCGGCGTGAAGACAATATGCTCCGTTATGAATATCGCGGGGCAAAGTATGCACTTTCCGTTGAAAATGCGGAAATAACGGATGGCGATGCGGGCGAATACATCATCTGCCCGACTGGCGGAGTCTGTATCCTTCGGCCGGTTCGTTTCTGATTTGACAGATAATAACACGAAAACATCACCTCATTCCCGTAAATACTGGGGAAGAGGTGATGTTTTTTGTGAAAAAGACAGTTCTGTTGTGCTTTGCGCTTCTTCTTATGCTATGTGGCTGCAGAAAGGCCATGTCCCCCGAGCAGCTGATGCGTGAGGCTTCCGCAAATCTGGCAAAAACCGATAAGCTTCATCTGCGCGTTGAGATGACGGCCGATCCGCAGGACGGAACGGAGGCCGAGCCGGGAAATCTTGCCGTGATGAATCTGTATGCCGACGGGCTGCAGGAAAATACTGGGCACCTTGCCGGAGATATACGCTTCCCTGCAGACAGGGAAACGTTGGCGGTCGAGTTCTATTCGGACGGTGAATGGGTCTATGCGTCGGTCGGCGGAGAAGGTGTGCGCATTCCTGTTGCCGATACGGGTATGGAGGGACTGCTGACCGGCGTTCAGCTGCCAACAGCCTCCGAGCTGCTGCATGAGCCGGAGGTACGGGTGGAAGAGGAGCGGACGCTGCTTATCTACCGTCTGCAGGATAACGCGATGAATTCTCTGTTGGAGAAAAGCATGGGGGCTTTGCTGCAGTCGATTCTGCCGGACGGAAATCCCGTGCTCGGGGACGGAGAGATCGTGATCGTTTTATCTGAAGGTGAGATCCGGGAGATCACATGCAGCATGCTGATGATGGGGGAGAATCCGACCGAGCTTCAAACCGTCATCGATTTCCTTGATACAACGGATATGCGTGAGCTGACACCGCCGGAGGGGTATGGGTCATTTCCCGAGCTTACGATCAACGAAACGGCGGGTGCAGGATCATGAGGATCCCGCACCCGCCGTCAGTGGATGGGTTTTGTTTATTTGGAGCCGTAGGTTCCGTCAACATCGAGGGTCTTTTCCTCGACGGACTTGCCGGTGGATGCAGCCTTGCGCGCTTCAAGCAGCTTGAGGTAGAGCTCCTCGTCGGCGGGCATATCCACCCAGGAATCCGTCCAGGCGGAAACGTAGAAGGCGTTGGCCAGACGGACACCGTTGATGCCTTCGACACCGGGGGCCATGAGAGGCGTGCCGTTGAGAATGGCGTTGGTCCAGTTGCGGAGGATGCCGGTATGCTGAAGGTTCTCACCGGTGACTTCGGGGGTGACGAGCTCATTCTTGGGAGAACCGAAGCCCTTGTCCCAGGTGGCGTTGAATTCGCGCTCGCTCATCTCGTTCTTCCAGAACTTGATCTCGCCCTTCTCGACGACGACCTTACCCATATCGCAGGAAACTTCGAGACGGTTGGTGCCGGGGGCCTCGCCGGTGCCGGTGACAAAGAGACCGGTGGCGCCGTTTTCATATTCGAGGTATGCGGTGACATCGTCCTCGACCTCGATGTTATGGAACTTGCCGTAATACATGAAGGCACGGACACGCTTGGGCATACCGAAGATCCACTGCATCAGGTCGAGCTGATGGGGATCCTGGTTCATCAGAACGCCGCCGCCCTCGCCGGTCCAGGTGGCACGCCATCCGCCGGAGTCGTAGTAGCTCTGGGAACGGTACCAGTCGGTGATGATCCAGTTGACGCGCTTGATAGCGCCGAGCTCACCGGACTGAACCATTTCGCGCAGCTTCTGATAGAGGGGGTTGGTGCGCTGGTTGAACATGACTCCGTAGACGAGACCGCAGGACTCCGCATAGGCATTGACCTCAGCGACAGCCTTGGCATCGACGCCGGCGGGCTTTTCGCAAAGCACGTGGAGTCCGGCCTTCAGGGCCTTCAGAGCATAGACGGGATGTGCATAGTGAGGGGTGGCGATGATGACGGCATCGATAAGGCCGCTCTTCATCATTTCATCTGCATCGGTGAAATACTGCATGCCATCGCCGTATTTTTCGCGGGCAATGTCAAGGCGCTCCTTGCGAAGATCGCAGACCGCGGTGACCTTTGCACCGGGGATATTCTGCTTTTCTTCGATATTGTTCATATGGTTGGAGCCCATATTTCCGATACCGATGATACCGATCCGTACGATATCCATAGAATGATCATACCTTTCTTTTCGTAGTGTCGGGTGGTCTGTATCTATAATTATACACCACCTTTTTGTTAAGTTCAATAACCGGTGGTGAAGAATGGGAAAAAACAGGCTGAAAACATATTGTTTACAAATTATAAGTATCCCTGTCCTTGACAACAAATGGAGAAAATCGTATAATGTTAAAAGTATTATTGTGAGAATGGGTGGAGTGTGCCCGTTCGGAAATAGGAGAAGGTTTTCTCATGGCAGTTACGATCCAGGCTCCCAAGGGAACGCATGACGTTTTACCGGCGGAGGCAGTTAAATGGCAGTATATTGAAAAGGTACTCCGCGGCTGCGCGGCGGACTTCGGTTTCCGAGAGATCCGTTTCCCCACCATTGAGCATACAGAGCTTTTCCAGCGCGGTGTCGGTGACACCACCGACGTGGTGCAGAAGGAAATGTACACCTTTGAGGATAAGGGCGGACGTTCCATCACCCTCCGCCCCGAAGGCACAGCTTCTGTAGCCCGTTCCTTTATCGAGCACGGTCTGGCCGGCGGAACGCTGCCTTTCAAGTGCTTCTACATTGCCCCGAATTTCCGCTATGAAAAGCCCCAGGCCGGCCGCCTGCGTGAGCATCATCAGTTCGGCGTTGAGGTTTTCGGCTCCAAAAGCCCCGTGCAGGATGCGGAGGTCATCGGTCTTGCGGATACCTTCCTGTCCCGCCTTGGCATCCATAACATCCGGGTGCACATCAACTCCATCGGCTGCCCGGTCTGCCGCAGAGAATATCATGCAGCCCTGAAGGAATACCTTTCCGAAAGAAAGGACGAGCTGTGCGGTACCTGCCTTTCAAGACTTGAAAAGAACCCCATGCGCATCCTCGACTGCAAGTCGGATATCTGCAAAGCAATCGCCGCCGGAGCACCCCATTGTGTGGATTACCTGTGCGATGAGTGCCGGGTGCATTTCAATGCCGTGCAGAGTTACCTGACCGCCATGGGCATTGATTTTGAGATCGATCCCAACATCGTCCGTGGCCTTGATTATTACACCAAGACGGTTTTTGAGTTTGTCTCCGAAAATATCGGTGCCCAGGGAACCGTTTGCGGCGGTGGCCGGTATGACGGTCTGGTTCGTGAGCTTGGCGGTCCGGACATGCCCGGCCTCGGCTTTGGCAGCGGCATCGAGCGGCTGATGATGGTCATGGACAGCCTTGGGATCCCCTTCCCGGAGGAGGAGCCTGTGAAGCTCTTTATCGCCTGCGCCGATGCGGCAGCGGATGAGACCGTGCAGGTGCTCGTCCACACCCTGCGTAAGGCGGGCATCGCCTGTGAGCGCGACACCGCGGCACGTTCCCTCAAGGCACAGATGAAATATGCCGACAAGACCGGGGCACGGTATGTTGCCGTCATTGGCGGAAATGAGCTTTCGGAGGGGCATATCGAGCTTAAAAATATGAGTACCGGTGATAAGATATCCTGTGGGCTGAATGCAGATGATATTGCCGCAGCTCTTAACTGATAAGCCAGCTTTATTCTTTATTTTTACATAAGGAGCCATCGGAAATTATGAAGATCGGAAACGAAACCCTGGGCGGATGGAAGAGGACCCACCTTTGCACCGCTCTTACTACTGCCGATATCGGCCGGGAGGTCACCGTCATGGGCTGGGTCGGAAGAACCCGCAATCTCGGCGGTCTCATTTTTGTGGATCTGCGCGACTACACCGGCATTCTGCAGTGCACCTTTGATCAGTCCCTCTATGCAGAGCTTTTTGAGAAGGCTTTTGCGCTCCGTACGGAGTATACCATTGCCGTACGCGGCACCGTTCGCAGCCGCGGTGAGGGAGCTATCAATCCCGATCTGCCCACCGGTGAGATCGAGGTGCTGGCTACCGAAATGAAGGTCTTTGCCCAGGCGAAGACCACACCCTTCGAGATCGTGGAGGACAGCCAGGTCAACGAGATGCTGCGCCTGAAGTACCGCTACCTCGACCTGCGCCGCCCGGATATGCAGCGCATCCTGCGCCTGCGTCATAAGCTCACTCAGCTGACCCGCGAATATTTCGCCGACAACGGCTTCTGTGAGATCGAGACACCGATCCTCACCAAGTCCACTCCCGAGGGTGCCCGTGACTACGTTGTGCCCAGCCGCGTTCATCCCGGGAAGTTCTATGCGCTGCCCCAGTCTCCCCAGCAGTACAAGCAGCTTTTGATGCTTGCCGGCTTTGACCGCTATATGCAGATCACCAAGTGCATGCGTGATGAGGACCTGCGTGCCGACCGTCAGCCCGAGTTCACCCAGATCGACCTTGAAATGTCCTTTGTGGATGTGGATGACGTGATCGCCGTCAACGAGGGTTTCCTTGCCCGTGTCTTCAAGGAGATCCTCGGTCAGGAACTGCAGCTTCCTCTGCCCCGCCTGACCTGGAAGGAGGCCATGGAGCGCTACGGCTCCGATAAGCCCGATATCCGCTTCGGCATGGAGCTTCAGGACCTCGGCGAGGTGCTCAGAGATTGCCAGTTCCGCGTCTTTGCCTCTGCGCTTTCCGCCGGCGGTTCCGTGCGTGGCATCACCGTCAAGGGCGGCTATGAGGCTTTCTCCCGCAAGGAGATCGACAAGCTTACCGAGTTTGTCAAGACCTATCGCGCCGGCGGACTTGCCTGGGTACGCCTTGGCGATGAGATCGCTTCTTCCTTCGGTAAGTTCGTGACTCCCGAGGAGATGCAGGCCATCATCGACCGCATGGGTGCCGAGAAGGGTGACTGCATCCTTATCGTTGCCGATGCAAAGAATAATGTTGTCTTTGATGCCCTCGGAGCTCTTCGCTGCGAGTGCGCCCGCCGCCTCGGCCTGTGCGATCCCAAGGTCTTCAAGCCTCTGTGGGTGGTTGAGTTCCCCCTGCTTGAGTATGATGAAGAAGAGGGCCGCTACACCGCCATGCACCATCCCTTCACTTCTCCCATGGATGAGGACGAGCATCTTCTGGAGACCGATCCCGGAGCCGTCCGCGCCAAGGCCTACGATATCGTGCTTAACGGCTATGAGCTTGGCGGCGGATCCATCCGTATCCATTCCTCCGAGCTGCAGAGCCGCATGTTCCGTGCCCTCGGCTTTACCGATGAGAAGGCCCAGGAGAACTTCGGCCATCTGATCGAAGCCTTCAGCTACGGCGCCCCCCCCCACGGCGGCCTTGCCTACGGTCTGGACCGCATCGTGATGCTGCTTGCCGGCCGTGATAATATCAAGGACGGCATCGCCTTCCCCAAGGTACAGAATGCATCCGAGCCTATGATGAATTCTCCCTCCGAGTTGGAGGAGAAGCAGCTGCGTGAGCTGTGTATCCGGTTGGATGTCCCCGTAAAGGAGGAACAGGAATAAAATGATTGAAGTACGTGACCTGGTCAAGCATTACGGCAACAAGCATGCCGTCAACGGTATCTCCTTCCGTATTGAAAAGGGTGAGATCGTCGGCTTCCTCGGCCCAAACGGTGCCGGTAAGTCCACAACAATGAATATGATCACCGGTTATCTCTCCGCCACCTCCGGAACGGCGCTTATCGGTGACGTGGATATTCTGGAGGATCCCATCGCCGCAAAGCGCAATATCGGCTATCTGCCCGAGCAGCCCCCGCTGTACGTGGATATGTCCGTGCGTGAGTACCTGAACTTTGTTTACGATCTGAAAAAAGTACAGCTGCCCCGCAAGGCGCATCTGGATGAGATCTTTGAGCTTGTCGGAATCACCCATGTGGCCGACCGACTCATCCGTAACCTCTCCAAGGGCTATCGCCAGCGTGTCGGTCTTGCGCAGGCACTGGTCGGAGACCCCGAGGTCCTTATTCTGGACGAGCCGACTGTTGGCCTTGACCCTATTCAGATCATTGAGATTCGCAACGTTATCAAGAATCTCGGCCGTGAGCGCACCGTTATCCTCTCCACCCATATCCTCCCGGAGGTCCAGGCCATCTGTGAGCGTGTGCTGGTGATTAACAACGGTATTATCGTTGCTGACGGCCGTGCCGCCGAACTCGGTGCCCGTGTGGACGGCGTTCGCCGCCTGAATGTCCGTATCACCGGCGATGTCAAATCCATCGCTCCCGTGCTCCGTGCCATTGACGGCATGAAGAGTGTGGATATCCTCGGTGAGAAGGAGAGCGGTTCCTGCGATTATCAGTTGACCTCTGCGCCCGGTATCGATATCCGCCAGCCTCTGTTCCATGCACTGGAAAAGGCCGGTGCCGCCATCCTCGAAATGCGCGATGCCGGCGCGTCCCTTGAGGACATCTTCGTAAAGCTGACCGCCGAGGCTGAGACCGCAAAGTCAAAGGGCGGCCGTATGAGATCCAAGAAAAAGGAGGAGAAAGACTGATGAAGGCCATCTTTAAGCGTGAATTTGCTTCTTTCTTCCGTTCACCGGTGGGATATGTCTTTATTGCCATCACCATTCTCGTCTTCTACGGTGTTTTCTATCTTGTTAACATCACCGGTGAGACGGCAGACATGTCCACACTCTTCCTCTTTGCACAGATGCTTATCGCACTCATTATTCCCCTGCTGACCATGAACCTCATCAGCAACGAGTACAACAAGAAAACCGATCAGCTGCTGCTGACGGCACCGGTAAGCGTGCTCGGCATCGTGCTTGGCAAGTTTTTTGCCGCCCTTTCCGTTATCGCCCTTTCTCTTGCCGGCACCCTGCTGATCCCCGTGGTGCTTGCCTCCATCGGCGGTTTCCAGTTCTGGCCTACGGTGGGTAATTATCTTTCCACCTTCTTCTTCTCGGCAGCTTTTCTTGCCATCGGTATTTTTATTTCTTCTCTGACCGAGTCTAACTTCATCTCCGGTATTCTTTCCTGGGCTGTCTTTATCGGTCTTCTGGTAGTTGATCTGATGGTTGGATCTTATGACACCCCCTTTACTATCGCTACGGGCAAGTGGCTTGCTTTCTATTCACGTTTTGACAATGTCCGTCTCGGCATTTTCAACTTTTCCGATTTTCTCTTCTATGCCAGTATTGCAGCGATTTTCCTGTTCCTGACCAGCCGCATGCTGGAGAAGAAGAGATACGCCTGATGTGCGCGGAAAACATAATATCCTATTAAGAAAGGCTTGTACGGACATGAATAAAATCAATTTCGGCCGCCGGTTCAAATACGGGTCCATGGCCATCCTTCTGTCCATCGTTGTTATCGTTGCCATCATCGTGGTCAATATCGGCGCAACACTTCTGACCGAGCGCCTCGGGCTTGAGGTCGATATGACCGAGGACGGACGGTATGCGATCTCCGATGCAACGGTAGAGCTTGTTTCCAATCTTAAGGAAAAAGTTTATATTTATGTAGTTGCAACCGAAGCGGAAATGCGCAGCCACGTGATGGTCAGTGCTGACGGATATCAGATGGTCACATATGGTGACGAGATCGTTGAGGTTCTCTCAAAGTATCCTATCATTTCCAATGGTAAAATATCCCTTGAATTTGTCGACGTTGCACTGAACCCCCAGTTTCTGAAGCAATTTGATGGTATCGGTACCGTTGATCCCTATACGGTTATCGTTGCAAACGAGAAGGGAAGCTACCGTACCATTCCTCTGTATCAGCTTTACTACTGGTATTATTCCTTTGATGAAAGCTTTGAGCAGGGCGTTGGCCCCATCGGTCTGCATGTGGAACGCAGCATTGCCTCCGGTATTCTTTTCCTCGATGAGGACGAGAAAAAGACGGCTGTGTTTGTTACCGGTCACGGCGAAGCTGATGACTTGATGGCTTTTTCCGATTTTCTTCAGCTTAACAACTTTGAGTGTCTTTCTGTGAATCTTAACACTATGGAACTTCCGGAAGAGACCGATCTGGTTATCATTGCTGCTCCCACGCTCGACTATGAAGTGGGTGTGATCGCAAAGCTGGAGAAGTATCTGGCCAGGAGCGGTGTGGATATGTTTGTGGCTTTGAGTCCGGCAAACAGCGAACTTCCCGAACTCAAGCGTTTTATTTCTGACTACGGTGTGGATATCTCAAACAGTACGGTTTTTGACACCAAGGTTTCCACCGGTGCCGCCTATATCTCTGCTATTCCAAGTGCAGATGAGGAGATGTTTGCTAATCTCCCGTATACTACTAATATCATCATGCCTCTCTCGCTCCGTCTTTCTGTCAATGAAGGCCGCCCCACTTCTTACGAAGCCAGATCCATTCTGACTTCTTCCGAAAGCTCCTTTGCAAAGCAGAATGCGGATGTTACGCAGTCTGTTGTTGTGAAAGAAGATAATGATGTTGCGGGGCCCTTTGATATAGCCTGCATCGCACAGCATGCTGTGGTTGATCTTTCCGATTATTCCTACAGCACAAACAATATTCTGGTTCTCGGAAGCGCGTACAGTATGTATGATGAGTTCTTCAACTCCTCCAAGTATACCAACCAGGAGTTCTTCGTCGCAGTGCTCAACGATTTCTTTGAGACGCCGGATCTCTCTGTATATGAAGCCAATGAGTTCGCTGTTCCTGAAATCCTGCTTCTTAACTGGGAGAAGACCTTTGTTCTGTCAATTCTTTGCATTATTCCGACTGCGCTGCTGATTGCCGGTATCTTTGTCTGGTTCCGGAGGAAGAACAAGTAATGAATAAACAAAAGAAAAACATTATAGTTGCGGCTATCGTACTTGCTGTGCTTTTAGCGACAGTTCTTGTCGTTTGGCTTTTGTTGCCCGCATTGGAACCGGATCCATCTGAAGAGCCGACTGATGAGGTTGTCATCTTTAATTTTGACTCTGCATTTATTGAGAGAGTTGATTTTATTAACCCTTCCATTGGTGATGATTATTCTGTTTGTAAGGGTTATAAAGCCGGATCTGTATATTATTATATTGAAAATGATTCTTTTGAGTCACGTCAAAGCTTCTTTATTATGACTCTGGATATGATTGCGGGTTTAGATGGCGGAAAACTTGTAGAAGAGAACCCTGCAGATCTTTCCAAGTATGGTATAAACGATGAGAATCCGGCGATTGAGATTACTCGCACCAATGTGGACGAGAAGGATCGTATTGCATTTGGCGATTTCTATCCCCTTGATGGAAGTTATGTTTATGCATATGTCAGCACAACGGATTCTGTTTATACCATTAGCGTTTCAATCAAAACTACGCTTTCGAGCGCCAGTACCTATTACCGTGAGACCAACATTGTTCCGGATCTAACGGAGGAGACCTATACGGAACTGAAGTCCTACAAGTGCGTTCTGCCTGACGGCTACGTACTTGCCTTTGAACGATCGGAGGAAGGTTCCTTCGCTGCGTTTACGGAGACCAGCCCAAAGCAAGGTGCTGTTGACAATTACAACGTTTCCGACCGTATTTTGAACAAATTGTTGTCTATTTCTGCGATA
>JAFQKV010000048.1 GCA_017414715.1 Clostridia bacterium
AAAGGCATTTACGTTGCGCACATAGGGCGTTCCATCAGCCATTGTTGCTAATGCAATAATGCTGTCTTTTCCAAAACGTTCAATAAGTATCGTTTCTGCTTCTTTTGTTAATTTCTTCATTTTTCGTTCCTCCGTCAAATTCAAGTTTCTTCAACTGAGTACATACTATCATTTTTTGTACGAATATGCAAGAACAGGCACAGCAGTACATTCTGCTGTGCCTGTTAACTGTTTTATGCGTACTGCCCTTTTCCTGAAGCTCTTTTTTTGTATCAATCATGCAGTTCCCGATAATCAAACCAGTCAAATACTGCCTCCGCAGCACTTTCCTTATCATTTCCCGAGGCGAACATGCCGACGTAGGCACCGATAAATCCGGGGCTGTTCTCACTTCCGAGGAAGGAGCCGTCAAGATCGGCGGAAATCAAGCGAAGATCGTACTCATCCGTTCCGGCATAGAAGGAATGCATCTGCTCGCGGACCGACATCATCAAAACAGCCGAATCTCCATTCCATGGGATCTCAGCAAGACATTCATGGCTATATTCCGGGTTGATATCAAGGTCCGGATAGCCACCGTCGCCGCGCAGCGGGAATAAGTTTTTAAGCCGCCAAAGCCGGAGTACATTTGCACCGTCCTTGCGGCCAAGCTCCAGCCGGAACTGACTGTAGGCATTCTGCAGGATAACGAGACCGGCGGTCTCATCTCCGGTGTCAAACTGCATTTTCAGGGCACATGCCGCATCAAAGCGCATATGCTGCTGGCGGCGGCCCACAAAGCCGAGGGCGCGTCCGGGCTGGGTACGGTAAAGCGGACGGTCCACGGGCGGCACCTCGGAATTGTCCTTCCAAATGCGCTCCGCCACCGCTTTGATGTAAAGACACCCGTCTGCAAGGCGGATCGGCATATTGATGGGCGTTCCGATAAAATTCCACTGAAGCCCCAAAGTCTCTCCGTCAAAACCGTCGCGAACAGGCAGCTCCGGTACGGCATGCGCTGTATGGCCAGCGGGCAGCGGATAGGTCCACTCGACCTTGCCCGTATCCACCGCAGGACGCGGCCAGCGGCTTTCCCAGACCATGGGGCAGATAAAGGTCTCCCGGCCCATGTTCTTATGATAACCGCCGATCAGGCGGCTGCCCAGGGCAACCATATACCATTCCCCCTGCGGGGTCTCCACGATATCGGCGTGGCCAATATTGCAGATGGGATAATTCTCGGACAAATGTCTGTGGCTCAGGATGGGATTCCCGCGGAATCCCTTATAATATCCGTCCACGGTCTCGCATCGCCCCACCACCACTGCGTGGTAGTGCTCGGTACCGCCTTCTGCCGTCAGGAGGTAGTACATACCGTCCTTTTTATAGACATGGCTTGCCTCCGGAGCATGGGCCTCGCGGGCCGCACCGTTCCAGAGAAGCTTTCGCTCCGAAAGTACGACTCCGCGCTCCACATCGATCTCATTCTGGTAAATGCCGCGGGTATCATCCGCCGCGCGGGCGCTGTAGGAGCAGTAGACCCTGCCGTCATCGTCAAAAAAGAGGCTGGGGTCTCCTCCAATGCCGTCGATATACACCGCATCCGACCAATCTCCTTCCGGATCGGTGGCCGACACGATGAGCACCTCGCCGGAGGACCAGTTCCCGACGATGATATAGAACTTACCGTTGTGATATCGCAGCGTCGGTGCCCAGATACCATAGGACAGGCGGTCCGGAGTCAGGCGCAGCTGCTGAGGACGGGTCAGCGCGTAGCCGATATGCTCCCAGTTGGCAAGGTCATAGCTTTTGTACAGGGGAAGTCCGGGAAAAAAAGAGAAGGACGAGCAGGCAATGTAGTAGCAATCACCGACCCGGCAAATAGAGGGATCGGGATTAAAACCGTGGATAATGGGGTTTTCGATCTGCTTGTGCATACAACCGCTCCTTTTGATTTTAGATGGTCTCCTCTGCCTTGGCAAGGAACGCCTTGAGCTTATCACTCTTCGGTGCCCCGAAGACATCCTCCGGCGATCCTTCCTCCTCAATAACGCCGTCGGCCATATAGATGATGCGGTCTGCCACGTGGCGGGCAAAATCCATCTCATGGGTAACGACGATCATGGTGGAATCCTTATCCTTCAGACTCTTGATAACCCGGAGAACCTCTCCCGTCAGCTCTGGATCGAGGGCGGAGGTGGGTTCATCAAAGCAGAGGATCTCGGGATCAAGCGCAAGGGCGCGGGCAATGGCCACGCGCTGCTGCTGACCGCCGGAAAGGGTTCCGGGGTATGCATCGCGCTTATCCGTCAAACCGACACGGGCAAGCAATTCTTCGGCACGGGCATTGATTTTTTCAAAAGACTCATGCTTTGTCATGCCGTAATAATTCTGCTCCTTAGCCCGCAGTTTCATGGCAAGGGTAATATTCTCAATGACGGAATACTGCGGAAAGAGATTGAAGGACTGGAAAACCAGGCCGAATTTCAACCGGCGATCCCGCAGCTCCTTCTCGGAGCGCTTGGGAACATCGCCGTCAAAGACAGTCTCACCGCCGACGGTGATATTGCCCTCGGTGGGGATCTCCAAAGAGTTCAGACAGCGAAGCAAGGTGGTCTTTCCGCTGCCGGAGGAACCGATCACGGCAATGACCTCGCCACGCTCCATGGAAAAGTCGATGCCCTGGAGCACCTCAATATTTCCAAAGCTTTTGCGCAATCCGCGCACTTCAAGCAAAGCCATTCTCCGTCACCCCCTGTAATAATTGAGTTTTTTCTCCAGCCAGCCAAAAAGCAGGGTCAGAATCCCGCAGAAGGCAAGGAAGAAAATCGCCGTGGCAAAAAGAGGCCATGTCAGACCCTTTGCTGCATATTGCTTGGCCTGCATGATGATCTCCAGATTTGCGATGATATTGGCAAGAGCCGTGTCCTTGATCAAAGTCATGAATTCATTGCCCATGGGGGCGGTGATGCGCTTGATGACCTGCTTTAGGATGACCTTGAAAAAGATTTGTGAGCGGGTCATGCCCAGCACCTGACCGGCCTCATACTGTCCGACGGGGATGCTTTCGATACCGCCGCGGTAGATCTCGGAAAAATAACAGGCATAGTTGATGACAAATGCAAGAATTGCTGCCGGGATGCGGGGCAGCAGACGGCCGCCCCAGAACAGACCGGGGCCGTAGAAGATAATGATGATTTGCAGCATCAACGGCGTGCCGCGGATGATCCACACAAAGGTACGTACTGCAGCACGGAGGGGTTTGAAGCTGCTTGTGGAGCCAAAACAGATGATCAGTCCAAGAGGCAGTGCAAACAGCAGTGTAAAAATGAAGATCTCACAGTTAAGACCGAAGGCCTCAAGCATGGATTTGTAGACAACGGATGCGTTCATATTCGGTTAAATTCTATCCTTCCGCAGAGAAATGCAATTCCCTTATACATACATATCGGGTCGGGAGAGCAAAGCTCCCCCGGCCCGTCTGTTTTTCGATGTTTTCGATCAATTACTCAGCAAGAGCAACGTTGTACTTCGCGGAAATATCAGCAAGAGTTCCGTCAGCCAGGAGATCGGCGATGATCTCGTTGACCTTATCGCAAAGATCGCTGTCCTTGCGGAATCCGATACCATACTCTTCCTTGGAGAGCTCCAGGTTCTCGATGAAGATGAGATCGGCATAGTCGGTGCCTTCACCGACCATGTTCTGGGCAAGGGTGATGTCAACGACGGCAGCATCGGAAGCGCCGGACTTGACCTCCATCAGCGTATCGGTCTGATAGGTGACGGGAGTGAGCGCAGCCTGGCTCAGGTTCTCATCCGCCTTGATGACCTTCTCACCGGCAGAGCCGCCCTCGGCAACGAGCTTCGCGCCCTTCAGGGACTCGGTGGTGGTGTACTTGTCCTTATCAGCCGCACGGATGATGATGACCTGGGCATTCTTTGCATAGGGAGTGGAGATATCAATGGCTGCAAGCAGCTCATCGGTGATGGTCATGCCGTTCCAGATGCAGTCGATGGCCTTGGACTGGACCTCGTCAACCTTCATGCCCCAGTCGATGAGCTGGAACTTGGGCTCGACGCCGAGCTTCTCACAAACAGCTTCAGCAAACTCGGTATCGAAGCCAACAAACTTACCTTCATCATTGGTATAGTTCATGGGCTCATAAACGGTGTAGCCGATAACCAGCTCGCCCTTATCCTGGACGTAGGCAAGATCGGAATCGCTGTCGGTGCCGCAGCCGGCGCAGACGGCGATGAGCATCATAAGTGCAAGAACGAGTGCAAGGATTCTTTTCATTGTTGTGTACCCTCCGGAATTTGAAGTATCGCTATTTTACCACTTTACCATACTAAAGTCAACAGGTAATTTCAAAAAAATTCATTTATCTTCCATAACCTGTCCCCGCTTGCCAAAACGCCCGGAATGAACTATAATATACGCAATAACAAAATTACACGAAGAAATGTCTGAAGCTGCCATGAAAGCCGTCATCAGCGTCATCGGTAAGGACACCGTCGGCATTATCGCCCGTGTCTCCGAGGTTCTCTCCCGCCATTCCATCAATATTCTTGACATCACCCAGTCCGTTCTCTCCGATCTCTTTGCCATGATCATGCTGGTGGATATCACCACGCTGGATGTGGATTACACCGTGCTCAAGGACGAGCTTGAACAGATGGGCGAAGGCATGGGGCTTGAGATCCACTGCATGCATGCCTCCGTCTTTGACACCATGCACAAGATCTGAGGAGCCGGACAATTATGATCAATACCCGTGATATTCTCGAAACCATCCATATGGTGACCGAGGAGCATCTCGATATCCGCACCGTCACCATGGGCATCAGCCTGCGGGACTGCGTCGGCACGGATATCGATGCCGTCTGTCAGAAGGTCTACGACAAGATTACCCGCTGCGCAAAGGATCTCGTTTCCGTCTGTGAGCGCATTGAGGCGGAGTTCGGTATTCCCATCATCAACAAGCGCATTTCCGTTACCCCCGCATCCATGATCTGCGACGCCATCACAGCAGAGGACGTTTCCCCCATCGCCCGCGCCATGGATCGCGCCGCCCGGGATGTCGGCGTTAACTTCATTGGAGGTTATTCCGCACTGGTTCACAAAGGCCTCACCAAGGGCGATGACAAACTCATCCGATCCCTGCCCGATGCCCTTTCCACCACCGAGCGTGTCTGCTCCTCCATCAACGTGGCCACAACCCACGCAGGTATCAATATGGATGCCGTTGCCCGCTGCGGACACATTATCAAGGAGATCGCCTACCGTACCCGCGAGACCGATTCCTTTGGCTGTGCAAAGCTCGTCGTTTTTGCCAACGCTCCCGAGGATAATCCCTTTATGGCCGGTGCGTTCCACGGTGTCGGCGAGGGCGAGTGCGTTCTCAACGTCGGCATCTCCGGTCCCGGTGTCGTCCGTGCCGCCATTGCCCGCGCCGGTGACTGCGATCTTTCCGAGCTTGCAGAGCTTATCAAGCGCACAGCCTTCAAGATCACCCGCATGGGGCAGCTGGTACTGAAGGAAGCCTCTGCCCGCCTTGGCATTTCCTACGGCATTGTCGATCTTTCTCTTGCCCCCACTCCCGCCGTCGGTGACTCCGTTGCACGGATTCTGGAGGAAATGGGACTTGAGACCTGCGGCTGCCACGGCACCACCGCCTGCCTTGCCATGCTCAACGATGCCGTCAAGAAGGGCGGCATCATGGCCAGTGCCCACGTCGGCGGTCTGTCCGGCGCATTTATCCCCGTCTCCGAGGACTCCGGCATGGTCGAAGCCGCCGAAAAGGGCGTTCTTACCCTGGATAAGCTGGAGGCCATGACTGCCGTCTGCTCCGTCGGACTTGATATGATCGCCATCCCCGGCGATACGACGGCAGAGGTCATTTCCGCCATCATCGCCGACGAGATCTCCATCGGTGTCATCAATACAAAGACCACCGCCGTACGCGTGCTGCCCGTATACGGCAAGGGTGTCGGCGATTCCATCGACTTCGGCGGACTTTGGGGCGGCGCACCCATCATGCCGGTGCACAACGAGTCACCCGCCCGCTTTATCGGACGCGGCGGTCGCATTCCCGCACCGGTCCACTCCTTCCGCAACTGAACACAGAGACAAATTCTTCGGGTATCCGCCAGTTTTTTCTGTTGGATACCCTTCTTTTTGCTGCATGACAGGTAAGATTTTCTTTTTGTTCACATTTACCCCTTGACACCGGGGCAACATAGGGGTATCATATTGTTAGCACTCAAGGGGTACGAGTGCTAACAACTCATAAAACACTGCAAAGGAGGCATGCCCGTGCTCAGCGACCGCAAGAAGGTCATACTGAAGGCCATCGTGGACGAATATGTTCAGTCGGCAACGCCGGTGGGCTCACGATCCATCACCGACCGGCTCAATCTCGGACTGTCTCCCGCCACCATCCGCAACGAGATGGCAGATCTTGAGGCCATGGGGTATCTTGCATCCCCGCATGCCTCTGCCGGCCGCGTGCCCACCCATGCCGGCTACCGGATCTACGTCAACGAGCTGATGAACGCAAACTATCATCTCTCCGCGCTGGAAACCCAGGAGTATGACAGCGCTCTGCGCCTGCGTATCCAGGAGCTTGACCGTCTTTTCGGCGATGCGGGCCGCCTGCTTTCCCAGCTGACGCGCTATGCCGCACTGACCGTGGTTCCCCATTTTGATTCAGAGCTTCTGCGCCGCATTGAGATCATCTCCTGTGATGTATGCTCATACATCATCGTTGTCGTCACGGTTTCCGGCATCGTGCGCAATAAGCTTTGCCGCACCCGGGCCATCATTCCGCAGGAAGATGTGACCGTGTTGATTAACGCGCTGAATACGCATCTTTCCGGTCTTGCCCCCGCCTCCATCACCCTGGCGCACATGGCCGGCGTGGAGGATGCGGTTACCGAGCAGAGCCGCGAGCTCTACGCCGCTGTGATGACCTTCTTAAAAGAAGTCGCTCAGTCCACCGCCTCCACCGATGTCCGCCTTGGTGGTGCCTCAAATCTGCTTTCCTTCCCGGAATACAGAGATGTGGAAAAGGCAAAACTCATTCTCGACTTTCTCTCCTCCCCCGGCGATTCCAGCTGGCTTTCCGTTCCCGCCGCGGATTCGGACGTCGCTGTCAGCATCGGTACGGAGAATCTGCCCGAGCCGCTGCGCGACACCAGTATTCTCGTTGCCGGCTTTCCCATTTCGGGCAACCGGAAGGGCTTTGTGGGCATCGTCGGTCCCACCCGCATGGATTACGAGCGCATGACCGCCCGTCTGCGCTACTTTGCCGAGGGTCTCGGCAATCTCTTAAAAGATGTTATGCTCGATCCCGATTCCGATCAGGATACGGGCCGCACATAAACCGTAAAGGAGTCAGACATGTCTAAGAAGAAAGATCCTGTCGCGGAGGAGAACATTCCCGCGGCGGAGGAAAATACCCCTGAGACGGAGGTTCCCGCCGAAGAGCCCACCGCAGAGCAGCTGCTTGCCGAGGAGCTTGCCGCCGCGAAGGATCAGTATTTGCGGCTGTACGCGGAGTACGATAACTTCCGCAAGCGCACCCAGAAGGAAAAGGAAGCCATTTACGGCGATGCCGCCGCAAAGACGGTGGAAGCCATCCTTCCTGTCATCGACAATCTTGACCGTGCGGTGGATGCCGCAAAATCCGCCGGGGATCTCGAAAGCTTCAAGCAGGGCGTTGAGATGACCCTGCGCCAGTTCATCGATATCCTTGCAAAGCTCGATGTTCATGAGGTTCCCGCCGAAGGCCAGCCCTTTGATCCGAACGTACACCACGCGGTGATGCATATTGACGATGAGAGCATCGCCGAGTCCACCGTTGTGGAGGTCTTCCAGAAGGGCTACACCCTCGGTGACCGCACCATCCGTCCCGCCATGGTCAAGGTGGCCAACTAAACCTTTGTTAACAAAATCAAGATTACAGATTTCGGAGGAAAAAAACATGTCCAAGATCATCGGTATCGACCTCGGTACCACCAACAGCTGTGTCGCCGTTATGGAAGGCGGCGAGCCCACCGTCATTCCCAACGCCGAAGGCGGCCGTACCACCCCGTCCGTCGTTGCCTTCACCAAGGATAACGAGCGCATGGTCGGTCAGGTCGCAAAGCGTCAGGCCATTGCCAATCCCGACCGCACCATCATCTCCGTCAAGCGCGAGATGGGCACCAACTTCAAGGTCAACATCGACAACAAGACCTACACCCCCCAGGAGATCTCCGCCATGATCCTGACCAAGCTCAAGGCCGATGCCGAAAGCTACCTCGGCGAGACCGTCACCCAGGCTGTTATCACCGTACCCGCCTACTTCAGCGACTCCCAGCGTCAGGCCACCAAGGATGCCGGTAAGATCGCCGGTCTCGAGGTGCTGCGTATCATCAACGAGCCCACCGCAGCTGCTCTTGCCTACGGCGTTGACAAGGAGACCGAGCAGAAGGTCATGGTCTATGACCTCGGCGGCGGTACCTTTGACGTTTCTATCCTCGACATCGGCGACGGTGTTCTCGAGGTTCTTGCCACCAACGGCAACACCCGTCTCGGCGGCGATGACTTCGACGAGCGCATCATGCACTGGATCGCCGACAACTTCAAGAAGGAGCAGGGCATCGACCTCACCGGCGACAAGATGGCCATGCAGCGCCTTAAGGAGGCCGCCGAGAAGGCAAAGATCGAGCTTTCCGGCATGACCACCGCCAACATCAACCTGCCCTTCATCACCGCCGATGCCACCGGCCCCAAGCACCTCGACATGACCCTCTCCCGCGCGGAGTTCAACCGTCTGACCGCCGATCTCGTCGATGCCACCATGAAGCCCGTCCGTCAGGCCATGGCCGATGCAGGTCTCACTCCCGCAGACCTCTCCAAGGTCCTGCTCGTCGGCGGCTCCTCCCGTATTCCCGCCGTGCAGGAGGCCGTCAAGGCCTTCACCGGCAAGGATCCCTTCAAGGGCATCAACCCCGATGAGTGCGTGGCCGTCGGTGCCGCCATTCAGGCAGGCGTTCTCGGCGGCGAGGTCAAGGACGTTCTTCTGCTGGATGTCACCCCCCTCTCTCTCGGTATCGAGACCCTTGGCGGTGTCTGCACCAAGCTCATCGAGCGCAACACCACCATCCCCACCA
>JAFQKV010000049.1 GCA_017414715.1 Clostridia bacterium
AGTCAAGAGTATGTTCCTGTTTCGGGAAAGATTCAAAGACTTTTCGACCTCTTTTACCGCACAACGGACGAAATAACGGTTCGGGCACGCAACAAGACGCTCCCGAACCGTTATGAATGGCACCAATTGCACCAATTATTCCGAATAAAGCCCGGAGCTTGTTCCGAGCAGCAGTTCACAGGCCCTGCGAAGCTGCGTATCCCGTTCCAGATCCACACGGCTTGAGGACAGGATGGCGTTGTCCTCAAGCACCACCGTCTCATTGGGCACACAGCCGGTGGCGGCAAGGCTTCTGTTCTGCGGCGTGAAATAGCGAATGGTGGAGATGACCAGAGCCGAACCGTCAGACAACTCAACAGTTGCCTGTCCGTAGCCCTTGCCAGTCGTCTTCTCGCCTACCACCGTAGCTTTACCGGCCTCCTGCAGAACGGCGGCAAAATACTCTGCCGCACTGTAGGTGTTTTTATTGATAAGCACAGTCATGGGTGCGGAAAGATGCTCCGAATCGGAATTGAATTCCTCACGGGAACCGGCGCGGTCCTCGGAAATAAAGATAACCCCCTCCGGAAGCAGCCGGTCAAGGATATTGAGCAGTACGGACAGCTTTCCGCCGCCGTTATTGCGCATATCAAAAACAAAGGATGTTGCCCCGTCTTCGATCATTTCCGCGAGCTGCTTTTCGAATTCCGTATCGACCCCGTCCGCATATTCCTTGATGCGGATAGAGGCAATCTTTCCGTCCCGCAGGGAGGAAATCACATTTTCCTCGCGAACGTAGGCACGTGTCAGCGTAAATTCAAGGGTCTCTTCTCCCCTTCGAACGGTAATCTGCACGGGAGTACCCGTTTCACCCTGCAGAAGGCTCCGTGCTCCGTCGTAGCCAACGCTCTTGACGGTACTTCCGTCAACAGCAATGATCTCATCCTCCGCAAGCAGACCGGCCGTGGCAGCAGGTGATTCCTTGTAAACCTCGGCGATTTTCATGGCATCTGCTTCAACTTCATAGGAGACTCGAACGCCGATGCCGGTGAAGCCGCCGGAAAGATTGGAGGCAGTAGCCTCATATTCCTCCGCAGTCAGATAATAACTCCACTTATCGCCAAGGGCTTCAATGTAGCCCTCCACAGCACCGTCAACCAGTGCATCCGTATCATAATCACCGACAAAATTGGCATCAACGCAGCGCTTGACCTCATTAAGCTTCAAAAAGAGCTGCTGTGCTTCGGAAACAGAGGAAAGCCGGCTTATGATCCGGCTTTCCGTGTAATAAAATGTCAGCACCAGGGTAACCGAGGCTGTAAGCAATACAAACAGCAGTACCTGGAAGAAAGAATATTGTTTTTTCACGGAAACATATCTCCTTTTGATGCTGCCGCCTTACATCACTTCAATGTAAAATAATTCAGCGGGTTGACCTGAGAGCCGTTGATAATGATCTCAAAGTGCAGATGATTGCCGGTGGAATAGCCCGTTGTTCCAACCTCGCCCAGCTTCTGTCCCTTGGATACCTCATCACCCTTTTTCACAGACATCTTGGACATATGCGCATACAGGGTCTTTTTATTGCCGCCGTGGTCGACCATAACATAGTTACCGTAGGCGGTGTTATATTCGGCTCTGATGACGGTACCGTAGTTTGCGCTGAGGATAGGCGTTCCCTTGGGGGCAGGCAGATCGATTCCCGTGTGGAGCTTGTATTTTCCTGTAATGGGATGGGTACGCATGCCGAAGTAGGATGAGATGCGTGTATAGCCGGTCAGAGGCCAGAGGAAGCTTCCTCCGACATACTGCTTTTTGTTGGAAGCCTCCCTGGCAGCAGCAGCGATTTCCTTTGCGATCTTTTCTTCTTCTGCTTCAAGCTCGGCAATGTTCTGCTTGTTGGCCGTGACCTGCTTGGAAAGATCGGCAAGCAGGGCATCCGCCTCATCCTTCTTTCTGGAAAGCTGGTTTTTCTTCTCGTTCAGTTGGCTTTTCTTGGCTTCAAGGCTGCTCTTTGTGTCCTCAAGCTTCTGCTTTGCCTCTTCAATGGCATTGCGCGCCTCCAGAAGATCCTGCAGCTTCTCATTATCGGAATCCAAGATCGAATTGACGATATCCGCACGGCTCAAAAGATCCGACAGGTTGGCGCTGGTCAGCAGAACCTCGAGATAACTGACGTTGCCGTTTTCATACATCACACGGATACGGGTCTTGAGCTTCTCGTACAGATCATCATAATCGGCAGTATTCTGCACGATGAGCTGCTCCTGCTCGGTGATCTGCTTTTCGTAGGCGGCAATCAGACTGTTTGTGTTTTCAATATCCTCCTGGTAGGCGGATATCTGTGAGGAAAGGATATTTTTCTGGTTCATAGCGCTTGCCTGATTCTTTTTTGCATTGGCAAGCTCCTTTTCCAGGGCTTTGATCTGGGCATTCAGCTTGTCCTGCTGCTTTTCCAGTGCCGTCACGGAGGAGGCAGCTTCGGCTGTGTTCCAATCGCCGACAGCAAAAACGGAAACGGCCAGCACCAGACTGAGCACCAGGGAAACAGAGCGAACAAGCAGCTTTCGTGTCATAAACAAAATACGATCCTTTCTCTTCCGGACATCGTCCGAGGCTTACACGCGGAGAAACTTTTTAATGGTAAAGAAACTGATAACCAGTCCGTAGAGCATACCGGCAACAAGATAACCGATCAGGAACAGATGCCAGACGGAGCTGAAACTGACATACGAAATGAGTGTGATAAGAGACATTTCCGGCACAAGCAGGAACTGATAGAGTACAAACAGCAGCACATATGCAAAGAGCGCGGACAGAAGACCGATAATCCCGCCCTCCACAAGGAAAGCACCACGGATGAATCGGTTTGTTGCACCAACCATTTTCATGATCGCGATCTCCTCACGCCGTGCAAATGTCGTGAGACGGATGGTATTGGATACGATGACCGCAGCAATAAGCGCAAGGATAATGACAAGTGCAACACCGATAAACATCGTAACATTTCTGAACTTCAGGAAGGTGTTCACCGTCTCGATGGATGCACGCACCCGGGCGATCTGCGGCATGGCACGAAGCATATTCACGGTATCTTCAACACCGTTTAAGTCGCTGACAATGATATGGTAGCTGTGACGGATAGGATTGTCATCCGCATAGCTGTCGTATATCTCATCACCCCCGAGATTCTGACTGAAGTCCTTCAGCCCCTCATCGCGGGATACAAACGTCACCGAGGCGATGTTCTCCATGTCCATCAGCGTATAGCCGAAATCCTCCGCAGAGGCATCGTCCACATAATCCTGCAGGAAGATAACGATCTCATTCTGCATGCCGACGTCATCAATGGTCTTATTGATGTCGGCAACGATCATAACAAAGGTTCCGATAACAAGGAAGCAGGCAGCCAGCATCATGACGGCTGCGGTTGTCATAATACGGTGCAGGCGGAAGTTTGCTGCGCCTTCCTTCAAAAAATAACGGATATTTCCGCGCTTTTTCACTGGTTGTACCCTCCCGTTGCGTCACGGAGGATGCAGCCGTTTTCCAGATACACCACTCGCTTGGCCATGTCGTTGACAACGCTCTTCTCATGGGTGATAACGACGACGGTAGTTCCCATGCGGTTGATCTGATTGAACAGACGCATGGTCTCCTTCGTGCGCTCCGGGTCAAGATTTCCCGTTGGCTCATCTGCAATGATAAGCTTCGGAGAATTGACCAGCGCACGGGCAATGGCGACACGCTGCTGCTCACCGCCGGAAAGCTCCGGGGGCTTGCGCTTTGCCTTATGAGAAAGTCCGACAATTTTCAGGACAGAATCCACCTTCTCGCGGATCTCCCGGTTGCCAGCTCCGGTAACGCGTATGGCAAGGGCAACATTCTCATAGACCGTCTTTTTGTCGATCAGACGAAAATCCTGGAAAACGACACCCATGGTCCTGCGAAGATACGGCTTATCGGATGCCTTGAGTCCAACAAGTGAGTAACCGTTGACCTCGGCAGTTCCTGCCGTAGGCTCGACCTCGGCGGTAAGAATCTTCAAAAGTGTGCTTTTACCCGCGCCGGAGGGGCCGATGATGAAAACGAACTCTCCATCCTCTACCGTAAGATCGACAGATCTGAGGGCTTTTATGTAACCGTTATAGGTTTTGGATACACCGGTAAGTTGAATCAAAATAAACCGCCTTCCGGAATACTACCGCTGCTGCGACTCGCAGGCAGCGAGATACTGCTTCACCATCAGCGCAACTTTGAAGACAATGGCATTGTCAAACTCACGCAGATCCAGACCCGTGAGCTTCTTGATCTTCTCAAGTCTGTACACCAGGGTGTTGCGGTGTACAAAGAGCTTTCGGGAGGCTTCACTGACGTTGAGGTTGTTCTCAAAGAACGTCTGAATGGTCTGGAGAGTCTCCTGATCGAGCATATCCACGGTGCCCTTCTTAAATACCTCGGAGAGGAAGATACGGCAAAGGGTGGTGGGCAGCTTGTAGATCAGGCGGCCGATGCCGAGATTCTCATAATTGATGATGGTGTTGTCAATGCCGAAGACCAAACCGACCTCGATGGCCACCTGAGACTCCTTATAGGCCTGTGCCAGCTCATTGAGCTGGAAGCAGATGGTGGAAATGCCGATGGTGGTCTTGATAAGCAGCTCGGAGTTAAGGGTATCCTCGATGGACTTCGCGATCTTGCGCATCTCCTTGGCTTCGGAGTTGGGACGGACCTGCTTGACGACAGCAATATCGTTCTCATTGACAGGGATAACGAAGTCCTTCTGCTTCTCCGGGAAGAGGCTCATCAGCACATCGCTGACTGCGGCATCATTCTTATGTGCGTTACGCACAAGGAAGATCACGCGGGGCACGTCACCTTCAAAGTGCAGCTCCTTTGCCTTGATGTAAATATCGCCGGAGAGAATATTGTCCAGCATGACGTTCTTGATAAAGGTAGCCTTATCATACTTCTCGTCATGGAACTGCTTGACGTTGCCAAGTGAGACGGCAGCAAGCTGGCAAAGATTCTTTGAAAGCTCGTCCGTTCCGTCGACAAAGACAGCATACTCAAAATGCGTGCTGCGCAGCGTCAGAGACTTGTAGGTCATATTGTCATAGACGATCGGCTCACCGTTGCCGGCAATGTCATAGGCAATATCCTCACGCTGCTGGCCGATCTGCTTAAGATCGCTGCAGGCGATAACATAGCCGTTGGCATCGATCACACCGACGGTCTTGTTCACGGAGTCCTTCATCTGCAGGACCATGGTTTGGAAGAGTCTGCTCGACATAATTAAAACATCCTTTCTCCAGCCGGGGCGGATACATCGTGCAAATCCATGAATATCTCCCTATATTCTACATGAAATTTGATCGATTTGCAAGAGTGTAAAGGAAGTTTCCGCAGAGATTGTAACGAAATTTTGCATCCGGTTTGCATATATATGGCAAGAGTTTCCGCAAAAGATGAACAATATGTAAAAAGCACGTACTTAAACGTGCTTTTCGATCTTGCTCAGTGCCGTCTTTTCCAGTCGGGATACCTGCGCCTGACTGATGCCGATCTCTGCGGCTACCTCACTCTGGGTCTTTCCCTGCCAGAAGCGCTTTGCAACGATTCGTTTTTCCCGGTCTGAAAGCTCGCCGATCCCTTCCGCAAGCGAAATGCGCTCCAGCCATCGCGCATCGCAATTGCGCTCATCTCCCACCTGATCCATAACAAGAAGTGAGTCACTTCCCTCTCCGCCGACGGGCTCAAAGAGGGATACGGGATCTGCAATGGAATCCAGGGCAAATACCAGCTCTTCCCTTTTTACGCCCACCTCTGCCGCAAGCTCATCCAGCGTCGGTTCCCGGTGATGCTCCGCCGTAAACTGTTCGCGGACATTCAGAGCCCGGTAAGCTGCATCCCGCATGGAACGGGAAACCCGGATCGCGCTGTTGTCCCGCAGATATCTGCGCACCTCACCGATGATCATCGGAACGGCATAGGTGGAAAAGTGCACATCCATTTCCGTGTTGAAATTGTCAACTGCCTTGATGAGACCGACGCAGCCGATCTGAAAGAGATCGTCCATCATCTCACCGCGACCGGAAAAGCGCTGAATCACAGACAGAACCAGCTTCAAATTTCCCGATATTGCCGAATCACGCGCCAGCAGGTCTCCCGCATGCGCCTTTCGAATGAGATCAATGGTTTCCGTATTCTTCAGTACCGGCAGCCGTGCGGTATTGACCCCGCAGATCTCCACATTGTTTGCCATCAATATCACCTCCGTGTTGCTCTACGGAGAGTATTGACAACGTACACAGTTTAGATGCAAAGCAAGCAGCGGTATTGCGCGACAGGAATCGGCAAACAAAAAAAGCAAGGCAGATACCTTGCTTTTTCAAGCTTCCGGATATTCATCTGAAAATCTGATCCAGGGCGCGGCTGCACAACTCGGTCAAAGTAAAAAATCCTGCACACACGGCAGGATTTTTTGGTGGAGACTGCTGGACTCGAACCAGTGACCCCCTGCGTGTGAAGCAGATGCTCTAACCAGCTGAGCTAAGCCTCCACAAGTGGTGACCCGTAGGAGAGTCGGACTCCTGTTACCGCCGTGAAAGGGCGGTGTCTTAACCACTTGACCAACGGGCCGTATTGGTAGCGGCAGTCGGATTTGAACCAACGACACTTCGGGTATGAACCGAATGCTCTAGCCAACTGAGCTATACCGCCATATGGGAACGGCCTGTGCTTTTCGGAAGCCTTGATATTATACTAAACCTTTTTCTCTTTGTCAAGTCTATTTTTGTGAATCGGGAAATTTTTTCAAGGCATCAAACAAACCTTCGCGTTTTATGCATATTTCCCTCTTTTAAATTGAATTCTCCCGGTACTTGTGGTATGATATTAGTCAGAAATATACGCGCGCCGCGGCGCAAGGAGGCCCTTATGTCTGCCACCTATGTCCTTGGAGACAATCTTTACATCAATCTGACCAACAAATGCACCTGCAACTGCGATTTCTGCATCCGTCACACCACCGATCACGTGGCGGAATCCGACTCACTCTGGTATAAGGGCGAGGAACCGGCAAAGGAAGACGTGCTTGCGGAGATTCTTTCGCGCGATCTCGATATTTATGATGAGATCGTCTTCTGCGGCTTCGGTGAGCCCACCTGCCGGCTGGATGATCTCATCTGGATCTCAAAACAGCTGAAGAAAAAGAAGATCAAAAACCGTATTCGTGTCAACACCAACGGGCATGCAAGCCTCTACGCCGGTAAGGACGTTGCAAAAATGTTCAAAAAATGCGTGGATGTTGTATCCGTTTCATTAAATGCACCCGATCCCGTAAAATACGATAACATCTGCCACTCCAAATACGGAATCGGCGGTTTTTTCGGTATGCTTGACTTTGCCGCAAGCGTCAAGTTCTACGTTCCCGAGGTGGTCTTCACCATTGTGGATACCATGCCGAAGGCAGATCAGGATGCCTGTCAGGAGCTGGCTGATTCTCTGAAGATCCCCCTGCGCATCCGCCAATACACCGAAAATTACGACGACTGAGGGATTATATGATCATACTCGGCATTGATCCCGGCTACGCCATTGTCGGCTACGGAATCGTTCAGGCAGAACGCGGTCGGTTTGCATCCCGCGGTCACGGTGTCATCCGCACCGAGGCCGGAATTCCGATCCACCTGCGCATCTCGGAGATCTACAACGATATGTGCGAGATCCTGCACACCGTCCGTCCCGACTGCGTTGCCATCGAAAAGCTATACTTCACCAACAATAAAACCACCGGCATCGACGTGGCTCAGGCCCGGGGAGCAATCCTTCTTGCCGTTGCCCAGAGCGGTCTTCCCTATTATGAGTACACTCCCTCGGAGGTCAAGACCGCCGTTGTCGGCTACGGAAAGGCGGACAAGCACCAGATGATGGAGCTGACCCGTATGCAGCTCGGTCTGTCCGAGATCCCACGCCCCGACGATGCAGCCGATGCACTGGCAATCGCACTCTGCCATGCCAGGTCCGCAGTGTCCGTATTCAGTCAGATTTAGGAGGCACCATGTACTATTACATTTCCGGTACCGTCGCACATATCGCCCCCACGTTTGCCGTCCTTGATGCCGGGGGGATCGGTTATATGATCAGCACATCGCGCAATACCCTCGCAACCCTTGCCCAGGGAAAGCCCGCAAAGCTCTACACCCATCTCAACGTCCGCGAGGATGCCATGGAGCTCTACGGCTTTGCCGCCGAGGAAGAGCTCAACTGCTTTAAAATGCTCATCACCATCTCCGGTGTTGGCCCCAAGGCCGCACTGTCCATCCTCTCCGCAACCACACCCGCAGGCTTTGCCCTCTCCGTGCTGACGGGGGATGAAAAGGTACTGACCGCCGCCCAGGGCATCGGCAAGAAACTTGCCCAGCGCATCATTCTTGAGCTTTCCGATAAGCTTGCCAAGGCGCAGAAGGACGGAAACGTGCCCACATCCGCTGGCGATATTCCCGTCTCCGTGCCTGCCGGAAGCGACGTGCTCGGCGAAGCGCTCAGCGCCCTGATGGTACTGGAATACTCCAAGGCCGAGGCGCTGGAGGTACTCCGCCGCATCGATTGCGAGGGTAAGAGCGTGGAAGATATCGTCCGTCTGGCCCTGCGCCAGCTCATTCGATAACAAGAACGTGAGGGTCTGCAAATGTCCATTGAATTCAACAACGATATGATGGAGGAACGCCTCGTCACCACCACCCTGACACCGGGCATGGATGACGGCGAGGTCTCCCTGCGCCCAAAGTTTTTAAAGGATTATCTTGGGCAGGAAAAAGCCAAGGATAATCTTTCCGTATTCATCGATGCCGCACGAGGCCGCGGCGACAGTCTGGATCACGTGCTGCTTTACGGCCCTCCGGGGCTCGGCAAGACCACCCTCGCCGGTGTTATCGCCAACGAAATGGGTGTTAATCTCCGCATCACCTCCGGCCCCGCCATTGAGAAGGCCGGTGACCTTGCGGCGCTTCTGACCAACCTCGGCGAAAACGACATTCTCTTCATTGACGAGATCCACAGACTGAACAAGGCCGTTGAGGAGATCCTCTATCCCGCAATGGAGGACTACGCCATCGATATCATCATGGGCAAAGGTCCTGCTGCACGTTCAATCCGTTTGGATCTCCCCCGCTTCACGCTCATCGGTGCCACCACCCGCGCCGGTCAGCTGACCAATCCCCTGCGTGACCGCTTCGGCGTGCTGCTGCGCCTGGAGCTCTACACCCCCGAGGAGCTTTCGCAGATCGTCCGCCGCAGCGCAGGTATTCTCGGTATACCCATCGAGGATAGCGGTGCCATGGAGATCGCCCGCCGATCCCGCGGTACCCCCCGTATCGCCAACCGCCTGCTGCGCCGTGTGCGCGACTTTGCGGAGGTGCGAGCAAACGGAGTCATCACCGCAGATGCCGCCGATGCTGCGCTTGCCGCGCTGGACATCGACGCTCTCGGCCTCGACACCGTCGACCGCCGCATTCTTTCAAGCATCATCGAGCATTTTAACGGCGGCCCCGTAGGCTTAAACACCCTTGCCGCCATGGTCGGCGAGGAGACCGTCACCCTTGAGGATGTCTATGAGCCCTATCTGATGCAGATCGGATTCTTAAACCGTACACAAACCGGCCGCTTTGCCACCCCCGCCGCATACCGGCACCTCGGCCTTGAGCTCCACACCGAGACCGGTGCGCAGGGCACCCTCTTCTGACCCATGCAGATCACCTATCTCGGACAGTGCGGCGTGCGCCTTGAGGGTACGCGCCGTATTCTCATTGATCCGTATCTCTCATACAGTGTTGACAAGCATGCCAAGGGCCGCGCAGGTCTTTGGGAGCGCGCCTATCCCCCACCCGTCCGGCCGGAATCTCTCCACGGCATCGATTACATTCTTCTGACACACGATCACACCGATCACACAGACCCGGAAACTGTTCCTGCGCTTGCAAAGGCAAATCCTTCCGCGATCTTTGTGGGCCCGAAGCCCGTCAAGGAAAAGCTGCTTCTGCTCGGCATACCCGATGAGCGTATCTTCTGCCCCACGGCTGATACGGAGTTTGACGGGATCACCCCCATTCCCGCAGCACACGAGGAGCTGCATCCGTTATCCGACGGTTTCTATGCGGAATACGGTTATATCGTAAGTCTCGACGGACAGCATATCTACCATTCCGGCGACTGTTGTCCTTATCCGGGACTTGCAGAGCGTATTTGCAGCGTTGATGCCGCTCTTCTCCCGGTCAACGGTCGGGATGCTTTCCGTCTGCGGGACAACTGCATCGGAAATTTTCATCCCGAAGAAGCCGTCCGTCTCTGTGCGGAATGTAATATACCGGCACTTATGCCGCTCCATCACGACCTCTACCCCGGGAACGGCATGTCCGTTGAGCGCGTTGTTACAGTCCGCGATATTTTCGCACCGTCACTTATTCTTTTAACGCCCCGGCCCGGTGAAAGCGTACAGATCTGACCGACAAAAAAAGGCATCCCCAATTTTGTATTGGGGATGCCTTTAGCATATAAACGGGCAGGGATTACACCACGCCGTAGGCGAGCATGGAGTCAGCAACCTTCAGGAAGCCGGCAATGTTGGCACCGGCAACGAGGTCGTCGCCAAAGCCGTACTTGTGAGCAGCTTCGATGGATGCGGAGAAGATGCGGGACATGATGGTGTGCAGCTTCTCATCAACTTCCTCAGCGCTCCAGGACAGACGCATGGAGTTCTGGGTCATCTCAAGACCGGAGACGGAAACACCACCGGCGTTGACAGCCTTGGAGGGAGCGATGATGACGTTGTTCTCCTTGAGGTAGGCAACAGCCTCAGCGGTGGTGGGCATATTGGAGACCTCAACGTAGTACTTGATGCCGTTTTCAACTATCTTCTTGGCATCCTCGATCCTGACCTCGTTCTGAGTAGCACAGGGCATAAGGATGTCTGCCTTTACGCCCCAGGGCTTCTCGCCTGCGAAGAAGGGAACGTTGAACTTTTCAGCGTAGTCCTGAACTCTGTTACGGCAGGATGCACGCATCTCAAGCATATAGTTGATCTTTTCCTCTGTGTTAACGCCGTTCTCGTCGTAGATGTAGCCGTCGGGACCGGAGATAACTACTACCTTACCGCCAAGCTCGGTGATCTTCTTAACTGTACCCCAGGCAACGTTACCGAAGCCTGATACAACGAAGGTCTTGCCCTCAATGCTGTCGCCGAAGTGCTTGAGCATTTCAACGGTGTAGTAAACGGCACCGTAGCCTGTTGCTTCGGGACGGATGAGTGAGCCGCCGTACTGGATGCCCTTGCCTGTGAA
>JAFQKV010000050.1 GCA_017414715.1 Clostridia bacterium
AGACCGTATTCATAATTGGCTCCTCCTTTATTGCACAGGCACTTTACATTCCCGGTTCCTTCTTGTATAATTATTATACCGCCTTTATGGCTGTTTTCCATCAATATACGGCCTTAAAATATAAGAATATCGCCAAGAATTACATTTTTATAAAAGGATGTGAACCGGATGAAGCTGCGGATACGAACCAACTATATGGAAGAGGTAGAGGGCCTGCACAACGAGTACCCCTACGCCTTCCACCATGTGGACCTGGCCCAGACCATGATTCCCTGGCATTGGCACGAAGCCCTGGAGTTTGACTGCGTGGTATCCGGCAGCGTCAAGGTCTCCACACCCGGCCAGACCCAGACCTTTTCCGCCGGCGAGGGCTTCTTCCTCAACAGCAATGTGCTGACCGCCATGGTCAATGGAGATTCCTGCGTCATTGATTCTCATCTGTTCCACTCGGTATTTCTGGCCGGACATTTCAAAAGCGTGTTTGAGACCAAATACCTCAGCCCTGTGCTGCAAAACCGCAATCTGGAGCTGCTGCCCATCCGGGGCCGGAGCCGGCAGGAGCGGGACTTGCTCCAAAAGCTCCGGCAGCTCTCCCAGCTGCAAGCAACGCCCGATGTGGAGTTCCAGACGAGAAATCTCCTCAGCGAGGTCTGGCTGCCGAAGGACTGGAACGGAATTTTCCTCGGATTGGGCAACGGCGGCATGGCGGGCAGCATCCACCACAGCTGGCTGATGCCCTATCTGAAAAGCGGATACGCCGTGGCCTGTACGGATATGGGCACTTCCCGGGGACGGGAAAGCGGCATCGGCAATCCCGACGTGGTGAAAGATTTCGGCTGGCGGGCAACCCATCTGATGACGGAGGCGGGCAAGGCTGTCGTGCGGCGGTATTACGGGGAGGATGCACGGTTCAGCTACTTCGTCGGCCATTCCACCGGCGGACAGCAGGCTCTCGCAGAGGCACAGCGCTTCCCGGAGGATTACGACGGAATTCTGGGCGGCGTTCCGGCCAACAACCGCACCCACCTGCATACCTATTTCCTCTGGGCGCACAATCATTTCCGCCCCCGGGAGATTGGACCGCTGTTCACCCGGGAGGAGGTGTATGCCATCACCGCCGCGGCGACGGAGTTTCATCAGAAGGCGGGTGACGGCGTGCCGGGGGATGATTTCGTCACGATTCCCCGGGCGGACGAGGCGTTTCTCAACGAGATGGTGCGGTACATCGGAGCGAAAAATCCCGCGTTTGACAAGTTTCGGCTGAATGCGCTCCGGGCAGTGTACGGCGGACCTGTTAATCCCCGTACCGGTGAGCGGATTTACAACGGTATTCCCGCCGGTTCTGAACGGTACGGATGCGGTATTTGCGAATGTCAGGCGGCGGAAAGCCCGCATTTTTATCCCTTTATCTGGACGTTCGGCGCGGACTACGACGGAGACCGCTTTGACTTTGACCGCGATCTGGACCGCGTGAACGAGACGCTGGCGGCGGATCTCAATGCAAACTCGCCGGATCTTTCCGCTTTCCGGGAGCGCGGCGGCAAACTGATCCTTTTCTCCGGAAGCGCGGATCCCTGCGTGCCCTATCCGGATGCCATGCGCTACTACAACCGGGTAGCTGCTGCATCAGGCGGATACAGCTGCGCCATGGAGTTTGCCCGGTGGTTTCTCTTCCCCGGCCGGGATCACGGATCGGGCGGACTGGGCGTCAATGCCGTATGGGCAGACGAATCCGGTGCGGGAGAGCTGACTGCCCTGCGCCGTTGGCGGGAAGAGGGCATCGCACCCGCGTATATGATCGGTACCGCGTTTCACGGCGGAAATCCGATGAGCGGTATCCGTTTCACAAGACGGGTGTATGCGTATGACGGCAAGAACGCCGGAGCCTGCCCGCCGGTATGCTGCGACCGGTATCTGTAATAAGAAGAAAGCCAGACATCCGTGCGATGCCTGGCTTTGTTTGTGCTTACTTCTTCTTTTTGAATTCCTTCATGCCGCTGGTGCTGCCGCCGTCGCAGAGGATGTCCACACCGGCGAGATAGCCGTTGCGTTCATCGGCAACCGTGGCCAGGGCAAATCCCAGCTCCTCCGGCTTGCCCATGCGTTCCTCGGCGGAGAAGGGAATCAGCATGCCGCCGTCTTCCTTTTCCAGATTGCCCATATCGGTGGCGATGAGTCCGGGACTGAGGGAAACCACGCGGATGCCCTTCTTTCCGTATTCAAAGGCGCATTTCTTGGCGTACCAGATCACGAAATTCTTCGAGATGGAGTAGGCCATGCCCTTGCGCTGGTAGTCCCCTTTGGCGATGTTGGACTTTTTGACGATCTTCGCGATAAACGCTTCCTCGTCGGTATCGGCCAGAGGATAGAGCTTTTTGGGGATGATAAAGGAGGGAAGGATGTACGCGGAGTTGGAGGACACGTCCACGATGACGCTGCCGGGCTTCATAACCTTGGAGAATTCCTGATTGACGTATACCGTGCCCAGGGCGTTGATGCGCAGAATGGTCTCCGGCGTGCCGTTCATAGCGGGAGAGACACCGGCGGAGTTGATGACGTTCCTGATCTCGCCCAGACCGGAGGCGAATTCCACCAGTTCCTTTACACTTTCGCGCACGGAGGTGTCGCAGGTCTTGGCGTAGGCCTCGTAGCCCAGCTCCTTCAGGGTGTTGACCGCATTTTCCAGTTTGCTGAGAGTTCTGCCGGTGACGACGATGATTTTGTCCTTGGGCATGAACTTGGCGGCTTCCAGACCCATTCCGCTTCCGCCGCCGGTAATGACGCATACGTTTGCCATGATAGTGGATTCCTTTCTGTAATAAAATAGCAGGAGAATTGGAGACGATTTTCGGTTCATACATAAAAAGAACAGAAAAGAGGTATCCTTTCTGTTCTTTGCTTGGTGGGCCATCGGGGACTCGAACCCAGGACCGACCGGTTATGAGCCGGGAGCTCTGACCAACTGAGCTAATGGCCCGCATTTGTATCCTCCCTATTATACTACACAAATTATTTTTTGTCAAGATGCACAATGGCGGAGAGGGCGGATTCTGAGAAAAAATCCGTCGACATAAAGAAAATCCGCTCTTCCCCTTGATTTTCCCGGTGGATTGTATTACAATAATCCATGTATGAAATCCCGGAAATTTTCGATTTCGATTTATCTATAAAGGAGTTATTGTTATGGAAAAGAAATTCACCAAAATCGGCGTGCTCACCTCCGGCGGTGACGCTCCCGGAATGAACGCCGCTGTGCGTGCCGTTACCCGTGCCGCTCTTGCCCGCGGTGTGGAAGTAGTCGGCATCAAGGGCGGCTACCGCGGTCTCATCTACGACGAAATGATCGAGATGAACGCCCGCACCGTATCCAACATCATCGACCGCAGCGGCACCTTCCTCTACTCCGACCGCTGTGACGAGTTCAAGACCGAAGAGGGTATGCAGAAGGCCATCGCCACCTGCAAGAAGCACGGCATCGACGGCATCGTGGCCATCGGCGGTGACGGCACCTTCCGCGGCGCCACCGACCTGTCCGTGCGCGGCATCCCCACCATCGGCATTCCCGGCACTATCGACAACGATATCACCGCCACCGAGAATTCTATCGGCTTTGACACCGCCATGAATACTGTTATTCAGATGGTAGACCGTCTGCGCGACACCTGCGAATCCCATGCAAGATGCAATGTTGTTGAGGTAATGGGACGCGACGCGGGCTATATCGCTCTTGAAGCGGGAATCGCGGTCGGTGCATCCTCGGTTGTAGTCAAGGAGATTCCCTTTAACGAAGAAGAAGCGATAGAAAAGATAAAGCTGAGCAAGGAGCAGGGCAAGCGCAACTTCATTATCCTCGTTGCCGAGGGTGTTGCGGGCTATGCGGAAAAGCTCACCGAAACCATCGAAAAAACAACCGGAATTCCCTCAAGATTTGCACGTCTCGGACATGTTGTCCGCGGCGGATCGCCGTCTCTGCGCGACAGACTTATCGCTGCAAAGATGGGTGTCAAGGCAGTGGAGATGCTGCTTGAGGGCAA
>JAFQKV010000051.1 GCA_017414715.1 Clostridia bacterium
ATCAAATTCCATACTTGCTTCATTGCCCTGACAGGAAGTAATCAAAATGGTTGCAGAATAACTCTTGACATATCCCCCACAACTACAGAGCATAAATAATGTAAGTATCAGTACCAATACAAAATATACTTTTTTCAATCCTGTATTCCCCTTTATATTTTGTTTTATCAAATCAAGTTTGTCAGTCAGTTCGCCTTTGTTTTCAAGTCCTTCGTCTGAACCGAAATGCGGAAATAATCGTCGGCCTTTTCCCTACTCAAACAAACAATGCTTTCAATATGGTCGGTACCGGGAAACAGATCGCAGACGGAGTATTTCTGCGGCGTGTAGCCTTTGGACAGCCGGGCGATATCCCGGGCGAGGGTGGCGGGATCGCAGGAGATATAGACAAGGTGCGGCGGTGCCATTTTGCAGAGCAAGTCGCACAGATCCTCGGAAAGTCCTTTTCGGGGCGGGTCGAGGATGATGAGATCGGGCGTCTCCCCGCGCTGTGCAAGCTCGGCTGCGGCGGCAGAGGCATCGCCTGCGATGAATTCCGCTGTGCGGCCGCAGGCGGCTGCGTTTTTTCCTGCACATTCCACCGCTGCAGGAACGATCTCCACACCGATGAGCCGCGTTTCCGGCGTTGTTGTGCACAGGCCGATGCTGCCGATGCCGCAGTAGAGATCGAGAACGGAGGACGGTGCGGCCTCTCGAATGTAATCCGCTGCGATTTCGTAGAGCTTTTCGGCCATAAGCGTATTGACCTGAAAAAAAGCGCCGGGAGCAACGGTAAATTCAATCCCCATCAGGGTCTCCCGGATATCGGGGGAACCGTAAAGCAGCTCGGGATCCCGTCCGATGCCGACACCGCCCTTTCCGGGCACCGGGCAGCGTACAAGGCCGGTCAGATGTGGGATCTCTCCGGTCAGAGATGCGATCAGGTCGCCTTTTTTAGGAACGGGCGTATCCGACAGGAGTGCAAGCAGAAGCTCGCCGTGGTGCAGGGAACGTCGGATCAGAAGTCCGTAAGGAATATAACCGGTCCTGCGGCAATGGGCTGCAATGATCCCGGCGGCGCGGTGCGATTCTTCACAGGAAAGCAGCGCACGGCAGAGGCCGGGCACGGGGGTATGTCCTCCTGCCTCGCAGAAGCCGAATTCGCCGCAGGCGGCATCATAGCGCAGGAGGGCCTTGTTGCGGTATCCGTCCCGGGATGGAGCGGCGAGGATCCGGTCGGGCTCGGCATCCCATCCGCCGATGCGGCGAAGGCAGCTTTTGACGTGCCCGGCCTTTGCGGAAAGCTCTTCCGGATAGGTCATGTGCCGGGCGGGGCAGCCGCCGCAGCGGTCGCTTTGAGGACAGTCGGATGCAATACGTTCCGAAGAGGGGGAGATCAGCTCCGTCATGCGGCAAAAAACGGCGCGGCGCGTTACACGGTCGACCTCGGCCATGCAGAGATCGCCGCGCACCGCGCCGCGTACAAAGATCACGATACCATCGGCATGGGCGATTCCGTCACCCGTGCCGGAGGTGGCTTCGATATGCAGTCTCAGCTTTTCGCCAACAACCATGGAGATCAACCTACCTGTGAGTTTTCCAAAATATCCGCAATGGAGGAATACGGGACCGCAAAGGTAATGACACCCGCGGTATAGGGTGCGATCTCGTAGGGCTGATAGATGAGGTAAAGGGTATCGTCGGTCAAATACCACTTATCGTTGAAGAAGTTTGCGGTCAGTACTTCGGCGTAGTTTTCGTAATAGAGAAACTCCGTCGGCTCGGCAGTCAGCTTCTCCGCATCGATGATCCGCAGAATCTCCGCATGCAGACGGGGGAGATAAATATCCGCCGTGACATCAAAAATGTCATCAAGGGACAGTTGCTTGCCTGTCTGTGCGTCAAAATTCAGGGTGGTGTCGGAATCCTGGGCATGCATGCCGCCCGAATATACCGTGGAACGGACGGTATAGGATACGGATTTTTCGCAGACGTGCGCCAGCACGATCTCCTGCACCTCATAATAGGCGGCAAGATCGGCATTGTTCCTGTGATCGTTGATGGCCTCCTCGCCACGCAGATCCGCGGAAAGCCGAAGATTAGCCGCGAGAGTCGCAATCGTTGCGTTGATGCTGTCTGCCGCAAGGGAAGGGACAACGTCGGAGACCAGGCGTTCATAGCTGATGGATGAGGTCATAATCACCTTATCTGCAGCGGAGCGGTAGTCTTTGTTATCCTCCACAAGCCTGTCAAAAACGGAAGATGAGCTGCCCGGCATGTCCCCGGAGGGGAGCATGCTTTCGGAGCTCGACGGGGATGCCGCGGGTGCTTCTGCACAGCCGGCAAGCAGGAGCAGAGACAGCGATATGAGAATGGAAATCAAACGTTTCATGAGTCCTCCGAACTGACGGATCTCCGTCAGGAGAGATAGTAGGCAATGAGAAGATCGACCATGCGGCCATAGCTTTTGATGCCGTCACTCTCGCCCTGCAGCTCAAGATAGGCATTGTTTGCTGAACTGGCTACCTGCTCGATGACAGTACCGCGGTATGCGCTCCAAAGGGTGTCATATTGTTTGAGATCGGCGCGCACACCGTCGGACAGGGAATAATAAAGCTTTGTGTAGGCGGGGGAATCCGCCCGCTTGATCTGGGGGGCAAGGTAGAGCCATGCGCTGAAGAGGGCGGAATAGCGGGCATAGTCGTTGCCATGCTCGTAGAGCACAAGGAAGGCGGCAAAATTTGCCTCGTC
Source organism: Clostridia bacterium (assembly GCA_017414715.1). GTDB lineage: Bacteria > Bacillota > Clostridia > Oscillospirales > QAMX01 > RGIG1911. The sequence goes on from JAFQKV010000051.1 coordinate 2,731, forward strand.
CTCCGGTGCGACACACCAGCGGTGCATCATTTCATGCGCCGCCGTAAAGCAGAGCCCTGCCGTGCGGTTGTAGGTGTTGACATTGCATTCGGCCGTGTGGGGGATGAAAATGCCGGTGATTGTGGCAAACGACATGAGACTGCTGTTCAAAACACCCTTTGCCGGTGCGGTGGGAAGACCGGTATAGGCACCGACCGCCTCGGCGGCATACTTTGAGGTTTTGCGGAATCCGGGCTTTGTCAGTGTTCCGTCATCGTTGCGGGAAACAGAGTCCGAAGCCACGTTCAGCTCATCCCGTACGCACTCGGCAACGGAAAGAAGCTCGTCCGTGCTGAAGGTCCGGACCTCAAGACCCAATTGCTCTGCCAGCGTCGGCGCGCCGTAGGACATTCCCCAGAAAAGGTAGAAACAGAACAGCAGCGCGGTCGCAGCACAGAGAAGCAGTGCAAGATACCGCAGAAGCACCCGGCCTGCCCGGTTCCCTGCGGAGAAGGCGGCCCGAAAAAAGAAGAAGAGCAAAAGAAGCGGGGCGACCGTGACACCGAGGTGATGATAAGTTCGGAGACGGAAAAGGGGAAAACTGCCGTCACCCATGAAAGCACAAACAAAAACGTACGTGCAAAAGGCGTGTATACGGTATAAAACTGCACGCCAAAGATTGCCCGCAGAGCGAAGATCAGCCCTGTTCCGCACAGGAATAGGGCTGAAAGAACCACACAGCGGCGCAGAAATCGGTCAGAGGGAAGGATCCGGATCATCAGCGCTTGATGGGTTCGGGATAATCGTAGCCAAAGGTATCCACGCGGATGCTGGAATAGACGGGGGCATCCACGGGAGTTTCTCCGTTGACGGGGAGTTTACCGAGTGCAAGGCACACGTCAAGCCCCTCAATGACATCGCCAAAGGCTGCATATTTGCCGTTCAGACTGCCGGCATAATCACCGATGCAGATGAAAAACTGGGAACCGGCGGAGTTGTTGTCATAGTTTGTGCGGGCCATGGAAATGGTGCCGACCTTGTGGGTGAGATCATTGGTCTCATAGCCGTTGGTGGCAAACTCGCCAAAAATGGAATAGCCCGGTCCGCCCTGGGAATTGCCGTCGGGATCGCCGCCCTGGATGACGAAATCCGGAGAAATACGGTGGAAGGTCAGTCCGTCATAAAAGCCGGAATTGGCAAGAGAAATGAAATTGCAGACTGTCTGAGGAGCCTTTTGCGGATAGAGTTCCAGACGGATGACGGAACCGTCCTCCATGGTGATGGTGGCAACAGGGTTCTGCGGAATATCGGCAAAATCCTCCGACCAGCCGTCTCCCTGATAGCCCGAACAGGCGCACAGGGAGAGGGCAAGGGCGAGAAGAAGCACAAATGAAAGAGCTTTTTTCATATCGGATGCTTATGCGTTGGCAATAAGATCATCAAGAATAGCCTTGGCCTTGAGGATGTCGGCATTCTGCTGCTCACCGGAGATCTCGCGCTCGATGGTCACGGCACCGTCGTAGCCGAGAGCCTTGAGGGTCTTGATGATGTGGGGGAAGTTGGCCTTACCGTCGCCGAGGGCGACCTCGGTGCCGAGATTGATGCCGTCGGTGGGATAGAGACCGTCCTTGGCATGCAGGTCATGGACGTACTTGCCGAGAATTTCGATGGCATCGGCGGGATTTGCCTTGCCGTAAAGGATGAGGTTGCCGGCATCGAAGTTGACGCCGAAGTACTCGGGGCCGCATTCCTCGATAACGCGTACGAGAGTGGTGGGGGTCTCCTGACCTGTCTCAAAAAGGAAGCGGACTTCGTACTGCTTCAGCCACTTGACAAGAGCCTTGAGAGCGGCAACGGTACCGGTGTAGTTGGGATCGTTCATATCCTCGGGGATGAAGCCGGCATGAGTGACGATGTTCTTGACGCCGAGATAATGGGCAAACTCAATGCCGCGCTGCAGATGCAGGCAGCGCTGGAAGCGGTAAGCGGGAGGAACAATGCCGAGGGTCTGAGGACCTTCACGGAAGTTCCAGAATGCCGGGCCGGGCCAACCGCACCACAGGGAGGAGATGGTCACACCGTATTCTTCGCACTTCTCACGGACGTAGGCTGCCTCAGCCTCCAGATCGTCCACGAGCTTCCAGCAGCAGAGCTGGCAGGAGAAGATCCCCTTTTCAACAATGTCGGCAAACTTCTTGTCGAGATCGCGCTCCCCGCGATAACCGACCATAACACCAACGCGCATAATAGAAAACCTCCAAAACTATTGATCAGATTCATTGAGACGAGCCCGTTTTTCCGGTGCCCGTACATAAGATAATTATACACCATCATATCCGTCAGGTCAATTCCTTATTATCGGTAGACAAAAGGAAAAAAAGAGGCTAAAATATACAGGAGAAAAAAACTGCGCAATGCGCAGCTGTGCGAGGCCTACATATGCAGGATATTCTGTTTTCCGCCGGTGCGGTATTCCCACTCTTTGCCATGGTCATGATCGGCCGGGTTCTTGGCCGGATCGGCTGGTTCGATGCCGATCTCATTAAAAAGCTCAACCGGTTTATCTTTAAGATCTGTCTTCCCGTCATGCTCTTCCGGAGCATACAGCAGAACAGCGTATCTGTCAGTGAGAACCTGCGGCTGGTGCTTTTTGCGGAGATCACCCTCTTTGTCATCGTCCTTGCCTCGGTGCTCGTCGTTCCCATCTTCGTAAAGGAAAATGCCCGCCGCAGTGTACTTGCGCAGATGATCTGGCGAACGAACTGTCTGATTTTCGGTCTGCCTGTGGCGGTCAATCTTTTCGGTGAGGCGGGTGCTGCACCCATGGCGCTCATCATGGCAGCGGTCATCCCCATGTTCAACATCTATGCGGTCATTATATTTGCCGTGTTTGATGCAAAGAACGAGGGCAAACTGGAGCTTGGCCGCACGCTGCTGAACATTGTCAGGAACCCGCTCATTATTGCTTCGGTTCTTGGACTTGCGGCATCTGCTGCGGATATCAGCTTCCCGGCCTTTATAGATACGACGCTGGGATATCTCTCGAGCATTGCATCTCCGCTGGCTCTTATCGCGCTCGGTGCAAATCTGACCACCGCAGAGGGGAAGCCCGCCAAGGGGCTTACGTGGACGGGGCTTCTGCTTCGGCTGCTGATCGTTCCTGCGGCAACGATGGCCGCGGCCGTTGCCTTTGGTTTCCGAGGCCCGGATCTCGGCGTGCTACTGCTTCTCTTTGCATCCCCGATGGCGGTCACCGGCTACGTCATGTCTGCCGATGCCGGCGCGGATGCGCATCTTGCGGCGCGGTATGTTTTCTACAGCACGATGCTCGTTTCTGCGACCTTGTTTGTATTCATTCTTGCCTTCCGCAAGCTTGGGCTATTCTGAAATGAAGGGTGAAATAGGCCTATGAAAACCTGTTATATCATTGGTGCTGCGCCGCAAGTCGATCCCCGGCCGACCCCCGGCGCGGAGGATATCGTCATCGCCGCCGACGGAGGCCTTGCTGCCGCCCGTGCACTTGGACTTCTGCCGCATCTGGCGGTGGGGGATTTTGACTCTCTCGGCGAGCGGCCTGCAGATATACCCACCCAATGTCACCCCGTGGAGAAGGATGAGACGGATACCGCGCTGGCATTGCGCCGGGCAATGGAGGCGGGATGCCGCCGTATCCTGCTCTTTGGCTGCGCGGGAGGCCGTCCCGACCACACCTATGCAAACTATCTTGCTTTGGCTGAAGCCGCGGAAGAAGGATGCGATGCCTGGATGTTTGGCGACGGCTATGCCGTTACCTGCCTTGCGCCGGGCAGCCTCCGCTTTTCCGAAAAGCTTCTCGGAACGGTTTCCGTCTTTGCGCTGACCGAAGCTTCAGGCGTGTGTGAGACCGGGCTTTATTATACGCTTTCCGACGCAGCTCTTTCCTGCGAGGATCCTCTCGGGGTCAGCAATCAATTCTGCGGCTGCGCGGCGGAGATATCCCTGCGGAAAGGAAAACTTCTCGTTTTTGCGGAGCTCGGTGATCGATCTCCTGAGGCGTTTATTGCGGAAACGGAGCGGGAAATATGGACGGCATAAGAATTTGCGGTGCGATTTTTGACATGGACGGCACGCTTCTTGATTCCATGCACATCTGGGAGGAGGTCAGCGTCGGATTTCTGCGGAGGCGTGGCATTGAGCCAAAGCCAACCTTCAAAGAGGATGTCAGGATGATGACACTGGAGGAATCCGCCTATTTTGCGCGGAATGAATACGGCATCACCGAGTCTGTACCCGAGATCATTGAGAGCATTTACGATGCCGTTCGTGAATTTTACCGCACGGAGGTGCAAATGAAGACCGGTGCCAGGGAGTTCCTGCAGAGGCTTGCGGCTGCAAACATCCCCATGTGTCTGGCCACCGCCACCGACCGACCCTTTGCGGAAATGGCACTGGAAAGACTCGGTATCGCAAAGCTTTTTTGTGAGATCTTCACCTGCACCGAGGTCGGTGCAGGAAAAAACCGGCCGGATATTTTCCTTGCCGCAGCAGAAAAAATGGGAGTCAGACCGGAAAATACCATGGTCTTTGAAGATTCCTATCCCGCTCTTGTTACGGCAAAGGAGGCCGGGTTTCTGCTTTCCGGCGTGTGGGACAGAATGTCTCCCGACCGACAGGGGGAGATGCAGGAGATATCCCATCTCTACATCCGTGACTTTTATGCGGCTTTAGATAAAATCGGCAGTATGCTTGACTGACGGACAGACGTTGGAGGTTGAAATGTATTTTGATGAACTTGAGATCGGAATGTCCGTGGATATCCCACCGGCAACGATCAGAAAAGATAAAATGCTGGCGTTTGCGGCAGATTACGACAATATTCCGCTGCATACCGATGAGGAATATGCAAAATCGACAACGTTTGGGAAACTGATCGCGCCGGGCGTTATGTCCTTTATGTCGGTATGGGCAAAATATCTGGAGGTTGATTTTTTCGGAGCCGAACTGCTTGCGGGAAAATCCACAAAAATCGAATGGCTGAAGCCGGTGTATGCGGAAGATACCCTCACGGGAGTGGCAACGGTCACCGATCTTGTCAAACGAAACAATAAGAACGGTCTTGTGGAAATATCTATTGATGTATGCAACCAAAATGGTGAGCTTGTACTGAAGGATGTTACGGAAGCCATCGTAAAGTGCAGAATGATTGCCGAAAGATAAATAACTACCGGGTGATTCTATGAAAAAAACATACGTTACTTCCATGCCCGACCATATCGGCGCATTTCTGAAAGCCAGCCAGTGTTTTTCTGCTCTCGGGATCAATATTACCCGCGTCAGCTATAACAAAGCCGTTGATTCCCATACCCTTTTTATTGATGCGGAAGGTACTGAAGAGCAGCTTAAAAAAGCGGATATTGAACTCGAAAAGATCGGATATCTGCAGAACAATGCAAACCGGACCAGCGTTGTTCTCATCGAGTTCTGCCTCAGGGATATTCCCGGCAGTGTCACGGATGTTCTGAAGCTTATCAATGACTTTAATTTCAACATTTCCTACATCAGTTCACAGGAAAACGGTACGGACTATCAGCTTTTCAAAATGGGGCTGTATGTGGAAAACCTTGAAAAGATATCCGAATTTCTCAAAGCCGTTGAAAAGCTTTGCAGAGTGCGTGTGATTGACTATAACAGCTCGGAAAAGATTTTTGACAACAGTATTTTTTATAACACATACGTTATGGGGCTTGCAAAAACCGTCGGGCTTTCGGAGAATGACAGCAGTGAGCTGCTGGTTCACGTCAATCTGGCCATGCAGACACTGGATGAGCACGGTTTGTCGCCGTACAGAACCTTTGACAGCATCAGTAAATTTGCTGAGCTTCTCGGCGCGTGCAAGGGCAAGGCGTTTATGCCGCGGATCAGTGTCCATAAAGTAACCGAGGATACTGAGATCACGCTGATCGAGCCGCCGTGCGGAAGCAATACGATCATCATCAACAGCAGGGGAGAACTGCTGTTTGTTGACAGCGGATATGCCTGTTACAGCCAAGAAATGTTTTCTCTTTTCCACGAGCTCTTTCCTGATTTTGATAAAAGAGAGAAAAAGGTTCTGGTCACCCACGCGGATGTTGACCATTGCGGACTGCTTTCGTCGTTTGACGAGATCGTTGCAAGCGCAAAGACGGCCGCATGTCTCAAAAACGAACATTTGGGCAATGACGGGTATCGGGAAAAGAATCCGCTGCATAAGCCCTACATCAATATCTGCAAGATACTCACGTCGTATCAGCCGGTTACTGACCCCGACAGGATCGTGGTACCCTGGAACGATTCCGGAGACTTGACGGAGCCGTTAACGCAGATCGGTTTCTATGATTTCGGCGAACTGCATTTTGAAGTATACGAAGGAAAGGGCGGCCATCTGCCGGGAGAGATCGTTTTGATCGATTATACGCATCATATCGCTTTCACCGGCGATATTTACATCAATGTTCACGGCCTGACACAGGAGCAGGCGCGGTATAATCAGTATGCACCTATTCTGATGACGTCGGTGGATACGTCTCCGGCGCTATGCGCAGAGGAGCGCCGGGCGGTTTTGCAGAGACTTGGTGTGGGTAAATGGCAGGTGTTTGGCTCACACGGGTTCAAAAAGGACTATGCAGTCAATGCGTGATAATTGATACGGCCATACTGTAATGCAGAAAAAAGGCAGATCCGTTTTAGACGGATCTGCCTTTTTGTCGAGCGGTTTCAATATCCGAATCTGCCGGCAACAGAGATGGCGGCAAACAGCAGCAGTACAGTAAAGAAAATAACATGGTCCTTTGGCGCGGCCTTCAGCTTATGGAGGCGCGTACGACCCTTTCCGCCGTTGTAGCAGCGGCACTCCATGGCAAGGGCCAGCTCGTCTGCCCGGCGGAAGGCACTGATAAAGAGAGGCACCAGCAGGGGGATCATGGCCTTGACCCTGCGGAATACGTTTCCGCTTTCAAAGTCGGCACCGCGGGCCTTTTGTGCGCTCATGATTTTATCCGCTTCTTCGATGAGCGTGGGAATAAAGCGGAGAGCGATGGACATCATCATGGAGATCTCGTGCACCGGTACGCGGATAACGCGCAGGGGAGAGAGAAGACTCTCGATGGCATCGGTCAGCTGGATGGGGGAGGTGGTGTAGGTGAGGATGGAGGAGCCTGCGACGAGCATGATGATACGTGCGATCATCCGGATGGCGGAAAGAATGCCTTCCGTTGTGATCTTCAGCACCCACCACTGCCAGAGAATGTTTTCGCCGGGGGTGTAAAAGATGTTCAGCACCGCCGTGATGAGAATGAGCACGCCGATGGGGGCGACGCTTTTTGCCACCATGCGGAGACTGATACGGGACAGAAAGATCACGACCAGCAGTATGGCTGCGCAGACGAGATAAGAAAACACCCCGCCTGCAAGAAAGAGCGTAACGATATAGAGGAGGGTCAGCACGATCTTGTAACGCGGGTCGAGCCTGTGAACGGCGGAATCCCCGGGGAAATACTGTCCGAGGGTGATGTTGGAAAGATTCATAAGCGGCCTCCTTTCCGGAGCGAGAGGAGGGCGTTCAGAGCATCCGCACGGCGGAAGATGGAGGGGTTCACGGGGATGCCTCTGTCTGCAAGCAGGCGGAAGACCTTGGTAACGGCGGGCACGGTGAGACCGATGGCCTCGATGCGTTCGGCCTCGGCAAAGACCTTTCCCGGGGCATCAAACATCTCCACATGGCCGTGGTTCATCACAAGGATGCGGTCGGCTACCTCGGCCACCTCATCCATGCTGTGACTGACCAGGAGCACGGTGCATCCGGTGCGGCGGCGGAACTCGCAGATCTCGCCGAGAAGCTCCTGACAGCCGCGGGGGTCAAGGCCTGCAGTGAGCTCATCCAGTATGAGCACCTCGGGCCGCATGGCGATGACGCCGGCGATGGCGACACGGCGTTTTTGTCCGCCGGAAAGCTCAAAGGGAGAACGATTCCGGTATTCCGGGCCGAGACCGACAAATTCCATGGCTTCTTCCACACGCTCACGCACAGCATCCTCGTCAAGCCCCATATTCGTGGGACCGAAGGCGATATCGCGATAGACAGTGTCCTCAAAAAGCTGATGCTCGGGATACTGGAAAACAAGACCGACACGGAAACGGATATCCCGAATCTTTTGGGGATCTGCCCAGATGTCCGCCCCGTCCAGAAGAATGCGGCCGGAAGTTGGTTTCATGAGCCCGTTCATGTGGGAGATGAGGGTACTCTTGCCGGAGCCGGTATGTCCGATGATACCGATAAGCTCACCCGGAGCAACGGAAAAAGACACGTCATCCAACGCGGCAAGGCGGAACGGCGTGTTTTCTCCGTAAACGTGGCACAGATTTTCAACGGTCAGCTTGGCATTCATTTTGGTTACTCCGAAAGTGCGGCTGCGATGGCATCGGCGCAGGCCTCCGGCGTCATAGCCGTCAGAGGAACGTCGAGCCCCGCATCCTGAAGAGCGGAAAGCAGAAGCACCGTCTCCGGTGCGGAAAGGCTGTAGGAAGCAAGCGTATCACAGTGGGTAAAGACATCCCCGGGAGCGCCGTCCAGTACGATCCTTCCGTCACTGATGACGACAACGCGGTCGGCCTGCAGCGCCTCATCCATATGGTGTGTGATGAGGACGACAGTGATGCCCAGCTCATTGCGCAGCCGGTGCAGCGTCTGCATAACATCACGGCGGCCCGCAGGGTCGAGCATGGCCGTCGGCTCATCCAGCACGATACAGTCCGGCTCCATGGCAATGACGCCGGCAATGGCAATGCGCTGCTTCTGGCCGCCGGAGAGCAGATGGGGGGCATGACGGACAAATTCCGTCATGCCGACGGTGGCCAGAGCATCGTCGACCCGGCGGCGGATCTCATCCGGGGGAACACCGAGGTTCTCTGCGGCAAAGGCAACATCCTCCTCCACCACAGAGGAGACAATCTGGTTATCCGGATTCTGGAAGACCATGCCGATACGGCGGCGGATATCGAAAAGGTGCGCCTCGTCGGAGGTGTCCATACCGTCGACGTATACTTTGCCGGAATCCGGCAGAAGAATTGCATTGAAGAGCTTGGCAAGGGTGCTCTTGCCGGAACCGTTGTGTCCTAAAACAGCAGTAAAAGAGCCTCTTTCAATGGATAACGACAGATCGTGCAGAACGGCGCCATCGGTATCCGGGTAGTGGAAGGCGGCGTGTTCGCAGCGGAGGATCGTATCCATGAAAAAGGCTCCTTTCGATAGTTGAGGGGGTGATTAATCTGCGGTCCAGCGGGCACAGGAGCCGCAGGGGAGAGCCCGGCCGGTATCGCCTACGGGCAGACCCAGCTCACCGCACTCGGTGTGTCCTCCGAATTTTGCCTCGATCTCGGCGGAGAGGATATATGCCGCCACCGAGGGAGAGAAGAAGGAGGTGTAGGAATTGACGAGAACAAAGAGGGGATCGTCGGAGAGCACCTCAGCGCACAGGCGGATGAGGGGATAGAGCTGCTCCTCAAGCTTCCAGATCTCGCCACCCGGACCGCGGCCGTAGGAGGGAGGATCCATGATGATGCAGTCGTATTTTTTGCCCCGACGGATCTCACGCTGCAGGAATTTCACACAGTCGTCGATAATCCAGCGGATGGGACGGTCGGCAAGGCCGGAGAGGGCAGCGTTTTCGCGCCCCCAGGCGACCATGCCCCGGGCAGCATCCACGTGGCAGACGGAAGCACCTGCCGCCGCGGCAGCAAGCGTTGCGCCGCCGGTGTAGGCAAAGAGGTTCAAAACCTCCACGGGTCGGGACCTGACGGCCTCGGCGATGCGGGCGGAGAACCAGCTCCAGTTGGCGGCCTGCTCGGGGAAAATGCCGGTGTGTTTGAAATTCATGGGCTTGATGTTGAAATGCAGGGGCATGACCTCCAGAGGGTAGGTGATGCGCCAGCTTTCCGGCAGACGGGCCTTGTCCCATGCGCCGCCGCCGGAGCTGGAACGGGTATACTTACCAGCCGCACGCCGCCAGTCGGGATGGGTTCTGGGGGTCTGCCAGATAACCTGAGGATCAGGCCGGATGAGGATATGGCCGCCCCAACTCTCCAGACGTTCGCCGCCGGAGCAGTCGAGGAGACGGTAATCCTCCCATTTGTCAGCAAGCCACATACGGGTAAAACTCCTAAACGTTTACTTTTTAGATACTTGCAGAATAGTTGGGGGCTTCCTTGGTGATGTAGATGTCGTGGGGGTGGCTTTCCTTCAGGCCGTTGCCGGTGATACGGACAAACTGCCCCTTTTCCTGCAGCTCTTCGATGGTCTGCACGCCGCAGTAGCCCATGCCGGAACGGAGACCGCCGACCATCTGGAAGATGGCATCGGAAAGGCTTCCCTTGTAGGGAACGCGGCCCTCAACGCCTTCGGGAACAAGCTTCTTTGCATCAGCCTGGAAGTAACGGTCCTTGGAACCCTTGGCCATGGCAGCAAGGGAGCCCATGCCGCGATAAACCTTGAAGCGGCGGCCCTGATAGATTTCAAACTCTCCGGGGCTTTCCTCGCAGCCGGCAAGAATGCTGCCGAGCATGACAACGTTGGCACCGGCTGCAAGCGCCTTGACAACGTCACCGGAGTACTTGATGCCGCCGTCGGCGATGACGGGAATGCCGTACTTTGCCGCGACACAGGCGGCATCGTACACGGCAGAGATCTGGGGAACACCGATACCTGCAACCACGCGGGTGGTACAGATGGAACCGGGGCCCATACCGACCTTGATGGCATCGGCACCGGCAGCGATGAGATCCTCGGCAGCAGCAGCGGTGGCGATGTTGCCGGCAACGAGCTCCATGTCGGGGAAGGCTTCCTTCACGCGGGCAATGGAGCGGATGATATTGGAGTTGTGGCCGTGGGCAGAGTCAAATACCAGCAGATCGGTGCCGGCATTGCGCAGGGCGGCAACGCGCTCCAGAACGTTGGGAGCATCGCCGATGGCGGCGGCAACGATGAGACGGCCCTGCTTGTCACGGGCAGAGTTTGGATAACGGGAAGCCTTCTCGATATCCTTGATGGTGATCAGACCCTTCAGGGCGAAGTTATCATCGACGATGGGGAGTTTTTCGATCTTGTGACGGCGCAGAATGGCGATGGCATCCTCGGGGGTGGTGCCTACGGGGGCGGTGATGAGGTTTTCGTGGGTCATGACCTCACGGATGGGACGGGAGAAGTCAACTTCAAATTTCATATCCCGGTTGGTGATGATACCGACGAGCTTGCCGTTCTCGCAGATGGGCACACCGGAGATCTTGTACTTTGCCATCAGGTTGTCCGCATCCTCCAGCGTCTCGTTGGGAGAGAGGAAGAAGGGATCGGTGATGACACCGTTCTCGGAGCGCTTGACCTTGTCCACCTCATCGGCCTGACGCTCGATGGACATATTCTTGTGGATGACACCGATACCGCCTTCACGGGCGATGGCAATGGCCATGGCGGCTTCGGTAACGGTGTCCATCGCAGCGCTCATAAAGGGCACGTTGAGGGTGATATTTTTGGTAAGATGGGTGGAAACATCCACAGACTTCGGAAGAACGTCGCTCTTTGCGGGAATGAGCAGCACATCGTCGAAGGTGATGCCTTCTTTGGCGAATTTGAAGTTGTAATCGGTGTTGACCATGATCTCTCTCCCTTTATATTTTCAAAGTGTTATAAAGACCCATGCTATTAACATGGTATTATACCACAACACCTTCGCTTTGTCAAAAACTTTGATCGGAAAAACTCCGTCGCCCGCAACAACTTTTGACCGATTATGCCGGTTGCTTTTGTTTCTTTTGCGGGGTGAGTAAAGATTACGGTATGTTTGCTTTTGTGCAGGCAAAAAATATCGACAGGGAGTCAGGTATGTGCTATAATATAAAGAAATATGTAATCTGTACGTGAGCGAAGAATTTTTTCAGACAGGAGAATTGCCGCCATGCACGAAAATATCTATACCATTCCCATCAACGAGGCTTTCGAAGAGCCCTGCGGATGTCCTCTTTGCCGTCTGGAGGCAAGGCTCCGTTCCGATGCGCTGGAATACGTGATGGGTGCGGCCATGATGGAGCCCGACGTTCGCATTGAGACCAACCGTCAGGGCTTCTGCCGTGAGCATCTGAGTGCCATGCTCGCCATGAAAAACCGTCTCGGTCTTTCTCTCATCCTGCAGACCCACCTGGAGGAGGTGCGTAAAAAGGGGCTTCCGCGAGGCGGCCTTCTTGGAAAGCCGGACTGTGCTTCTGCGGCAAAGACCCTGCATAAGACTGCCGATTCCTGCTTTGTCTGCCGTCGTGTGGCGGAGTTTATGGAGCATTATTACTCCAACCTTCTGCATATGTGGGAGTCGAGCGATGAATTCCGTTTGAAGTTTGACAATGCGGAATATATCTGCCTGCACCATCTTACCGAGCTTACCGAACGCGCGGCAGGCGCGCTGGGTAAAAAGCGCCAGCCTGAATTTACAGATAAGGCGGTTTCCCTGGCGGTGAAGCATCTTGACAGCTTGCAGGCGGATGTGGATACCTTCTGCAGAAGCTTTGAATACCAGAACGCGGGAAAGCCTCTTTCCGAAGAAGAAAAGCACGCGGCTGAGCGCGTGGCGGATGCCTTGTGCGGCATCTCCTTTGCGGAATGACCGAGGGCTTTATCAAACGAGAGCAGGCCGGGGTTTGCTGGCTTGAACCGGCAGCCATCCTTGCCGCCGGCGGTGTGCGCGGAGGCTTCTCCACACGTCTTGGAGGCGTTTCGAAGGCAAATCGGGCAAGCCTCGACCTGGGGCTGCGCAGAAATGACGATGTTGACACTGCCCGGGAGAACTTCCGCCGCCTTTTCGGCGCGGCGGGTATCAAGGGAAAGCCGGCGGTGCTCTCGCAGGTCCATTCTGACCGCTCGGTTTTTGTGACGGAGGAGAGCCCTGCGCGCGGACTCTCACTTATGCGTGAAATGGAAGCCGATGCCATGATCTGCGATCGGCCAGGAACCGTTCTGATTACCCATCATGCTGACTGTGCCCCTGTGTTTCTCTACGACCCGGAGGCCCGTGTCATTGCCCTTGTGCATGCGGGATGGAGGGGTGCCGCGGTATGTATCGCCGCGAAATGTGCGGAGCGCATGATCTGCGATTACGGCTGCCATCAGGAGCGTATGCTTGCCGCGATCGGTCCCTGCATCTGCGGGAAGTGCTTTGAAACAGACGGCGATGTGCCCGACGCATTCCGTGCCTCCATGGGAGAGACCGCGGATCCCTTCATCCGCAGAATGGGGGAGAAGTGGCATGTGGATATTGCCGGCCTGTCTGCCGTTCAGCTTATGATGCGTGGGATCCTGCCCGGGCATATCGCACGGACCGAGCTTTGTACCTGCTGCCGGGAGGATCTCTTTTATTCCCATCGCCGTATGGGAGCCGACCGGGGGACCATGGCTGCATTCTTTGAACTTATCTGAAAAAAGGAGGCGTGATCGATATGCGTGTGCGGCGAAGCTTTGCCCTGCTGCTTGCGGTTATTTTGGGTATCGGCATGCTTTGCGGCTGCAATACCCCTGCCGGATCGGAATCCCCCGCATCCTCAGGTACGGAGCCGGAATCGGAGGAGCGCCTTCCGCTCTCGGACGGCTTTGGTCTGCCATATGTGCAGGAACTGTATTTCGACCCTCTGACGACAGAGAGTTCGCTGAACGTATATCTTGCGCCTTTGATCTTCCAGAGTCTTTATGTCATCGGAACGGATATGACAGCTGCTCCCCAGCTTGCTAAGGAAAGCGATCTTTCCGGTGCGACCCTGCGGATAACCCTGCGCGGAGATGTAGTCTTTCATAACGGAACCGTGCTGACTGCGGAAGATGTGGTATACTCCTTTAAGCGGATACAGGGCAATACAGAATCTCCCTATTTTGATGATCTTCTGAATGTGACGGATTGCTGCGCGGAAGGCAGCGGCACGGTGGTCTTTACCCTTGCGGAAACAACGGCCGACTGGCGCACCAGCCTGACCTTTCCTGTCGTGCGCAGGGATACGGGCAAAAGCTCCGATGCGGTGGGAAGCGGCCCTTATGCGCTGCGGACCTCGGAGGGCGTCCGGTATCTTTCCGCCGTGGGCGGTGATTCCCGACCGCAGGATCTGCCTTTTTCGCGGATCGATCTGATCCCGGTAAAGGATCTTGACGATATGGTGAAGGCCTTCGAGAAGGGGAATATCGATTGTATGGCGGTGGACACACTGTCTGTACGCAGCTTTATGCCCGTATGCAGCTATTCTGTGCAGTCTGCCCCTGCGGGTATCGGAAATATTCTGCTTTTCAATGCAAAACGCGGGCTTTTGGCGGATCCGGCTGTTCGGAATGCGCTTTCCGCGCTTCTTCCGCGCCGGGATATCTGTGCGCAGGCACTTTCCGGGGCTGCGGATCCTTCTTCGGATTGGATCGCAGGCGGACTTGTTAAAAATGTATCGGAAATGGAGCGGGAGACGGCGATTGAGAACCTTGCGGCGGCCGGAATGATCGCAGCAGAGGAGACGAAAGGGGTGACGCTGCGTCTTCTGTACTGTGACGATCTCTGGCAGCGAACCGAGGAAGCCCGCGAAATCGTGTCATGGTTCTCCGAACTCGGTATCGGCTGTGAGCTCGTGGGCAAGAGTTATGAGGATTATACCGCCGCCCGGGAGTCCGGCGATTTTGATCTTTGTCTTTATCGGCGGCGGCTTCGCAGCCCCTCGGATCTGGCAGCCCTTATCTTTGCCGACGGAAGCGATAACGTGACCGGCTATGTGAATGCGGAAGCTGAGGCCGAACTGACGGTGCTTCTGCAGGCCTCCGAGGATACGGCGGATGAGGCTGCGGCGGAAGTATCCCGCCTGATCTCTTCGGATACGCCGTTTGCGGTCATCGGTTATGAGAATATCCGCGTATACTTCCGGGATGGGATGATCCGGAACTTCAATCCCCGCCCGGATTCACCCTACGGGAATCCTGCGGAGTGGGAGATTTCGGAGTAAATTTCCGAAGGGCTTGATTCCTGCGGAAAAATATAGTAAAATATACATTGTAAACGTATGTCCATCGTTCATAATACGGAAACGGAGATGGAGGATTTATGAGATTTAAAACCGAAAGAGGACTGATTGACATCTCTTCCGATGTCTTTGCAAAAATTGCAGCCTATGCAGCGGCAAACTGCTTTGGCGTGAGGGAACTGTGCAATCCCGGCCTTGCGGACAGCCTGCTTGCCGTAACCAAGAAGACCCCCACCCGTAAAGGCGTTCAGGTCTTCTTTGAGGACGGCGCGGTTCGCATCATTCTGCGTATTGCTATGGCCAGCGGCGTCAATATGCAGGCGGTTTGCCGTTCCATCCGCAGCGAGGTTCGCTATCTCGTGGAAAAATATACCGGTGTCAGGGTGGCCGGTGTGCGGATTTATGTTGAAGCCGTAACGGCCAAATAAACACGGAGGAAGTTGTTTTGAAGACGTATATTGACGGTGCGGATTTCCGCAGAATGCTGGGAAATGCTTCCGCGCAGGTCGAAAATAATAAGATACCTCTCAATGAATTGAATGTTTTCCCTGTGCCCGACGGCGATACGGGAACGAATATGTCCATGACCATTTCCGCGGCGGCCCGCGAGGTTTGCGGACGGAGTGACATGCGTGTCGGTAAAGTCGCCGAGAAGACGGCGTCCATGCTGCTGCGCAGTGCCCGCGGCAATTCCGGCGTTATCCTGTCTCTGCTTTTCCGCGGCTTTGCCCGCGGTCTGAAGGATTGCGACAAGGCGGACGGTGTTCGCTTTGCCCGGGCGCTGAAGGACGGTGTCACTGCTGCCTACGGTGCCGTTATGCGCCCGGCAGAGGGAACCATTCTGACGGTTGCCCGACTGGCAGCCGATGAGGCTGCGCGTGTTGCCGCCGAGACGGAGGATGTCGAAGCTGTCTGCGCCGCCACGCTGGAGGCGGCCCGTGCGGCTCTGGCGGAGACCAAGTTCCAGAATCCCGTGCTCACAAAGGCCGGCGTTGTGGATGCCGGCGGTCAGGGCTGGGTGCTGGTGCTGGAGGGCTTCCTCGCGGCGCTCCGTGGTGAGACCATTGCGTGCAGCGCCGAAGCCGGAGAAACCGCAGCCAACGCTTTTGATAACTTTGAGACAGAGGATATCAACTTCACCTACTGTACGGAGTTTATCGTCATGCGCGCCCAGGACAGCAGCGATCCGCTCCGTCTGCGTGCCTATTTGGAGACCATCGGTGATTGCGTCGTTGTGGTGGATGACGATGAGATCATCAAGATTCACGTTCATACCAACAATCCCGGCAAGGCCATCGAGGAAGGCCTGAAGTTTGGTTCGCTGACATCCATCAAGATCGAAAACATGAAGGAGCAGCACACAGAGAAGATCTCCATGTCCGAGGTTCGTCCTGTGGATGATGTGCCCTCCGTTGCCGCACCCGAGAAGAAGTACGGATTTGCGGTTGTCTGCGCCGGTGCCGGCGTCGGTGAGCTCTTCCGCGAACTCGGCGCCGATCAGGTGGTCGAGGGCGGACAGACCATGAATCCCTCTACGGAGGATATTCTCAAGGCAGTCAATGCTACACCCGCAGAGATCGTTATCGTTCTGCCCAACAATAAAAACATCATCATGGCTGCCCAGCAGGTGGATGCCCTGACAGAAAAGCAGGTGCTCGTGCTGGAAACAAAGACCATTCCGCAGGGTGTTTCCGCCATGCTCGCCTTTGATCTGGAGGCGGAGCCGGAGGTCAACCGCGAGGCGATGACCGAGGCCTTTAAGGCGGTACGCACCGCGCAGATCACCTATGCCGCCCGCAATTCCAATTTTGACGGTCTGGATATCCATGAGGGAGACTATCTTGCTTTGGCTGAAGGTAAGATGTGCTATACCGGTTCCGATCTGTCCGAGGCCATGTGCAGTGTCATTGCCTATCTTTCTGCCGAGGGTGCGGAGTTCTTCACCGTCTATCGCGGTGAGGATGCCACCGAGGACCGCAACGTCGTCGTGGATGAAATGCTTACCTCCAGCTTACCCGATGCGGAGGTCAGCGTGGTCGAAGGCGGCCAGCCCGTTTACTACTACATGATCAGCGCCGAGTAGTTTTTTGCCGGTGCCGGGAGGAAATCCGTGTCAGAGATCCGCTACATCGACAAGCCTGTGCGTGAGCTGCGGGGCGTGGGGGAGAAGAAGACCCAGAGCCTTGCGCGGCTTGGTATTGCAACTGTCCACGATCTCATCCGCTTCTATCCCCGTGCCTTTCAGGATCGCCGTGTGCGACGTGATACTGCCCTTTTGCCCGATGGTGAGAAGGCAGCCGTTGTCGTCTGCGTTACTGCGGCTCCCACGCTCTTTCGCAAAAGCCGTACTGCGTCAGTTACAAGGATCAGAGCTGCCGATGACTCCGGCAGTCTGACCCTTGTTTTTTTTAATCAGGAATACCGGGCACGGGAGTACCGCCGCGGCGACTGGCTGTGTGTGTTCGGAACCGTCCGCCGAAGTGCCTACGGTGTCGAGATCATCGTGGAGGATGTATCCCGTACAAATCCGGAAGCGCCGCCCGAAGGCGGATGGTATCCCATTTACCGATCCGGCGAGGGCATTTCCAGCCGAGAGATCAGTCGGCTGATCGACGGCGTACTCCCCCTTGCGCTAATGGAGTTTGAGGAGACCCTTCCGCCTTCGGTTGTGCAAAATCATGCACTTATGACGGTGCGGGAGGCACTTCGCGCCATCCACCGTCCAAAGGACGAAGCGGAGCTTGAACTTGCAAGAACGACTCTGGTTTTTGAAGAACTGTTTGTGCTGACTGCGGGGCTTTCACTTCTCAAACGTCGCGGTGTCAGGAACCGCGGACTTTCCCTGCGATCCGTGGATATGTCCCCATTTTTTGCAAATCTTCCCTATAAGCCGACTTCAGCACAGCGCCGAAGCGTGGAGGAGGCTCTGCGGGATATGACCTCCGGCGCAGCTCCCATGAACCGCCTTCTGCAGGGGGATGTCGGTTCCGGAAAAACGACAGTGGCGGCAGCCTGCGCCTATGCGGCTGCAAAATCAGGCTTTCAGACGGCGGTACTTGCACCAACGGAGATCCTTGCGGTGCAGCATGCGGAGAGCTTTTCACGTTTGCTCGCTCCCTTTGGGATCAGATGCGGTCTCATTCTCGGATCGACTACCGCCGCCGAAAAACGGCGTGTGATCGAGGGAGCGGAATCCGGTGAGATCGACGTTCTCATCGGAACGCACGCGCTTCTGGAGGATCGGGTACGCTTTGCCCGGCTCGGTCTCTCCGTGTGTGATGAGCAGCACCGCTTTGGTGTTCTGCAGCGCGGGCTTCTGTCGGGAAAGGGGGCGGATAGCCTCGCGCCCCATACGCTTGTCATGTCGGCAACTCCCATTCCGCGAACCCTTGCACTGGTTATGTACGGGGATATGGACATTTCTGTTATCGATGAGCTGCCTCCCGGCAGAAAACCCGTCAAGACCTATGCCGTAGGTGAGGATATGCGCCCCCGAATTGAAAATTTCATCCGTAAACAGGTGGCGGACGGCCATCAGGTTTACGTTGTATGTCCCCTCATTGAGGAATCCGAAATGGCCGAGGGACTCATTCCCGTCACGGATCATTTCGAGGATCTATCCACCCGTGCATTCCCCGATCTTTCCGTAGGGCTCATGCACGGACGGCTGAAGGCGGCGGAAAAGGCCGCCGTTATGGAAAACTTCCGGAGGGGAGAGATCGACGTTCTTGTGACGACAACGGTCATTGAGGTCGGTGTTGACGTTCCTAATGCGACCCTCATGGTCATCGAAAATGCCGAGCGCTTTGGGCTTTCCCAGCTTCATCAGCTTCGCGGACGCGTTGGACGCGGCGCGGACGAGGCCTTCTGCGTACTTATGAGCCGCGGCGGTGAAAGCGCGGCGGCAAGGCTGAAGGTCATGTGTGCCACCAATGACGGCTTCAAGGTGGCGGAGGCAGATCTTGCCCAGCGTGGTCCCGGCGATTTCTTTGGCTCCCGCCAGCACGGATTGCCGGTGCTTACCATCGCGTCTCTGTCCGGTGATATGCGAACTCTGCACGCGGCGGCGGATGCGGCAGAAACTTATATTTCCGCCGATCCTGCACTTTCTGCGCCGGACAGCAAGCCGCTGCGGGATGCAGTATACAAAGTGTTTGAGACGAGCGGCGCGGCCGATCTCTTCGTCACGCTCTGAAATGTACAGGTATAAGGAGATATGCTATGATCAAAGTCAGACATATTACGCGGGATGAACTACCTGCCGTTGCCCGCGTTAAGGCGGTGGCCTTTAACGGCTCGTTCCGGGAGAATACCACGGTGGACCAACTCGCGGCAACGGGGACAACTACGCGCCGTCTGCCCGAGGGCGGCGGTATTTTTGCCGCCTATACAGAAGAAGGGAAAATGGTCTCCACCATGGAGTGCATCCCCTATGAGCTGCGGGTGAACGGCAATTCTGCGAAGGCCTCCGGTATCGGCGGCGTAGCTACCCTGCCCGAGTACCGGAATCTCGGCGCCGTGCGGGAAATGTTCCGCGAAGCCCTTGCGGAAATGTGGGAAAAGGGCGAGGTTTTCTCTCTTCTCAATCCCTTCAGCCGCGCCTATTACCGTAAATTCGGCTATGAGGATATCGGTTCGATCCGCCGCTGGCGGATCCCTCTTGCGGCAATTGCAAAATATGATGCCGGCGGTACGGTGCGTGAGCTTGTCGGCGCGGACAATGTAGCGCCGCTGGTGGAGATCGATCGAAAAATGCTCGAAAACTTCGATTTCTCCGTAGACCGCCGCGCGGAGGACTATGCCTCCGACCGCCGGGCAAATCCTCTGGAGTCCAATTTCAGGACCTACGTGTGGTCAGACGATGCGGGCCGCGACCGCGCATATATTACCTTCTCCCGCCGCGAGGACAGCGGTGAGCAGGTGCTCTGGGCCTGCGGAACAATGGCCAATAACGGCGTTGGTTTTACCGATGCGACGGCACTGCGCGCCATTCTTTCCTTCCTTCGTACCTTTGCATCCCAGTTCAAATCCGTCATTCTCCCCCTTGCGGAGAATATGAGCCTGCTCGGCATCCTGCCGGAGACCACCGAGGTCCGTCAGACGGTACGCTTTGCCGCCTCGCTGCGTATCGTAGATATTGAAAAGGCTATGATGCTTTTAAAACCCCGCAGTGCAGGAACGCTTACCCTAGGTATTTCGGATTCAATGTGCCCCTGGAACGCGGGCTGCTGGCGTATTGAGTTTGACGATGAAAAGGTGCTTTCCTGCAAACTCTGTACTGAGACGCCGGATGCAGAGCTGCCCATCTCCGCGCTGATGCCTTTGTATGCCGGGGCCCGCGGAGGTGACGAGCTCGACTGGCTGGACGGTGTCAGGGTATACAATCCCGCAGCGCCTTTTGCCGCACTGTTCTACCGAAAGTCCATCTTCCTTGTGGAGAGTTTCTGATACTGAAAAAATCCCTCAGCCGAACATCGGCTGAGGGATTTTTGCCGGTTATTTGAATAAATTTCGCATCTTGTCGAAGAAATTGCGATTGCGGGTGTAGTTCTGATCACCGGTGGATTCGGCAAAGCTCTCGAGGATCTTCTTCTGTGCATCGGAGAGATTTGTAGGTGTTTCGATGATCACGTGAATGATCTGGTCACCCTTGCCGCGGCCGTTGATGTAGGAGATGCCCTTTCCGCGCAGACGGAAGGCGGTACCGTACTGGGTGCCGGCGGGAATGGTGTACTTTTCCTTTCCTTCCAGCGTCGGGATCTCGATCTCCGCGCCGAGAGCGGCCTGCACGAAGGTGACGGGAACGTCGCAGTGCACGTCAAAGCCGTCGCGCTCAAAGATGGGGTGGGGGCGCAGCCGCACGGTAACGTGCAGATCACCGGCGGGACCGCCGTTTTGTCCGTGGCTTCCTTCGCCGCGGAGGGAAACGGTCTGTCCGTCATCAATGCCAGCGGGAATATTGACGGTAATGTGACGGGAACGGCGTATGTAGCCGCCGCCTTTACAGCTGCTGCAGGGGGTCTTGATGACCTTACCGCGCCCGTGACAGGCATCGCAGGGTGCCGTGGACTGGAACATACCGAGAGGTGTGCGCTGGGTGCGCTTGACCTGACCGGTGCCGTGGCAGACAGAGCAGGTCTCGGGCTTGGTACCCTTTGCGGCACC
Source organism: Clostridia bacterium (assembly GCA_017414715.1). Taxonomy (GTDB): domain Bacteria; phylum Bacillota; class Clostridia; order Oscillospirales; family QAMX01; genus RGIG1911. The sequence continues at coordinate 23,908 of JAFQKV010000051.1, forward strand.
GCTGCCTTCGCAGTCGGGGCAGCGCTCTACGCGGCTGATATTGATTTCCTTTTTGCAGCCGAAGGCGGCCTCCTCAAAGGAGAGGTTGACCATTACCTCCAGCGTCTCGCCGCGGCGTGGAGCATTTCGCTGAGCAGCACCGCCGCCACCGCCAAAGAAGGAGCCGAAGATATCACCGAGGTCAAAGTCGCCAAAACCGCCGAAGCCGCCGCCGAATCCGCCGCCGCCCGCACCGAAGTTCGGGTCTACGCCTGCATGGCCAAACTGATCGTACTTGGCTTTTTTATCCGGATTTGAGAGCACCTCGTAGGCCTCGTTGACCTCCTTGAAGCTTGCCTCAGCCGCAGCATCACCCGGATGCAGATCCGGGTGATACTTTTTGGCCATCTTGCGGTATGCTTTTTTGATTTCGTCATCCGAGGCGCTTTTGTCAATGCCAAGCACCTCGTAAAAATCCCGTTTATCGGGCATGGCTTATTTCCTCCGGGAAGAGAGATTACTTCTGGTCCTCATCGACGCTGTAGTCGGCATCGTAATACGTCTGACCGTCACCGCCGGCCTGACCGGCATCGGCACCGGGAGTGCCCTGGGCCCCGCCGTTCTGGGCATAGAGCTTTTCGGAGAGGGCATAGAAGGCCTTGGAGAGAGCCTCGGTGTCGGCCTTGATGGCTTCGGTATTGTCGCCCTTCAGGGTTTCCTTGAGCTTTGCGATGGCATCGTTCACGGGCTGCTTGTCGGTCTCGGAGACCTTGTCGCCGATCTCACCGAGGGTCTTCTCGCTCTGATAGACCAGCTGCTCGGCCTGATTGCGGGTGTCGATGGCCTCGCGGCGCTTGGCATCCTCGGCAGCAAAGGCCTCAGCCTCGCGGACAGCCTTATCGATATCGTCCTTGGACATATTGGTGGAGGAGGTGATGGTGATGTGCTGCTCTTTGCCGGTGCCCTTATCGGTGGCGGAGACATTGACGATGCCGTTGGCATCG
>JAFQKV010000052.1 GCA_017414715.1 Clostridia bacterium
ATATTAAGTCTTCCATATTTCTGTTTTGCTTTGCCGGAAGGTAAACCCACTGCTCATACTGCGCTTTTTTTCATTCTTTATGAAAACCATTCGTTGGCACATTACTGTATTCCGACAGATACAGTAATGTGCCCTTTGTATAAACCGCGCGGATAAAAAAACAAGTCCACAACATCACTGTTGTGAACTTGAATGGCGGAGAAGGAGAGATTTGAACTCTCGCGCCGCGTTTCATGGCAGCCTACGCCCTTAGCAGGGGCGCCTCTTCGGCCTCTTGAGTACTTCTCCATATGACAGATGCGGCCGTCTCAGAATCATCTGCTCTAATATTATATCCAAATCTGCGGCGTTTGTCAAGGGTTTTTCCGCTTTTTTTCCGCCGGGACTGTGAAAATTATTCCCAAATCCCCGTATCAGGGCGGATCGGATGCATTTTTTATGCGGGACTGCTTGACTTTTTCCCATGAAAAGGGTACAATATAAGGTGATCTGTTATACCCGCATTTTAATAAGATTTATAAAACCGGAGGTTCAAATGGACAAGCAGAGACAGACTGAACTTGCCGAGATCGCCCGCAAAATTCGTGTGGGCATCGTGGAAGCGGTACATTCCGCATCCAGCGGTCATCCCGGCGGTTCCCTTTCCATCGCAGATATTCTCACATACCTGTATTTTGAAGAAATGAACATCGACCCGGAGAAGCCCGACGATCCCGCACGCGACCGTCTTGTACTCTCCAAGGGTCACTGCGCACCCGGACTCTATTCCGCACTGGCAAACCGCGGCTATTTCCCCGTGGAGGATCTGAAGACCTTCCGCAAGACTTCCAGCTATCTGCAGGGTCATCCGGACATGAAGCACACCCCCGGTGTGGACATGACCTCCGGTTCCCTCGGTCAGGGCGTATCCGTTGCCGCCGGCATGGCGCTGGCTGCCAAGATCGATCAGGCTGACCGCCGCATCTACGCCATCATGGGCGACGGCGAAAGCGAAGAAGGTCAGGTCTGGGAAGCAGCTATGTTCGCCGGTCACTACAAGCTGGACAACCTGTGCTTCATTCTGGACCTCAACGGTCTGCAGATCGACGGATCCCTGGATCAGGTCTGCGATCCCCGTCCGCATGATGAGAAGTTCCGCGCTTTCGGCTGGAACGTGATCGAGTGCTCCGCACACGATTTCAATCAGCTGGAAAAGGCATTTGCCGCCGCCCGGGCATACAAGGGCAAGCCCTCCGTGATCATCGCTCACTCCACCAAGGGCAAGGGCGTTTCCTTCATGGAGAACAGCTGCGACTGGCACGGCAAGGCACCGAACGATGAAGAATTCGAGATCGCCATGCGTGATCTGGGCGAGAGATAAGGAGGAGAATACCATGGCAGATAAGATTGCAACCCGTGAAGCCTACGGTAAGGCTCTCGCCGAATTCGGCGCAAAATATGAAAATCTGGTAGTTCTGGATGCCGACCTGGCTGCCGCTACCAAGACCGGCACCTTCAAGAAGGCGTTCCCCGAGCGTTTCTTCGACTGCGGTATCGCCGAGAACAACATGATCGGCGCAGCCGTCGGTCTTGCTCTTTCCGGCAAGATCCCCTTCGCATCCTCTTTCGCAATGTTCGCCGCAGGCCGCTCCTTTGAGCAGGTCCGCAACTCCATCGGTTATCCTCACGTCAACGTGAAGATCGGTGCGACCCACGCGGGCATCACCGTCGGCGAGGACGGCGCGACCCATCAGTGCAACGAGGACATCGCGCTGATGCGCACGATCCCCGGTATGACGATTCTGAATCCCGCAGACGCTGTGGAAGCACGTCTGGCAGTGGAAGCAGCCATCAACATGCAGGGACCCTGCTATCTGCGTTTCGGCAGAATGGCAGTATCCACTCTGTTTGACGACAGCTACAAGTTCGAGATCGGCAAGGGTGTAAAGCTGGCTGAGGGCAAGGATGTTGCTCTGATCGCCACCGGTATTGAGGTGGAGCAGGCACTGGCAGCACGTGAGCTGCTGGCAGCAGACGGCATTTCCGCATCCGTTGTGAACATTCACACCATCAAGCCTCTGGATGAGGATCTGATCGTTGCCGAGGCACAGGCATGCGGCGCGGTTGTGACGTGCGAGGAGCACTCCATCATCGGCGGTCTGGGCGGTGCTGTTGCCGAATGCCTCAGCGCGAAGTGTCCGACTCCCGTACTCCGCGTAGGCGTGGAGGATGTATTCGGACGCTCCGGTCCCGCAAAGGAACTGGTAAGCTACTTCGGTCTGGATGCGGCAAGCATCGCCGCTAAGGCTAAGGCAGCGATTGCGCTGAAGAAGTAAAACTGAATTTTGTGCGTCGGTCTGACGCCCGCAGACGGCATAGAGAAAGGGCGAACACAGTTTGCCGTCTGCCCGAGCCTGCCGCGCTGACTCCGTCAGCGTTCCGCTGCGCGGAATTCCGGCAGTCTCAAAAGTTCCCCCTCATCCCCCATCATCCTTGCCTCGGCTGGATATGCGGACATACCTGTAAATGGTGCGCCGGAAGATTTTG
>JAFQKV010000053.1 GCA_017414715.1 Clostridia bacterium
ATACTTGATTCCTCCTTCGTCTTTTTGTTGTGGTTGGCAAACCCACTTCTATTTTAGACGAAGGAGGATTCTTTTTCTACTCATAGCTAAAGCTTTTTGGAACTACCGGCACTGCCGGTAGTATTCGTTGCACAAAAAAAAAGAAACAGATGCGCTTGCATCTGCTTCTTTTCTATTTACGGCACGTAGGTATCCACGGCGATGACTGCGGCGTAGCGCGAGTCCTTTGCCCGAATGGCTTTTTTCAGCACGTCCAGATCCGCCGTGATCTTCTTTTCCGGCGTTCCGACGGGAACGGCGACATCGAAGATGAGGTTGATGCGCTCCTCTCCCTCGGTGATACGGAAATCGTGCATGGTATAGCTTTCGTCAACGCCGGAAACCGCTGCCGTGACCCATTCCCGCAGGGCGTTGATGTGGGGATCGTCGGTGATGACGGGATCCATGTGGATGACCATGATGACGCCCAGTTCCTCGGAGATGCGCATCTCCAGCGCGTCGATGATCTCATGGGCGCGGATGATATTTGCCTTCGCCGGGATCTCCGCATGAACAGAGGCGATGCATCGGCCGGGGCCGTAATCGTTGACGATGAGATCGTGGATGCCGATGATGCCCTCGCCGGAGGTGACGATCTCCCCGATGCGGGCAACCAGCTCCTTATCCGGTGCGCGGCCAAGCAGCAGGTCGATGGTCTCCTTCATAATGCCGAGACCTGCCTTGAAGATGAGCAGGCAGACAAAAATACCCACGTAGCCGTCAATGGCAAAGGGCAGGAAGGTGCCGATCACGGTGGTGATGATGACCGCGCCGGTGGAGATCGCATCGTTAAGGCTGTCTGCCGCGGTGGCGCGCAGCACCGGGGCATCGATCTCCCTGCCGATATAGCGGTTAAAGAAGAACATCCACACCTTAATGGCCACGGATACACACAAAAGGATCAAGGGCAGGATGGCAAGATGCACCTCGGTCGGGTTGCGGATCTTATCCACCGAGCTTTTCAAAAGCTCGATACCCACCATGAGGATCATCGCCGCCACAAACAGGGATGCAATGTACTCGTACCTGCCGTGGCCGTAGGGATGATCGGCATCGGGACGCTGGTTGGACAGCTTTGCCGAGATGACCGACACCACCGATGCGCCCATATCCGACAGGTTGTTGAAGGCATCGGAGGTGACAGCGATGGATCCGGTGACGATACCGGCAAAGAGCTTGATACCACAGAGCAGAAAATTACACACCATACCCAGTACGCCCGCCAGCGTTCCGTAGGCCGCACGAACGGTGCGATCCTGGGTGTTTTCATAGTTTTTTATGTATTTTCGGATGAGAAAACGTACCATTTTCATCCCTCCTGCAGAATCACGGGGATCGTTTTGTTTGGAGCCACGCATCCGGGCTCTACCCGGCAGTCAAAGGCGACTGGTTTCACACCGGCAGCCGCCGCAGCCGCGAGGGCGGCGGCAAATTCCGGGCGGTCGGGGTTTGGAGAGACAAATTTCGCCCCTTCGGCCTGCGCTACAAACACGGCGTAACACGTATATCCCATGTCCGCAGCGCGGGCAAGCTCCGCAAGGTGACGGATCCCCCGCTCGGTAGGTGCATCGGGAAAATAAAACCCACCGTTTCGGCAAAGGGTGACCCCCTTGACCTCCGCAAAGCAGGGCTTCCCCTCGCGGGTGAACGAAAAATCCAGCCGGGATGCTCCAAACTTCACCTCCGGACGGATATCCTCCACCTTTCCCAAAGCACCGGAACGGAGCCACTCGGCAAAGAGGCGGTTCGGTGCCTGCGAATCCACATGAAAGAGCCGTCCCTCCCGCCGCACGGCAATAAGATCCCATGCGGTGGCCCGCCCCGGCGCAGAGTTTCCCGAAAGCCAAACTGCAGCACCGGGCACAAAGAGCTCCCGCAGACGGCCGGTGTTCTTCACGTGAACGGGCACAGCGGCACCGTCCAGCTCCACCTCCGCCACAAAACGGTTGCGGCGGGCAACAAAACGGCCCTGCCGCACGTTGCTGTATTCCATTTTTGTCACCCACCTCCTTTTTGACGGAACATCCGGCAGGAACTTTCCTGCCGGATGTGTTCTGTTCTTACTCTATTCAGGGCTTCTTCTTGAAGATGGCCGCCAGACGTTCGATATCCGCCTTGGGTTCGCGGTTCATGTACAGAAGACCGTTGGTCTCCTGATAGCAGTCGGTCAGCTGGGTGTAGCAGTAGCCGCACATGGTGGGGATGGAAACAACGGCGCTGACGTCGTTATCCACATCAGCCACGTAGGCCTCCACGCTCTCCAGCGCGTTGTCATAGCCCCAGCCCTCATCACCGGCGATGCGCTTGCCGCCAAACTCGGTGTAAAGGATGGGAATATCGCCGTACTCCTCACCGGGCAGGCGGTAGGGATGACCGGTACGGGCAGCGCCGTTCTTGATAAAGCTGCGGTCGCTGTAGTACTTCACCAGCTTGTCGGTAAGGGTGCGGTAATCGTGGACGGAGATGAAATCGGTAGGAGCCACATTCTCCCAACCGTCGTTGGTGCTGACCAGACGGCCCTCGTCGGCACTGTGACAGAGATAATAGAGGCAGCGGGCGAGGTCGGACTGTCTCGGGTCACCGACGATCTTGCGCAGGCCCCAGGTCTCATTGAAGGGGACCCACGCCATGATGCAGGGATGGTTGAAGTCACGAATGATGAATTCGCGCATGGTGTTGATGGCATCTTCAGCGGCACGGTCGGTGAAGGAATAGAAGGAGGGCAGCTCGCCCCAGACGAGCAGACCCAGTTTATCGGCCCAGTAGTAATACTTGGGATCCTCGATCTTCTGGTGCTTGCGGGCACCGTTGAAGCCAAGCTCCTTGGTCAGCTCCACATCGCGGCGGAAGCCGTCATCGGTGGCGGGACGGTAGATACCCTCCGTCCAGTAGCCCTGATCGAGAACGGTGCGCAGGTAGTACTGGGAGTTGTTCAGGAAGATCTTGTCGCCGTGGACGGCGATCTTACGGAAACCGAAGTAGGTCAGAACGGTGTCGCAGGAACCGTTATCATCAGACAGAGTAACGGCAACATCGAAAAGATTGGGCCGTTCGGGAGACCAGTTGTACTCTTTGTTGTCCGTCATGCTGATATCGGGCAGACGGATGCTGACCAGGGCAGACTCGCCACGGACAGACTGCTCAAAGTCACAGATATGCGCGCCGTCCTTCTCAACGCAAAGAGAAACGGTGCCTTCCACGTGGCGGTTGAAGTTGATGTCCACAAAGGCGCAGATGCGGTCAAAGTCCACGGTATACTTCACGCGGGTGATGTAGGTTTCGGAGGTGTACTCCAGCCAAACCTCCTGCCAGATACCGCTGATGGCTACATAGTGGCAGCCGGAGGGAACACCGTCCCAGATCTGCTTGCCGCGCACCTGCTCCTTGGTGGAGGAATCGGCAACGCGGAGAGTGATCTCATTGGCACCCTCCCGCAGGAAGGGAGTCACGTTGAACTGGAAGGGCGTGTAGCCGCCGCTGTGGCGGCCGAGGAAGTTGCCGTTGAGCCAAACTTCGGCATCATGGTCAACTGCGCCGAAATGGAGCAGGGCGGTCTTTGCCGCATGCTCTGCGGTGACAAAGAACTCGCGGCGGTACCACATCAGCTCATGGATGCTCTCGTCGTGGATGCCGCTGGCCGGGCTCTGATAGGGGAAGGGAACACAGATGGTCTTCTCCAGCTGCAGATCTCCACCGCGGTCAAAAGCACGGGACAGAGCACCGTTATCGTCGAAATCAAACTCCCATTCACCGTTGAGAGACTGGTAATCGGTGCGGATAAAATCCGGGCGGGGGAATCTCCCCTTATCGATCTCCATCATTTGCCTATCCTCCAAAAATTATTTTTGATAATCAGATATTGTCGCAGTTGTGCCAGATCTCCTGGACGTCGTCGTTGTCTTCCAGCATATCGATGAGCTTCTGCATGTTGACCAGCTGCTCCTCATTCAGAGAAACGTAGTTCTGGGGGATCATCTGCACGGATGCATCGGCAAATTCGATGCCCTGTGCGGCAAGTGCATCACGCACGGTCTCGAAATTCTCCTCCGAGGTGATGATCTCAAAGCTCTCCTCCTCGGCGGCGAAATCATCCGCGCCGGCCTCGAGGGCGATCATCATAAATTCGTCCTCATCCTGATCCTCGCGCTCCACCAGCAGCACGCCCTTGCGGTCAAACTGCCAGGAAACGCAGTTGGAGGCACCGAGGTTGCCGCCGAACTTGTCAAAATAGTGGCGCATATCGGAAGCGGTGCGGTTGCGGTTGTCGGTCATGGTCTCGACGATAACGGCAGCGCCGCCGGGGCCGTAGCCTTCATAGGTGATGGACTCGTAGTCCTCACCGCCGCCGGAGGAATACTTGTTGATGGTGCGCATGATGTTGTCGTTGGGCACGTTGAGACTCTTTGCCTTGACGATGAGGTCACGCAGCGCGGTGTTGGACACAGGGTCGGGGCCGCCGGCCTTGACACAGACGGCGATCTCACGGCCAATTTTGGTAAATACCTTGGCACGTTTGGCGTCGGTAGCCTCTTTTTTGCGCTTGATGTTGTTCCATTTGGAATGTCCGGACATGGGAATGGCTCCTTAACAATTTATTTTCAATATTATAGATTTGCTTTGATCAGTGGCCAAGCTTCATCGGCTCCAGCAGAGATCTGTCCTCAGGGGCGAGAGCCTCATCAAAATGAATGTCGACGTTCTCGCTGGCGAGACGGGCCTGCAGCACGGAAATGTCGATATCCGTGATGGCCTTGCCGGTGTCGATGGCCTGCGCCGTGGCAGCACCGGCGGCGTGACCGGAGAGGATCGCCGGGGGGATGACGCGCAGAACATCCCAGCCGTAGCCGGAACCGCTGGTGATGCGGCCGACAGCGATAACGTTGTCAAAGCCGTCGCGCACCATGACACCGTAGGGCATCTCATAGAGGAAATAACGGTGGTTGAAATCCACGACCGTGCCGACGGAGTCCTCGAAATGCTTATAGGCATCGTCCGTGGTAAGGGTGTAATTTCCGTCGATGCGGCGGGTGGTGCGGAACTGGGGCATGAAGGGCAGACAGGTGATGTCGCGGGTCATGCGGTCCTGATCCTTGATGCGGTTGAAGAGCTGGCGCTGGTTTTTGATGAAATATCTGGATACGTCCTCGCCGTTGGTGCCGTCCCACAGGGGCATATCCTCAGGATGGCCGGTGCCGTCAAGACCTGCGCATCCGCCGGCAAA
>JAFQKV010000054.1 GCA_017414715.1 Clostridia bacterium
GAGGAAAAACATCGCCGATGTCCTGAAAAACCCCGGTACCGCTCTTCCGCTGGATTTTGAGGCGGATATGAGCGATATCGAACTGTATGGGGAGCGGATCTTCCCCGATCCCGTACGGGTGACCGGCGAGGTGCGCAATCGCGCGGGTCTGGTCACGGTCGAAGCCGATATATATGCGGTGGGCCGTGCGTCCTGTGCGCGGTGCCTTGAGCCTGCGGAGTTTGTCTGCGACATTCCGCTGGACCTTACGGTCACGGAAAACACGGAAAACGCCGAGCTGGAAGACTATGTGTATGTCGAAGGCGATATGCTGGATTTACACGGAGTCGTCCGTGACGAGCTGATCCTGTCCTGTGACATGGTCATCCTCTGTCAGCCGGATTGCCGCGGGCTGTGTCCGCGGTGCGGTAAAAACCTGAACGCGGGCGACTGCGACTGCGACGTGCGGGAGGTCGATCCGAGGCTTGCGGGCCTTGCGGAGCTTCTTGCGCGGCAGCAGGAAAGAAACGATACTGATCGGGAGGTGTAGAACAATGGCAGTTCCTAAGAGCAAAACATCCAAGGCGAGACGGGACAAGAGACGCAATTCCACCTGGAAGCTGACGCTTCCCGGTTTGGTCAAATGTGCCCAGTGCGGTGCTTTGATCCTGCCCCACAGAGCTTGCTCCAAGTGCGGGTACTACAAGGGCCGCGAGGTCGTTAAGACCGCAGATAAGGCAGCTGAGTAATCGAAAGCCAAGTTACAGGGGCAGCCGGTGATGCCGGCTTTGCCCCTGTATTTTTTTAGGAAAGGAGCGGAAACGATATGAAGCATATCACCGCCGTTGCCCCCGGAAGCCCTGCGGAGCGTGCCGGCCTTCGCGTGGGGGACGAGCTTCTCCGTGTCGGAGGAGAGGAGATCATCGATGCGCTGGATTTCCGCTTCTATGCGGCAGAGGCCGGGGCGGAGCTTACGGTTCTCAGAGGCGGTGAGGAGCTTACCTTCCGGCTGGACAATGAAGAATATGAAGATCTCGGGCTCACCTTTACAACGTATCTGATGGATAAGCACCGCTCCTGCCGCAACAAGTGCATTTTCTGCTTTATCGATCAGCTTCCCGACGGTATGCGGGAGAGCCTTTATTTTAAGGATGACGATGAGCGTCTTTCCCTGCTTTTCGGAAACTACGTGACACTGACAAACCTCTCGGAGCGGGAATTTCAGCGTATCATCGATCTGCACATCTCGCCCATCAACGTATCTGTACACGCCACCGACCCTGAGGTGCGCAAAAGGCTCCTCTGCAACCGCTTTGCCGGACCTGTGCTTGAGCAGCTGCGCCGATTTACGGAGGCGGGTCTGGATGTTAACTGCCAGCTCGTCATCTGTCCCGATCACAACGACGGGGAAATTCTGGAGAGATCGCTTGCGGATCTTGTAGCTCTTGGCCCGAAAATTCACTCCATCGCGGTCATCCCTCTGGGCATGACCTCCCACCGGGAGGGGTTGACCCCGCTGCGTCCGGTGGAGAAGAAGGATGCAGAGGCGATGATCGAGCTCTGCGACCGTTATGGAGCGCAATGCCTTGCCGGGCGTGGGCTTCGCACCGTCTATGCGGCGGACGAGCTGTATATCAAGGCGGGGCGGGAGCTTCCGCCGGCGGAATACTACGAGGATTTCCCCCAACTGGACAACGGCGTGGGGATGATGCGGCGCACGGAGCTGGAGTTCCGGGCGGCGCTGGACTGCCACCGGTTCCCCTTTTTCGCCAGAAAGCGACGCGCAAGTCTGGTCACGGGCTGTGCTGCGGTGGGATTTATGCGGGCACTGGTTGACGAATTTCAAAAAAAATGCCATAATAAAATATCAATTGAGGTCATTGCCGTCCGAAACGACTTTTTCGGCCCAGGGGTGGATGTCTCCGGGCTGCTGACCGGCGGCGACATTGCCCGGCAGCTCGAAGGACGGGATCTCGGAGAGTTCTGTATCGTTCCCGGCAACGCCATGAAACGGGACGAGGATATTTTCCTGGATGATATGACCCTCGCGGAGCTGTCCGAACGGCTTGGGGTGCCGGTATGCACCTCCGGTACGGACGGCGCTGATCTGGCGGAGGCCCTCTGGGGCGGCCGCCTGTAAGGAAAGGAGAGAAAAGCCAATGGCAAAGCCCTGTATTGCCATCGTCGGACGGCCGAACGTCGGCAAGTCCCTGCTTTTTAATAAGATCGTCGGAAAGCGCATTTCTATCGTGCAGGAGACCCCCGGCGTTACCCGGGACCGCATCTATGCCGATGCGGAATGGCGCAGCCGCAGATTCTCGCTGGTGGATACCGGCGGTATCGAGCCGAAAAACGACAACGAGATCCTGCGCTTCATGCGCCTGCAGGCGGAGATCGCCATCGAGCGGGCGGATGTGGTCGTTCTGGTGTGCGATATCCAGACGGGCGTCACGGCGGAGGACCACGTGGTGGCGGAGATGCTGCGCCGCAGCGGAAAGCCGGTGGTGGTCTGCGTCAACAAGTCCGATGCGCTGGGCGCACCGCCTCCCGAATTCTATGAATTCTATGCCCTCGGTCTCGGAGATCCCGTGGAGGTATCCGCTCTGCACGGCCACGGCACCGGAGATCTGCTGGATGCCTGTTTTGAACACTTCCCCCCGCAGGAGTCGGACGAGGCGGAAGATGACCGCATCCGTGTGGCCGTGATCGGCAAACCCAACTCCGGCAAGAGCTCACTGATGAATCAGGTGCTCGGCGAGAAGCGTGTTATCGTCTCCAACGTGGCGGGTACCACCCGCGATTCCATCGATGCCGAGGTGGACAACGAGTTCGGTGCCTATACCTTTATCGACACGGCGGGCATCCGCCGCAAGGCAAAGGTGGAGGAGGTCATCGAAAAATACAGCGTTATGCGCGCACACATGGCCGTAGAGCGAGCGGATGTGTGCGTCATCATGGTGGATGCCACCGAGGGTGTCACCGATCAGGACACCAAGATCGCCGGTCTTGCCCATGAGGCGGGAAAGGCCTCCGTCATCTGCATCAACAAGTGGGATGCCGTGGAGAAGGATGACAAGACCATGGATAAGTTCCGCAAGGAAGCAGAGCTGGCCTTCTCCTTTATGAGCTATGCGCCCATCATCTTTATCTCTGCCATGACGGGCCAGCGTGTTCCTCTGCTTTTTGAGACCATCAATGCCGTTGCGGAGCAGAACGCCATGCGCATCTCCACGGGTGTTCTCAACGATATCCTCAACGAGGCCACCGCCCGGGTATCTCCCCCTACAGACAAGGGAAAGCGCCTGAAGCTCTACTACATTACCCAGGTCTCCGTCAAGCCCCCGTCCTTTGCCATCTTCTGTAACTCCAGGGAGCTTTTCCATTTTTCCTATCAGAGATATATTGAAAACCAGATTCGTACGGTCTTTGGACTGAAGGGTACGCCGGTGCGGCTGCTCATCCGTGAAAAGGGAGAAACAGCACCGGAGATCCGTTAAAGAGAGGAGGATGAAATATGCAGGATTGGATGAAACTTTTGCTGGCGGGTGCCATCGGTTATCTGCTGGGAAGCTTTAACCCCGCCATCGTCTTTTCCCGGCTCTTCAAGGGCAGGGATATCCGCACCATGGGCAGCGGAAACGCCGGAAGCACCAACGTGTACCGCAATCTCGGCCCGAAGTTTGCCCTTGCGGTGCTGCTTTGCGATCTGCTCAAGGGCGTGCTTGCGGCGGTCATTGGCCAGTTCCTCTTTGCGGGAACGGACATGGATCTCGGCCTTTACGGTCGGTTTGCCGGCGGCTTCGGTGCCATCCTCGGCCATGCATTCCCCTTGTGGCACGGCTTCCGGGGCGGCAAGGGCGTGGTCACGGCGGCCGGTATGCTCATTGTCTTTGACTGGCGCGTCATTGCCGTGATGCTTGCGGTGTTTCTCATTTTTGCCGTTTCCACCCGGTATATTTCTCTCGGCTCCATCATGGCTGCGGCGGCGCTGCCCGTCTGCATGCTCATCTTCCATTTCGGACACTGGTTTATGTTCGGCGAGGCGCTGCTTGCGGGAGGTCTGGTCATCTGGCTGCACCGCGCCAATATCGGCAGACTTTTTAAGGGCTGCGAATCAAAGTTCTATTTCAAACCGAAAAAGTAAAGAAAACGCCCGGAGTGATCCGGGCGTTTTTTGCAGATATGACCGATTTGTTGAAAAATGGCAGGGGAAAGGGCGTAAATGCCGTACAAATATACTGTTGCCAGTCTTTGTGGAGAGGCGTATAATATAAAAAGATTCGAAAAATATGCATTTTGGGAGTTTGCGGTATGAAAAAGAAACTTATTCCCGAGTTGATCCCGGCACTCAAGGGATATAACGGGAAAAAATTCGTCAATGATCTGGTAGCCGGTATCATCGTTGCCATCATTGCGCTGCCTCTGTCCATCGCGCTGGCGCTGGCCTCCGGTGTCGGACCGGAAAAGGGCCTGTATACGGCCATCGTGGCGGGCTTTATCATCTCCGCCCTCGGCGGAAGCCGGGTGCAGATCGCAGGACCCACGGCAGCCTTTGCCACCATTGTTGCCGGCATCGTCGCAAAGCAGGGCATTGACGGTCTTGTATGGGCAACCACCATGGCCGGTATCCTGCTGGTGCTGATGGGTATCCTCCGGCTCGGAAGTCTCATCCGCTTCGTGCCCTATACCATTACCACGGGCTTTACCTCCGGTATCGCCGTCACCATTTTCATCGGACAGATCAAGGATTTTCTCGGTCTGACCTTCACCGGCGCACCGGTGGAGACCATGGAAAAGGTTGAGGAGATCGCCCATTCCATCACGACCTTTAACTGGCAGGCGTTGGCGGTGGGTGCGGTGGCGCTGGCCATTCTCATCTTTTTCCCGAAGGTGACCAAAAAGATCCCCCCCTCCCTCATCGCCGTCATCGTCTGTGCGCTGATGGTCAAGCTTTTACATATGGATGTCAACACCATCGGCTCTCTTTACGAGATATCCGCCGCGGCTCCCGTGCCTGCGCTGCCCGTCTTTGATACGGCGAAGATCATGGCGGTCATCCCCGATGCGATTACCATTGCCATGCTTGCGGCGGTGGAAAGCCTGCTGTCCTGCGTGGTGGCCGACGGTATGATCGGTGCGCGGCACAACTCCAATATGGAGCTGGTGGCGCAGGGCGCGGGCAACATCTGCTCCGCACTCTTCGGCGGAATTCCCGCCACCGGTGCCATTGCCCGCACGGCGGCAAACATCAAGAACGGCGGCCGTACCCCCATTGCCGGTATGATCCACGCAGTCGTTCTGCTGGGTGTGCTGTTGGTGCTGATGCCTTTGGCGCAGTATATCCCCATGCCCGCCATTGCCGCCATCCTCTTTATGGTGGCCTACAACATGAGCGAGTGGCGCGAGTTTGTCAGTCTTGTTAAGAAGGCACCCAGGACGGATATTCTGGTGCTTCTCGTCACCTTTGTGCTGACGGTGGTCTTTGATCTGGTGGTGGCCATCTGTGTGGGTATCGTGCTGGCGGTCATCCTCTTTATGAAGCGCATGAGCGATGCCACGGACATTTATCCCTGGGCAGCGGCGGACGGAGACTCCGCCCTGCTTGAGATCCCCGAGGGGGTCATGGTCTATGAGATCACCGGCCCCATCTTCTTCGGCGTTGCCACCAAGGTGGCCGATGCCATCTCCGCCGCCAAGGCGCAGGTGGTGGTGCTGCGGATGCGCAGCGTGCCGGAGATCGATGCCACGGGTCTGCACAGCCTGGAGAATATTCTTTCCCGCTGCCGCCGTACCGGGCAGAAGCTGGTGCTCTCTCACGTCAACGAACAGCCCATGAAGGCCCTGCGTGCCGCGGGACTCATCGAGGAGATCGGCGAGGAGAATCTTCGCCCGAACATCGGTGATGCGCTGGGTTACGCATCGGAGCTTGTGGCAAAATAAAGGCATACAAAGCGGATTTCCGAGCCGAAGGGATCGGAGATCCGCTTTTTTGTGCAACGAATACTACCGGCAGTGCCGGTAGTTCCAAAAAGCTTTAGCTATGAGTAGAAAAAGAATCCTCCTTCGTCTAAAATAGAAGTGGGTTTGCCAACCACAACAAAAAGACGAAGGAGGAATCAAGTATGAAA
>JAFQKV010000055.1 GCA_017414715.1 Clostridia bacterium
CACCGGGCTCACCGATGAGGCAGGGATTGTTCTTCTGGCGGCGGTTGAGGATCTGGATGACCCGGGCAATCTCCTCGGAGCGGCCGACGATGCGGTCCACCTGGCCGGAAAGTGCCTTGCGGTTGAGATTGGTGCAGTAGGCATCCAGGAATTTGTGCTTGCTCTTTTCCTTCTTCTCGCCGTCCTTCGCGGCGGGCTCCTGCGGAGCCGCCGGTGCGCCATCCTGAGGCGGACGGCCGCCGAAGAGCTTGTCGAGGAAGGGGAAGGTGGCGGTGCTGTTGCCGTCCTCGCTGTCCTCGGCGGTGGGGAAGAGCTCGGAATTCTCCTCGGCAATGGTGGTAAGGCTTTCCGACATGTTTTCCAGATCCGCATCCGAAATGCCCATCTGGCGGATCAGATCGTTGATGGGCCCGATGCCGAGCTCACGGGCACATTTCAGGCAGTAACCTTCGTTTTTTGTCTCGCCGTCCTCGATGCGGGCGACGAAGACCACGGCGAGATTCTTTTTGCAGCGGGCACATAGTGTTCTTTGCATGGCGATTTCAGTTGACCTCCGAATTGTTGTGCGGTACGGCGGATCTGCGTACGCTCTGCGCGCTGGGCAGAGCGTCGGAGCGCAGGATACGGATGCCGCGGACGGTATAGACGGTGAATGCGACGAGCCCCATTACAGCCGCCGCAAGGAAAAGCCAAACGGCACCCTCACGGAAAATATCCGGGAAGAGCACGTAGAAGGCGATAAGCGCAAAAATCAGAAAGGAAGCTGCTTTGCCGAAAACATTTGCGGGTATACAGTCGGTGTAGCGGCGGAAAAGAATGCAGCTGCCGAACATGAGCAGAAGCTCCTTGCAGACGAGGATCACGGCAAGCCATAAGGGGATGATCCCGTCTATGGAAAGACAGATGGCGGCGGTGCACTGCATGCATTTGTCCGCGAGAGGATCGAGAATGTGACCGAGGGCGGAGATCAGATCAAAACGCCGGGCGATATAGCCGTCCAGAATGTCGGAGACGGCAGCGAAAAGGAATACAAACCCGGCCATAGGGTGTCCCGACTTCAGATCGGAGAAGTACAAAATCGCAAAAACGGGAACAAGAAAAAGCCGGAAAACGGAAATGAGATTAGGTAAATGCCGCAGATTTGAGTGTTTCAATGAAAATCGCCTCGGTTTCGGTTGAAAATTGGGATCAGAAAAGAAGCTTCAAAGGATTGAATGCGGAAAAATGCTGGAACAGGAAGGTGCGTGAATAGTCAAGCCCGGAAATGTCAAGTCCGGCGGAAACGGCCACCGTCGGGCCGATCCATGCAAATACGATGGCAAAAAGCCATGCGAGGAAAAGACCCGCGAGCAGCCCGGCAAGGGCGCCGAGCAGGCTGTTGAGCGTGCGGATGACGGGAAGCTTTGCGAAAATGTTGAGCCATACGCACAGAAGCCGGATAAGCAGTGCGCACAGAATAAAGGCAATAACAAAAACGATGCACCAGGAAAGCAGCTCGGCAAGAGCTGCGGCAACGCTGTCTGCGGCATTGGCTGCGGCACCGGCAAGAGCGGAGCCGGTCGCCTCCCGAAGGTTTCCGACGAGCCCTGCGGGCAGACCGATGCCTTCCAGCAGGGCGGCTACGGAGAGGGTGGTGTCGGACTCAAGCAGCACGGCATTGACCTTTGCAGCCACGGCATCACCGAGCTCGGGAACAGGCATGATCTCCGCAAGGGCGGGAGAGAAGGAACCGGCAACAAACCGGGCAACGAAAAAGGAGATGATGCCGCCGAAAAGTCCGGCCACTGTCTTGATAAGTCTGTTTTTGTATCCGGCACATACGGTCAGTACGATAATAACGAGGAGAAGAAGATCGAGGATGATTTCCATGATCCATACTTCCTTTCCGGGGGAATGAAAAAAGGGTGTTCAGCGCAGTGCGGTAAGAGATGCTCCGCCGGGGGTCAGTGTGCAAAGACGGCCATCCTCGGCAAAGGAAATGCCGACGATGCCGCGCACCTCAGGACCGGTGGAAAGCAGGGTGAGATCCGCGGTATAGACCTCGACACCCGCGGCGGAAAGCAGAGCAACATGGTCTGTACTGCCTGCGATGGAGGTGTATTCCGTGTTGGTGGAGATGCGGGCGAGCTCGCGGCTGTCAACATCGACGGAAATGACGTCGAACCGGTAGCCCGCCTCCCGGCGGTCGGTAAAGAGCACCGCGGTATTGCCGCAGAGGGCGTAGTGCAGAATACTGCCTGCGGGCAGCTCAAAGCGGGAGAGCTCCGTGGCCTTGCTGTCGGTGCGGATGACGGAGGTTTCGGTGATGAGCGTGATGCCCTTTGCTGCATGAAAAGACACGTTTCGAATGACCTCGCCGGGCAGCAGCAGGCTTCCCTCCAGGGAATCGCTCTTCAGAGAGAAGCAGTAAAGCGCGGTGGCCGCGTTCCCGGTCTCGTCGGAGAGCAGCATCGCCAGGGCAAGACGGTTTCCGTCGGGGGAAAGGGCACACAGATAGGGGTAGGCATCACCGGAGCGATAGGTAAAGATGCGGGTGCCGTCCTTACGGTAAACGGAGGCCTCACCTTTATGATATTCCGCATCGGTCACCAGTGCGATCTGATGCTTTTCATTGAAGTCTGCATGAATAATGTTGCCCTCTGCGGTGAGGGAAAGATAGCGCTCCGTGGCATCGGCGGTGTAGAAGCTGCGTCCGCCGCGGGAATAGCAGAGGAAGCGGCTTCCGGCGCACAGCAGCACGGGATCCTGCATGGGAATGCTGATAAAGCCGGAGGAGCTGCCGCGCTCATTGTACCAGGTGTAGCCCGAGCCGGACAGGGCGAGGACACCGCTGCCGAAGGGTCTGGTGGTTTCAGGCTGCATGACCACAAACTCAACGGATGCATTGCCGGCGGGTGTACGGGACGCGGCCGGGCCTTCGGGAAGACCGAAAAAGAGCAGCAGGCAGAGCGCTGCCGCAAAGATCAGGGCAGCGGCACAGATGAAGATAACTCTGCGGCGGGGAGGACGGCGCTTACGGGATCTCGGTGCGCGCGGCGCAACTTCCCCGGCAAGGGGGATATTGACGGAGGTTCGGTGTTCAGTGCTCATGGGGATCTCCTTCCGGATGGGAGATGGCCCGGAGCCTGTCCGGAATCATCTCATGGGGGGCGAAATCATAGCCGCGGTACCAGATGCGGTGCAGCGCAAGCCCCTGAGGCGGGGCGGTCATACCGGACTCCTCCCGGCGGCGTCCGTCAAAGAGGGCGGGTATGTCATCGGAAGACAGCTTGCCTTTGCCGACGGTGAGCAGGGTGCCCGCAATGACGCGGACCATGTTGTAGAGAAAGCCGTCCGCCGCCACGGCGATGCGGATCTCATCATCGGCCTGGGAAACGTAGCAGCGGGTAACGGTGCGAACGGGGTCACGCACGGTGCTGCCCATATTGCGGAATGCGGAAAAATCGTGCTTTCCCTCAAAATGTGCCGCTGCCGCCTGCATGGCAGCCACGTCGGGCTGCAGAGGCACATGCATGCACACGTTTCTCCGGAAAGGATCCATGTGAGGACCGACGGTCATGCGGTAAAGATATTCCTTTTCGGTGCAGGAAAAGCGGGCGTGAAATTCTGCGGGTGCATCCAGCGCTGATATAACTCGGATATCCGGAGGCAGATGGGCATTGAGGGCAAAGGGGAGCTTATCGGCGGGAATGCCGGTACGGGAATGGAAATTGGCCACATAACACATGGCATGGACGCCGGCATCCGTACGGCCGCAGCCGTACAGTCCCCGCAGCAGGGGCTGACCCGTGGTGCCGCGGATACAGTTCTGCAGGATATCCTGCACGGAGAGGGCGTTTTTCTGCGATTGCCAGCCGTGGTAGGCGGTGCCGTCATAACGCAGCACAAGGCAGATGTTCAGAATGGGTTTCTGATCGGGCACAGGACATCCGCCCTCCTTTCGGCCAATGATCCGTATACAGAATTTAGTATAACATTTTCCGGACGATTATTCAATGAATTTTTCGTGAAGCTCGCCACAAAAAAATCCCGGAAAGAGCAGCTTCGGTGCGGTTTGTGCATCCTTCACATCCGCCGGCTGGAAACGTGGGTAAAAAATGGCGCGGGAAGATAGGAAAAAGAGTTTACAGACGACGGGGAAAGTGCTATAATATGAACCAAGTATGAAACTCTGTAGCTTTTCGTACTATTGTCCGAAAAAATACAAATGTAGGAGGAACATAACATGGCAAGAAAGAAAATTTCCATGGATGGCAACACAGCTGCCGCGCACGCGTCTTATGCGTTTACGGAAGTTGCTGCCATCTACCCCATCACCCCGTCTTCTGTAATGGCCGACGTGACCGATACCTGGTCTGCCAACGGTCTGCAGAACATCATGGGTGACACCGTCAAGGTCGTCGAGATGCAGTCCGAGGCCGGTGCTGCCGGTGCTGTCCACGGCTCCCTTGCTTCCGGTGCCCTGACCACCACTTACACCGCTTCCCAGGGCCTGCTGCTCATGATCCCCAATATGTACAAGATCGCCGGTGAGCTGCTTCCCTGTGTTATCCACGTTTCCGCCCGCTGCGTCGCGAGCCACGCGCTGA
>JAFQKV010000056.1 GCA_017414715.1 Clostridia bacterium
AACGGCGCGGGTAAAACAACGCTGTTGCGTATCATGGCCAGCGTCCTCACCGCAACGCAAGGTAAGGTCTTCTTTGACGGGAAACCCATGGACGATCACCTTGCGGAGTATCGCTCTATGCTCGGTTATCTTCCCCAGAATACCAAGCTCATGCCCCAGCTCAATATCGAAGAGTTTCTGGAGTATATGTGCATCCTCAAGGGCATCCGCTCCAAGGAGGAGGCCAAGGTGGAGATCGAGCGCTGCATCGAGATCTCCGGCCTGGACAGCCACAGAAAGAAGCGCCTCGGCAAATATTCCGGCGGTATGCTCCGCCGCGCAGGCATCGCCCAGGCTCTGCTCGGCGATCCCAAGATCCTCATCATTGACGAGCCCACCACCGGCCTTGATCCTGAGGAGAGACTGTATTTCCTGAACCTCATTTCCCGCATCAGCGCCGATAAGAACATCATCCTCTCCACCCATATCATCCACGACGTGGAGAATGTCTGCGAGAACGTCTGTATTCTCGAAAAGGGCGAGGTCATGTACGCCGGTGCCACCCAGGGTATGGTGGACAGCGTCACCGACCGCACCTGGCTTTACACCGGCAAGGCGGGCGAGGAAAAGCTCATCAAGAAGCTTGCCACCGTGACGAACATCACCTACACCACCGCGGGCATGCAGGCACGTTACGTGGCGGATGAGCCGGTGGTGGAGGGATCGGAGAAAATCGTCGGCACGCTGGAGGATGCATACATCGCCGCGGTGGGCGGCGTTTCGAGGTAAGCTGCCATGCGCTACGGTACGTTTTTCTTAAAAGAGCTGAAATACAAGCTCCCGCTGGCACTGGTGTGCTATGCGCTCTTTTACACCTTCTACGGCACCGGGCTTGTGGCAAGCTACGGCCGGATCGAGCTGCTCTTCATGCTGCTTGCCATGACGGCGAGTGCGGTGCTCTTTGCAAATCTGGACGAGATGGAGCTCTTTATGCTCAGCCGTGCGCGGCTGTCCGGGGCGTTTATCGTGCGGTTTCTCACCACGTATATCTCCCTTGCGCTGCTGCCGGGCATCCACTTTATGGTGGACAGGATATCCAACCAGATGATGATCAGCTATCTGACCACGGTCCTCTTCTGCTGCGCCATGGGTGCTTTCTGGCGTGTGCTTATCCCGACCTCGGTTTACGGCGGGATTCTGCCCTCCTACATCTGCTGCTTCACCATGCTGTATTCCTTCTTCCCGGCGGGCAGCCTGGCCGACCGCATTTTCAAGGTCGTCGCCCCCTTCAATTCCGCTTTTCTGACGGGTTCAGACTATACCCGGAACCGTCTCGCTGTGACGGGCATTGCCCTGGTGCTGCTCTTCATCTCATGGATTCGCCTGCGCAGATGGGAGCGGGCATAAGAAACAGGAGGCTCCTATGTTTCGAAAAAACTACAAAGCAACGTTAAAAAGTATTTTCAGATCTCCGGTTACCTTTCTTGCCTTCGGTGCAACGATCATCCTGATCCTTTCTCTGTATGATGGTGTATCCAATGGGCCTCAGGAATTGGACAGAATCAGAAATAATATTTTCAATCATATACGCACTTCCTGCTCAAACCTTTTTCCGGCGTTTATTGGAATTATAATTTCAGCAAATCTCTTTGCGGAAAAAATAAACGGCTTCTCTGATCTGCTTCTGAGCTCACGAAGATCATTCCTGACCTTCTATCTATCCAAGCTCTGTGCCTTTGTCACTGTATCGCTAATTGTAAGGTGTATGTATCTGACGGCTCAATTAATATGGTACTGGGGAAGCTACTATCCGGCGAATTGTGTTGCCGGCGAATTTCTGACGTTCAGGCAGATACTTGCTTGCTATGCATCGTATGAGATGGCCTATTTACCGCTGCTTCTACTTGCGTATATCGCGATGCCGACCTTTATTACAGCGGCAACCAATATCCCGGCCGCAGGAGCAGTCTGGAACGTGGCGTATTATCTTTTGGGCTTTGCAAGCCTTGAATTTAAACAATCAGACTTTTATCTTCCACCGGAAACTGTGGATGCTTATCTCGGTACCTTTACCCATATCGATGATCTTCAGTATATGCTGAATTATCAGGCCGGTCTGTATCCCAATGTTTTGGGCGAGGTCCCTCCGCTTCAGTCGGAGGCGCTGCGAGTATATATCATATGGATGGCGGTATCACTTGTGCTACTTACGGTGTCCTATTTTATTTTGAAGAGGAGATACAGAACGTAATTTATTCAAATGCATAGTCCATTTTCAAAGCCGGAGGCTTTGCAGCACGGCGAAAGGTAAAATCTCCGAACCTGTTCCTCCAAAATACAGGTTGTGCAAAAAACAGGGCTGAATCTCCGGCGCTAAGGCAATAAGTTCAGCCCTAAAAGACCGCACGACCGGGACAATTTCCCGGTCGTGCGGTCTTTTTCTGCATTGTCAACGCAATAAGATGATCATTTCGCTGGTGTCATAGTCTTTTTCGAACACAGAGATCAAGGAGTCGGTTTCTTCAAAATTGAAGTAGGCGACGTTATCATAATACCGAAGTAAAGAAAAAAGTCAATAGGTTCAGCATTGTTAATATCTGATTTACTATATGAAACGGCACCTCTCGTACA
This sequence comes from Clostridia bacterium, assembly GCA_017414715.1. Classification (GTDB taxonomy): domain Bacteria; phylum Bacillota; class Clostridia; order Oscillospirales; family QAMX01; genus RGIG1911. The sequence goes on from JAFQKV010000056.1 coordinate 2,611, forward strand.
GTATTATGCCACGAATGTTTACCGTTTTCAAAAACGGCAAATAGAATTGCGATCACAGGAAATCCTCTGCGATTCTAAGCGCCTTGGGACAGAAAAAGAACGATGTTAAGCCTCCTGACTTGACATCGTTCTTTTCGCATTTTGACTATTGAATAGGCACGGGCGGTCGGATGACCTTTGCGTTGTGATAGCGATCCCAGCCCAGCCGCTGCCCACAGCGATCGCAAAAGGACATATATTCCCGTTCTATACTGCATTTGCATCGGGGGCAGATGGGGTAATAGCACCTGTCGCGGCACAAAAGCAGTTCGCATACCTGTAAGGGGGTGCGGTACCCTTTGATTGCTTCAAAATCATTCTCAGGCGGCTTCACGATTACAAACCTCAAAAGCAGTGCGGAGTTCGTTTAAGAAATGGGTGGCATCATCGTTGATATAGATGAGAAACAGCGCGAGCGTCAGCGCGCCGCAGCAGGAGCTGCCGTGTTCCAGATTTATGTAGGCACGGGTGGCAACCTCCAGCCGGGAAGCCATTTCTTCCTGCGAGATATCAAGCGCTGCCCTGCGAAGACGGATCTTTTCGCAGAAGATTTTGCGGAGCGCATCTGTATAAGCTTTTCTCATCTTGTGTTACTCCTCTGTCAGAATTCGACAAAATTCTAACAGGAGCAGGGGATGATCGCCATGAAGCGCACTTCAGGAAATGAATGTACGCAAAAAAAACCGGTTGTTACTGAATTTCTCCCAACAGGAGACAGGAAAAGGGGAACGAAACCCCTTGAGACCACATGAGCACAGTATCGCTGTCACAATCGGTGCCGTCCCGCGACAGAGAAAGGGACAGACCGATGTTGAAGGGAAGCCTTGCGCGGTGTTCGCCGCGGAAGAGAAGATCTGCTTCCACAAAGTCCTCCGTCCCGGAGATCCGGACATCCACGGGATCCGCCGTGGGTGCGGATTCGCTCCTGACAACCACCTTTTTAACCATGCGTTTCAATTCCCCCTGTACTCCGTCCGCATTTTTGCGGAGGGTGAGCGCATAGTTTTTCAGACAGTCCCGGCAGCCGGTACACCCCTCGCCGCCGAGCTGGACCCGCAGCGAGAGATTTTCGTCTTCTCCGATCTGCCATTGGGGTATACGCGCAAGCACGCGCAGTCCCGCCTCCTCACGGAGGGCGCACCAGGAGAAGGAGTAAAGCGGCAGCCCGACCCTTGGCCGGTCGCCGCCGAATTTGTACATTTCATCCACAGCCACCCAGACCGGATCTGTGCCGGCCTCCGCCGCACGGTAGAGGGGATGCGGAGAGCGTGAGGAGAGAAGCTTTTCCAGCCGTGAATATACCTCCGGAGAGAGCAGTTCCTCCGGCTCCAGACGGTTCAGCGCGGCATAGATCCGCTCCCAGCCGTCATCCGACCCGCGCTCCGGGAGGGAGAAGGGAAAAGACAGGCCGTGCAGCGACTGCAGAAGCCGCCCCGCAAAACGGAATTCCTCCGCCATGCCGTGGCTTTCAATGAGATCCTCCGCAATTTCCGCATCGATCTCCTGTCCGTAGCGACGGATATAGGTCGCAATTTCCGCAAGATATTGCAGCGGCAGTCCGCCGCCGCGGTAAAAGGAGCAGTTGAAAACCGTCATGAGCTGGGCGGCGTGCTTGGCAAAATGATGAATAAGCGCCACAAGCTCGTCCGTCCGTCCCGGCATGGGGAAGGCTTCCCCGCGGACGTCGGCAAACCGACGGCGGGCAAAAAGTGCCTCCGACGTCCTTCTGTGCAGCGAGTAGGGGATACGGTTGGAGATCTTGAAGGGGGAAACGTGGACCTCCACCGACATCCGTCGCCCCGTCCCGTCCTCCAGCTCTCCCGCATGGCTGTGCCACAGGGTCATATCCGGATGGCCGGTCTGGTAATTTGTGCAGAAATCGTCCTCGCCGATGGGCTTGCCGCCGAGATAGGTGTACCCGGCCGCGCCAAGCCGCCGAAGAACGGAATTCACGTCCTTTGGGCGCACGAGGATATCAATATCTCCGCTCTGCCGAAGCCACGGCTCCGCATAAAGCTCCTCGGCGTGCACCGGCCCCTTGTAAAAGAGAAATTCGATGCCCTCCAGCAGCTGTGCGATCTCCCTGCAGCAGGAGAGGGAAAAGGCGTGGCGGAGCTTTGCGGAAATATCGGGTTGTTTTTGCTCGCTCATCATTCCGTCACCCCGTTCCGGATCTGCCTGTACCGCAGCCCGTGCAGAAAATGCTGGATCTCCGCGTATGCGGGATCCCGGCGCGTGGAAAGCTTGTCCTCTCCGTGCGCCTGGAAAATCAGGAGCTTTTCATAGGAAAGCGCCGCAAGCAGCGGCCCGTAGGCCGGGGGAAAACGCACGTCGCCGCTCCGGATCTCGATCACCTTGCCGAGAATATCCTCCGCAGAAACTTCCTCCCGGAAGAGATTGCTGTCCCCCTTGCAGGTCGCGCGGCCGCCCGCCTGCCATAGCAGACGGTGAACGGTCAGCCCGCCGTTTTGACGGAAAACGACAATGTCGCCGGGAAGATAGGCATCCTCCCGACGGACGGCAACACAGTCCCCGTTCTTTAAAGAGGGGGACATACTGCCGCCGGTGACGGAGATCTCAAAGGGGAGATCATTTTTCTGAAGTGCAAGGGCAAACAGACGGTCTGTCAGCCTTCTGTCTGCCAAGGGGCGGGATGGCGAATTCATGCGGTGCTCCTGTTTTTGTCGTATTTGTATTATGAAATGATTTTTATTATATGTCAAGCAAAAATTAAAAATAAGAACAAAAAATTTAAGCCTATCGCAAAAAAAAAAAAAAGTAAAACGGACGAAACAAAAAGCACAAAATAAATATTGCTATATTTGCAGATCAGTGGTATACTGCATTTGCGCGCATCAAATCGGCAAAAAAGAACGCTGCCGATCTTGCGGTCGGCAGCGTTTGTGTCAATTAGCGAGCGTAATCGTTAAAGCAAATCCCGGAGGTTGCTGCGGTGTGAACGTGGCCTGCAAGCTGTGCTGCAGAGAGCATGAGGACAGCCGGTTTTTTCCATGCTTTCATTGTCTTTACATCCTTTCCTTTTTGTCAAGATAGCAATCCAGCCTTCGCTTGAGAGACCGGATGTACTCACCGTTGATGCTGTAGAAGACCGATTTCCCCACGTTGGTGGCGGAGAGTAGTCCCGATTTGATCATCAGGGACAGATGGTAATAGGCGTTGGGTGCGGAAAGTTCCAACTCCTGCTCTACGTCCTTGGCAGAGATTTTTCCCCGCTTGTCAATCAAGTCAAGAATGGATACCCGGTTGGTATCGGATATAGCTTGTCCAAAAGCCTTCAAATCCGGATATATTTTGCCGTTTTGTAGGTCAGCTAATATATTGATATAGTTGCTTCCAAGAATGAGAACAGCTGCTCCTTCGGTATAGCGAGTACAGATAATAGATTTCGCATATGTACAGAAAAATACATAGACATTCTCAAAGGAAGAAAGATTGGTTCCGCCGTTCTTTACACTGGATAGATTTTCCTGAATTGAGTTAAAATCAAAACTATCTCTAAGATCGTGATACAAACGATGGTTTCGATTGCAATCCTGTTCCAGAAGAAAACTTTTTTCTAACAGTTCGTCGGAAAGTCTCCGCAATATTGAGTCTGGATCGATGAAAAAATCATAAAGCGCAGCCTTGATTTCGGCAGTGTGAGAAGAGTTCTTGATAACTTTGTTGACGTGAACTATCGAATTGTGACATGCAGTTCGATCGTCTTCTCTAAGATCGGGTAAATAATGCAGAAGTATGTTTTCTGTGACTTGAGGGATGTTTGTTAATTCTTGCCGAACGCTTGATAGAGTATAGTTGCCGCAGACAAGCTCAGGAATCTTTTTGTCAAAATAAAAACGCGTTATCAAGGAATTACCAGAAGTATCAAATTGGAAAAATAAACGAAGATCTTCGGAAATGGAGGGGAAACTCTCCAGTAGGGCTTTATAGTAGCTAACTTCCTCTTGGTTTCGCTTAATGTTTGTGTTGTCGGAAAGATAAATATCTTTATTAAAATTCAGAATAAACAAAAAATAAAGATCGTACAGTCGTCCGGGGGTATCGAGAAACGTGACGTTCGGCATCCTTGGATCTCCTTGCTTTTTTTTAATGGTAACATATAACACTACAAAAATCAAATACTTTTTGCTAGAAATATTTAAAAACTTTGAGAGGGTGAGAAAAAATGGTTGCAGTAAGCATCTGCCCGCCGTGCGAAACGGCTTTTACCGTGCGGACGGACTGCACCGCCGTGCGGGATTCGCTGCTGGTGTCCCACGGCAGGTTTGCAAGGCCGGGGGATGCGCCCGGCGGCAGCGTGATCACCGCAGAACGCCGTGGGGCGGCGTATTGCGTGACGGCCTTCGGGCGGTGCGTGCAAACGCAGACGCCGCTGTTTGAGATCGGAAACATGATGCACGAGCACCGGCAGTTTTCGCCGGAGATCTTTGCCCTGCACGGCGGGGCGGTGGAGCATAACGGCGGGGCAGTTCTGCTGCTTGCGCCGAGCACGACGGGGGAGACCACCCTGACGGCCTATCTTGCGCATCTTGGCTTTGGCTACGTAACGGATGACTGTATTCTGCTTGACCGGGAGAGCTTTGCCGTGCGTCCCCATGCCGCGCCGCTGCATCTGCGGGAGGGGGGCTTCCGGGTTTTGGAGAAAATGGGTGCGGCACCGGCGGATTTTCGTTTCTGTGGGGATGGCGGCGCTCTGCGCCGGGCGTACACCCCGGAAAGGTGCGTGGAGGCACCCCTGCCGCTGAAACGGATCTTCTTTATCGAGCGGTCGGAGCATGAGAACGGCATCCGGGAAATGACCACAACGGAGAAAACGATTGAACTACTGAAATCCCCCATCACAAATTATGAGATGACGGCGGAATATCTGGCCTTTATCTCCCGGCTGGCAAAGGTCCCCTGCACACGGCTCGTCTACTGCGACATGGATTATGTTGCGGACGTGATAAAAAAAGATA
>JAFQKV010000057.1 GCA_017414715.1 Clostridia bacterium
GGATCCTGACCTCGCCCATGATGAAAGAATTCAGCGCGGTGGAGCAGCCGCCCCTGTCACCGCCGGGATGGCTGTTTCCCGTGGCATGGACGGCGCTGTACACCGCCATGGGCATCGCAAGCTACCGGGTGCTGAAAAGCAAAACACCCCAGAAGGAAAAGGAATCGGCGATCAAGCTCTACGGGCTGCAGCTTTTTATGAATTTCATGTGGCCGCTGCTCTTTTTCGGCTTTGGATTCTACGGTTTTTCCTTTTTCTGGCTGCTTGCGCTGCTCGCGGCTGTCATTCTCACGGCGGTGCGTTTTTACCGCATTGACAAGGCCGCCGGCTGGCTGCTGGTACCCTATATTCTCTGGCTTTGCTTTGCCGCCTATCTCAACGCAGGCGTTGCGATCCTGAACTGAAAATGAGGACAGAGACAAATGTCTCTGTCCCTTTTTGTACCGCGGTGAATTATTCATCCTCCGGTTTTGTGACAATCAGTGCCTTTACACGCGCACAGAGCATTTCAAATGCGCGATGATCAAAAAGCGGCTTAAATGTATTGCTGCGCAGCATATCTAAAAATACGCTGGGGAATACACAATAACAACTACACATACCGTCCATCTGCGTACCCATATAGATCATTCGTTCCTTGGGACTGTCGGGATTGTTATCGCGGCTGATCCAATCTTCTTTGGCAATCCAATCCATCCCATCGAGGAATCGGCATGAGGTTGGCAGCGAGATCTCATCGGTGATGTTCATGGTTTCTTCAAGCAGTTTTACAACCGACTCAAGCTGCACGAGCGCATCATTTATGCTGCCATCGGCAACAAGACGCATGGCCAGTTTGATCCCAAGCTCAATGCGATCGGGTACCCATATATCCGGGCGGTCATCCACGGCATTGCTGCGGATCAGGGAGAGGACTGCTTCCATAAATTCCTCAGACTCGGTTTTCTGCGCCTTTCCTTCTCCCCACTTCAGGAGATAACGTGGGTAAAGCAGGGTGTTAAATGCTTGATATAACTGATATCTTCGCACTGGCTCAAACCGTTCTGCATCGCCGCGGGTTAAATACCGATTGAATAGCAACGCAGGCGCGGAACAATCGAAGGGCGTGGTGTATTTACCAAGGAAAGGCTTTATGTGTTCTTCGTCCTCTATCTCCGCCATTGTTTGAATGACGTGCGGATCCATGGGATGACGTTCCAGCCATGCTTCTGCCAACAGGCGCACCTCAGGAAGTATCCTCTGGTCGCGGAATGCTCGGCCGTTCCCTTCGCTCCACGGACGCCATGCATAGTTGCTGTTGAGATAATTCCTGCGGATGTCGCGGAGAAGATCTGAAATTTTTTCGGAATTGTAATCTTGCCTCATGCACTCACGCCGAAGTTCATCAAATGTTTCTGCGGCTCGTTTTTCTCTCTCGATCTGCGGCATTCCGAGAAGCTCGTCAACGGTAACTGCGAGGATCTCGGCGATGGCAGGAATCAGCTCAAGATCGGGATAGGTTGCACCGTTTTCCCAGCGGCTGATGGATTGATAGGTTACGCCCAGCCGATCGGCAAACGCTTCCTGAGTCAAATCGTTCTGTTTTCGAAAGTGACGTATGTTTTCTCCAATGGCAAGTTTCATTTGTGCCTCCTTATTAAGCGTATTACCTTGCAAAGTCTTTCTTTTTGTCGACACCTATATTATGAAGCAAACAGAACGGGAATACAATAACGCATATTGAGAGAATTATTGTCGGTATATGTTATACTCGCAAATAAAAAAGCGTACCCGCCATAAAGCGGGTACGCCAGAGGGTTTGGACTATGTTTCCTCCCAACTTCGCAGGGCGGGACCGTAATCGGGATCCTGCTCAAGCTCTGCAAGCATGGCGCCGACGGAACTTGCACGGTGGGCATCGGAGCCGTAACAGAAGGAAAGATCTTCGGTCTGTGCAAGCCGCAGGATGGGGCGCTCCGGGTAGCAGAGCGAAAGATCCGCAGGTCTTTCCGCAAAGTGGGGGTTGATCTCAAGCTTCATACCGCGCGCCTTCATATTGCGGAAGATCTCGCGGATGAGATCCTCGTTTTCCTGCCAGTCGTAGGGGGATTCCTGCAGAGGGAAACGCTCGGACTGACGGAAGACCCAGCGGAACATATCCAAGTGTGCCGCGGCGGTGAAATAAGGAAGCTCGGTGGCGCGGCAGAGATTTTCCAGCGCCTCGCGAGCGAAAGCGGCGTAGGTGGGCGGATTGGCCTGATCGTAGAAGAGGTGCAGGTGGGAGGAGACAAGCCGGTGGTCAAAATCGCCGGCGGAGAGGGCGTCCTCCACCTCGCCCACAAAATCGGGATGGTAGTCCAGCTCAATGCCGACCCGGATGGTGATCTCTCCGGCATAACGCTCGGCGAGCTCCCGCCCCCGCCGCAGATATTCTTTTACCTGGCCTGCCGGAATGCGGTCAGCGGCATTGGATACGGAGAGGGGCATGTGGTCGGTCAGGCAGATCTCGCCGATACCAAGCTCCTTTGCCCGGGCAATATAGCCTTCCACCCGGGCGGGATCCTGCATCAGTTTGGGATGGGTATGAAAATCCTTTCGCATGGATGTACTCCTTACAGCGCGGCAAGATAGGCATCGACCTCCGCACGGCTGCGGAGAATACGGATGTCCTTATTCTTTGCATTTGCAAGCATAGTCTCGACCTGGGGCCGGCTTTCGCCGTCAAAGGCGCGGACGTATTCGTTAAATTCGGGGTCTTCCTTCGTCTCCTGCCAGGGCATATCGGGACGGAGCTGACCGATGCGGGCGCGCACGCCCGCAAGACATTCCTCCAAGGGCAGATCCAGCCAGAAGAGCGTGTCGCAGGCCTCAAAGCGCGGGGCGAGGGTGCGGCTGTAATGCCCGTCGATGATCCAGCGGTCTTCTGCGAGGATCTCCGCGAGGCGGAGGTCGAATTCATCCCGGGAAATGTGCGTGCGGTCGGGCTTATGCCAGATGAGGTCCAGATGAATGAGGGGAAGCCCCGTCTTTTCGGCAAGTGCCCGGGCGAAGGTGCTTTTTCCGGCTCCCGGGCAGCCGATGATCATCACGCGCTGCATGTCAGGCAACGTGGAACTTGTCATCCTCGGTTAGACCGAGGGCATCGATGGCGCGGGCAAAACGGGCGGGTGCTGTCTCCAACTGGCTGGGATGGTGCGCATCCGAGCCGAGATAGAACTTGCATCCCTTTTCCTTTGCGATCCGGTACATACGCAGGACGGTATCTGCGTCCTCGTCGGGATAATTCATATCGTCTGCGTTGAGCTCAATGCCGACACCCGCCGCGGCGGCGCGGGTAAAGATGCGCTCCAGCTCGGACTGGGGAATGGCGTTGAGGGTCGCAAGGTAGTTTTCGCGATCATCCTTCCAAATGAGGCCGCAGGTCAGATGCGCGAGACCGATCTTATGGAAGGGGAGATCCTGCGAAAGAAATACGTCCATGCGGTCGCACCATGCCTTGGCACGGGTCTCCGGGGTTGCGAGCTGCTCCTCGAAAAGTGTGAAGCCCTTCATATGGAAGTGAGTAAGGGGAAGGACGATGAAATCCATCTTTTCCATCATCTCACGGCTGATGCCGATGGTATTGAAACGGTTCCACTCCGTCTCGCAGCCAAAGAGGAAGCGCACACCATCGGCCTGCGGCAGAGGGAGGGAGGCAAGCACATGCTCGGTGTTCTGCTTGGAATACCAGTTGCTGGCGCCGGGAATGCGCTCATCCCAGTAATGGTCGGCAATGCAGATGGTGGTGAACCCGTTTTTGACGGCATAGGCAAGCAGAGCCTCCGGGGTCTGCTCCGGATCACGGGAACAGGAGGAGATCTGGGAATGGATGTGCAGATCATTGTCGATGATATACTTCATAAATATTCTCCTTTATTCGTCGATGGCTTCGACGAGAAATGTCATGGGGCGGAATCCGTCGTTGCAGGAGACCATGGCGGAACGGGGGTTTTTCATCCATTTTCCGTAGATTTCTTCAGAACCGGAGGAAAGTGCGAGCACAAAAGGGGCAAGGTTTGCCCAGGCGCTCTCACAGAAGCCGGCAGGTTTGTGGAAGGTATCGGTGATGTAGATGTCTCCCACCCGCATATCGCAGGGCTCTGCCTGGGGATGCTCGTATTTTTCGGCAAGGTCGGCGTGGTAGACCTGCTTTAATACGGTAATGCGGCAATTTTTCATAAGTCGGTCCTCCGGTTTATTCTTCAAACTTCTTTTGCCACGGTTTTGCGCAAAGAAGGCACAGAACAGTGCCGACGGCGGCGATCATAAACCAAAGCGCGATGGTAAAGCCCCAGCCGCGGGAATCGGAGAGAAGGGCAATGCCGTACGTTGAGACGGCGCTGCCAACATAGGTGCAGGCATTGAGAAGGCCGGATGCGGTGGAAACGTTGCCGAACCGCGCGAAATAGGCAGGGAGCATACAAACAAGCATCAGATTTACGCCGTGCATGCAGCCGGAAAGCAGAGCGGAGAAAAACACGGAGAAGACGGCGCTTGCATCGGGAAAGAGCCACAAGGCCAGCGAAGATACCGCGCCGAGACCGAAGATCACGCCGGCACAGGTGAGGGGATTTTGAAAGTGGCGGCGATAGAGAGCGGATGCAGCCTGCAGGGACAGGATGGAAAAAATCGGCAGGATAACACCGGAGAGAATGGAGATCTCACTGGAGAGCCTGAAGGTTTCGGAGATATAGGAGGGCATCCAGGTGGTTACACCGTCGCGCAGCATGCCCTGCAGAACGATGGTGAGCATGACGGCTAGCACGACGGGAGAGAGAAATGCGGACTTTTCGCTGCCGGCAGCCTTTGGGGTGCGATCCGGCTTTCCGGGATCGGGAACGGCAAGATTCCAGAGAATGATCATGCCGATGCCGATAAAGGCGGAGACCACAAAAACATACCGCCAGCCCAAAAGGGAAATGATGACCGGGGCAAGAAGATAGACGGCGATCGTTCCGGCGGAGCTTCCCCAGGAGACACGGACGGTGGCTTTTTTGTAAGCATCACCGGGGAAGTATTCCGTCATCAGCCGAACCAGCGGCGGCCACATAAAGGACTGGGCGAAGCCGTTGACGCACCAGACGGCGAGCATCTCATAGGGGTTCCGACAGAGGGGAATGAGCAGATTCATACATACGGTCACGCAGAGACCGAAAGAAATGAGCTTCTTTGGACTCAGACGGTCACCGAAGATGCCGGTGATGATCTGTCCTGCGCCGTATGTGATAAAACTGCCGGTAACGGCCATGGAAAGAAGGCTGCGGGAGAAGGCTGTGGCGGTCTCCATTTCCGCAAGCACGGCACCGTAATTGATACGGGTCATATAGCTGACCATATAAGTCAGCGAAAACAGAAGAATCAGACGGGAGGTTGCGCTTTTTTCAGTTTTCAGCATGAGCAATTACGCTTTCTGTCCCACAAATTCCAGCTGGAAAGCGATGCGGGGCTCACCGTTTTCAAGATAAATGATGCCGCATTTTTCGAAGCCGAGTTTTCCGAGGGCGGCCTGCATCACGCGGTTGTCGGCATGGGTGTCGATGCGCATGCGGTCTCCCTTTGTCCGGGCAAAATCCACCGCCGCTGCGACGATACCGCTCCGCCGACCGGCGGAGGCGATGCGATGGATGGTGATGTAGGGCAGATCGTTTGGCCATGCGCCTTCAATGCGTGCATAGGTGGGATCGGGCTCGGTAAAAAGGGCGAAAACGCCGGCGATGCCCTCGCTGTCGGTAAGGACAAAGAGGTTCTCGCCCGCAAGGTCGCCGAGGGTCTGCGCCTCCGTAGGGGTGGTATTCTTCCACTGATTGGGGTTGCCGGTCTCGCGCATAAAGGCGCGGGCGCGGGCATAAATATTCCAGATCTCGGGAAGATCCTCCGTCATAGCGGGGCGGACGGTCAATAATTCCATGGTTTTTATACCTCCGGGGTGCCAAGGACGGTCAGCGGGAGTTTTTCGGCGATCTCACGTGCATTGCGAACAAAATCCGCAAAGGTGAGATCTCTCGGGCGGGAGACGGTTTTCGTCGGCGCCTGCCCAAGTTCATAGAGCCACGGACCGTTATAGCCTGCGGAAAGAAGGCCGGAATAGAGGGCATACCAGTCGATCTTTCCCTCACCCGGCAGCCAGTGGCGCTCATTGACGTAGTCGTAATCGGAGATGTGCAATGTTACGATGCGCTTTCCGAGCACGCGCAGAAATTCTGCATGGGTATCATAGAGCAGATGGTTGACGTCAAAGCAAACGCCGAGGCGATCGTCTGCGGAGATGATATCCGCCATTTCTGCCGCGGTGTGACCAAGGCAGGATCGGGGAAGATCTTCCACCGCGATGTCTGCACCGAGGGACTCTGCCCGGTCAGCCAGTGCAACAAGGGAGGCTTTTGACCGCAGGATCTCCTCTCTGCGGGTGGCCGCATCCTCGCTTTTGGGCTCGGAGGAGGGATGGATGACAAAATGGCGGATGCCGACCGCAGCGGCGCGCGCCATATGTTCAAACTGCTCGATAAGGGTCTTTTTCCGGATGCCTTCATCCAGCGACGCAATGTCGAGATCCTTTACACCGGCAAAGGGCAGATGATAGCTCCAAAGTCTGATGCCGTTTGCGGCGGAAATACGGGCAAGATCGGCATAGTCGATATCGGCATAGGCTGAGCGGCCCATGGAGATCTCGACATCAAGGATACCGGCCTCGGCAAGCCTTGCAAAATTTTCATCCGTAAGGGAAAAACCGCAGGTAGAAATGGCGGGACGGAGCATATCATTTTACCTCTTTTGATGGATTTTATATTTCTCCCATTATAGCACAGTTTTTTTGGAGAGTAAACGGGTATGTCAGGAAACGAAGCGGGAAAGCAGCAGCCATGCGGAGCCGTAATAGGAGACGACGGCAACAAGGTCGCTCGTTGTGGTGATGAGGGGACCGGAGGCCACGGCGGGGTCGATTCCGATCCGCGAAAAGAGCAGCGGAACGGCAGAACCGCACAGAGACGAAAGCACGATCGAAAAGATGAGGGAAAGCGCGGCGCACAGTGCTACGGTAAAAGAGAGGGCGGTGCTGTGGGAGGAGAAAAGGGAGAGCCCGCCGCCGATGCAGAGAACGGAGAGAATGCCGAGAATGAGGCCGCCCGTCAGTCCCACCCGCAGCTCGCGCCACAGGAGAGAAAGGCCAGGTGCGTAAGGCCCCGACAGTTCGCGGACGGTGACGGCAAGGGATTGTGTGCCGGCGTTGCCGGCCATGCCGAGAATTAGAGACTGGAAGGAGATGAGCACGGAGAACTCTGCGGCGATTTGGGAAAAAAGGCTTGCTACGGCAGAAACGGCAAGGCCGAGCCCGAGCAGGACGATCAGCCAGGGGAGCCGTCGCCCCACATCGGAAAAAACGGTTTCCCGCAGCGGCTCCTCCGGAGAAAGCGCGGCCAGGCGGGCGTAATCTTCCTCAATGGCCTCCTCGCGCAGTTCGGCAATATCATCCGGAAGGAGTACTCCGCATAAAAAGCCGCTGCTTTCCAACACAGGGACAGAGGCAACGTCTGCATCGCGCAGCCGGGCTGCGGCATCCGAAAAGGATTCTTCGGCAAAAACGTAGATAAAATCGGGATCGGCAAGGGAATTCAAAGAGGTGCCTTCCCGGGCGATAATGAGATCTTTAAGCTCCAGTGTGCCGCAGAGACGGCCGTCGCTTTCGGTCAGAAAAAGGGTGGAGATATTATCGTACTCAGCAGCACCGGCCACCAGCCGGCGCATGGCCTCCCGCACGGAGCAGGATCGCGGCAGGGCAATATAATTGCCGGACATGCGGGCGCCGACGGTCTCCTCTGCCGGAACGGAGAGCGAAGCGGAAAGAGTCATGTTCATAGGGTACCTCCTGAAAATCATAAGTGAGAAGGCGGAAGTTCGCGGAATTTTGACAGAAAAAAACCACTGTCCAAGCCTGTGTTTACACCCGGATCGGGCAAAAACTTTGCTGCTGACAGTGGCCGTTGATCATACGTATCCATGCAATGAGAAATAACCTACCGCACAGAGAGCACGGTTCTGCATGCGGAGAAAATACATATAATGACACTGACGCATTGGGGAATACTGCCGTCCATACGGTGGTTCACCTCTCAGTTTGTGTTGTGAGTTTGCCTGTAATACACACTAAATTTTAGCAGAAAAGGAAAAAGAAAGCAAGAAAAAAGCTGCAGCCATAAGACTGCAGCCTGAAAAGGTGCTTACAGAAGTGCGCGGAGTTCACTCATTTTCTCTTTCGTGGGCTCGGGGATATCGGCAAAGGGAAAGGATAGTCCCATACGGTCATATTTGACCTGACAGATCTTGCGGAAGGGAAGCAGCTCCACACCGTCGACGCAAGATGTCGCGGCGGCGATATCCCGCAGCCGAAGAATGTTTTCCGCCGTATCGTTTTTTCCGGGGATGATGACCTGCCGAAGGGTCGTGGGGATATTTCGCCTGGAAAGCTCCGCAAGGAAAGAAAGCGGCGCGGAAAAGGAGCAGCCGACATGGGCGCGGTAAAGGGAATCCTCGGTGTATTTGATGTCCAGAAGCACCCGGTCGGTGAGGGAAAGGAGCCGCTCGGTCGCTTCATTCTGCAAACAACCGGATGTGTCCAGGCAGGTATGCAGCCCGGCGTCCCGGCAGAGGGCGAAAAAGTCTGCCGCGGCCTCGGCCTGCAGCAGGGGCTCACCGCCGGAGAGGGTCACACCGCCCGTCTTTCCGAAATATTCACGGAAACGCAGGGCGCGGGCAAGGACATCCTCCGGGTCGTAAAGCGTGCCGGAGGATGGATCCAGCGTATCGGGGTTGTGGCAGCAGCCGCACCGCAGGGGACAACCCTGCAGAAAGACGACATAACGCACGCCCGGCCCGTCCAGCGTGCCGAGACTCTGAAAGGAGTGAACGCGCAGGGGTGTCATACGGCCTCGTGGAAGGTGCGGCTGATGACCTCCCGCTGCTGCTCCCGGGAGAGCTTATGGAAGTTGACGGCATAGCCGGAAACGCGGATGGTAAGGTTGGGATATGCTTCCGGATCCTCGTAGGCCCGGATAAGGGTATCACGATTGAGGACATTGACGTTGATGTGGTGGGCCTTCTTGGCAAAATAGCCGTCGAGAATGGCAACGAGGTTGTCCACGCGCTCGTCGGCATCGTGGCCGAGGGCCTCTGGCGTGATGGAGAAGGTGTTGGAGATGCCGTCGCGGCAATCGTCGTAGGAAAGCTTTGCAACGGAGTTGAGGCTGGCCAGCGCGCCGTTCTCTTCGCGGTTGTGCATGGGATTTGCACCGGGGGCAAAGGGCTCGTAGGCATGGCGGCCGTCGGGGGTGGCACCGGTGTTCTTGCCGTACATGACGTTGGAAGTGATGGTCAGCACCGAAAGGGTGTGCACAGCCTCGCGGTAGGTGGGCGTCTTGCGAAGCTCGGCGATGAAGCGGTGGGTGAGATCTCTGGCGATGAGATCTACCCGGTCATCGTCGTTGCCGAACTTGGGGAACTCACCGGAGACCTCATAATCGGTGACAAATCCGCGGGCATCCCGCAGGGGACGGACGGAGGCGTGGCGGATGGCGGAGAGGGAGTCGGCCACCACGGAAAGACCGGCGATACCAAAGGCCATCAGGCGCTCCACGTCGGTATCGTGCAGGGCCATCTGCAGCTTTTCGTAGCAGTACTTGTCGTGCATATAGTGGATGATGTTCATGGTGTTGACGTAGAGCCGGGAAAGCCAGGTCATATAGATGCCGTAGCGCTCCATAACGGTATTGTAGTCAAGCCTGTCGCCGGAAAGGGGTTCCATCTGCGGGCCGATTTTTATGCCGGAGGTAATATCGTAGCCGCCGTTGATGGCGATGAGCAGCAGCTTTGCCAGATTTGCGCGGGCACCGAAGAACTGCATCTGCTTGCCGATGCGCATGGCGGAGACACAGCAGGCGATGGCGTAATCGTCTCCGTAGATGGGACGCATCAGGTCGTCGTTTTCATACTGGATGGAGTCGGTATCGCAGGAGAGCTTGGCGCAGAAGCGCTTGAAGCCCTCGGGCAGCGCCTCGCTCCACAGCACGGTGAGGTTGGGCTCCGGGGAGGGGCCGAGGGTGTAGAGGGTGTTCAGGATGCGGAAGGAGGAGCGGGAGACCAGCGTGCGGCCGTCCTCGCCCATACCGCCGACGCCCTCGGTGATCCACATGGGGTCGCCGCCGAACAGCTCGTTGTATTCGGGCGTGCGCAGGTGACGGGCAATGCGCAGCTTGATCACGAAATCGTCCATCAGCTCCTGCGCCTGCTCCTCGGTGAGCACGCCCGCGTCGATGTCGCGCTGAATATAAATATCAAAGAACGTGCTCACGCGGCCCAGCGACATGGCCGCGCCGTTCTGCTCCTTGATCGCGCCAAGGTACGCGAAATACGTCCACTGAATCGCCTCGCGGGCGTTTTTGGCGGGCTCGCTGATATCGTAGCCGTACATGGCGGCCATTTCCTTCATATAACCGAGGAAGGCGATCTGCTGGTACAGCTCCTCCGTCATGCGGATCTGCTGCGTATCATATGCGCCGGTGGACAGCTGCTCCTTGTCCTTCTTCTTTTCGGCGATGAGCTTGTCCACGCC
>JAFQKV010000058.1 GCA_017414715.1 Clostridia bacterium
CTGCGCTCACTTTTTCTTCACTTGTCAAAATATCCCCGATATTCCACCCGAAGCGTGCTTTTCGGGAAGAGGTGGGCATAGAGATCCACCATATAATCATCCGTCATGCTGGCAATGTAATCGCAGGCAACGGTGTCGGCATCCTCCGTCTCCCCATAGGGGACCGCGCCCCGTTTATAGGGCGATGCATTGATAAAGTCGATGTGATGGCGGTGGACAAAGCTTTTGTCGCTTCCCTCCCGCACGTCCCGGACGACCTGCACATAAATTTGCTCGAACATAGGCTCCACGGCACTTTCGATACGCTCACGCACGGCGCCGGTGAGATAAATACTCTCGTAATTGTCCCGCTTGGCTGCGCGCAAAGCCTCATAATGCTCCGCATCCAGGGAAATGTGGTCCTTGCCGTAGCTGTTTTCGATGATATTGACCACGAGATTGTTGATGATCTCCGCATTCCGCGTTCCGAGGGCACCGCCGGCAAAGGGAGCATCCGGCGAAATGAGTCCCGCGCGCTCCGCATCCTGCCGATCCTTGCCGAGGTAGGCGATCATGTCGCAAATGCGCACAACGCAGCCCTCCAGCGTGTTGGGGCGCATGTGTGCCGCAAGAGACAAGTCCTTTCGGCAGGCCTCACATTCCGCATCAAAGGCGGCAAAATCTCCTAAAGGCGACGGTTCATAGCGATCCTGCGCCAACTCACCGTTATGGCTTACCACACCGGAAAGGGTCTGCAGACTGATGTTATAGGGAAATACGCCGTCCAGCACCCGCACGCTCTGCAGATTATGAGCAAAACGGCGGCCGGTGGCACCGCAATAGAGGCGGTCGAGAAAATCCTCGCCTGCGTGCCCAAAGGGGGTATGCCCCATATCGTGTCCGAGGGCAATGGCCTCGATGAGATCGCAGTTCAACCCCAGCACCGCCCCGATATTCCGCGCGATGCGGCTGACCAGCTGCACATGCAGGGCACGGCGGGTGATATCATCGTTTTTATAAAATGAGAAAACCTGCGTTTTGTCGGTGTAGCGGTTATAATAGGCGCTGTGCATGATCTTGTCGATATCCCGCACGTAGGCCGGCCGCCACAGGTTTTCCGCATCCCGGGCAGGGTTGCGGCGCAGGGCATCCGCACCGCGGGCGGCATAGGGATTATGCCACCCCTCGGCGCGGTCGTATTCAATGCGCTCGCAAAGCTCCGGCGAAAGCTTTTCGTATTTCAGGGACATTCCTTTTACTCCGGAAAGCCCGTCATCGGCGTGTACTCCATGGGAGCCTGACGTTCAAAGGGAGATTCGATGGCGATCTCCCGTCCGGCACGGCTGGATTTGGAGAAGGCGGTAAGGATCTCAACCACATGCACCTGCTGCATGGAGTTTGCCCGGTGAAGCCGGCCTGCCTCGATGGCGGAAACCATCTCCGCAAGGCCGAGGGTACGGGAATTTTCCTCATAGTTGAAGCACAGAGGAATGATCTCCGGTGCCTTGCGGGGACGGATGAGCTTAACGTCGCCGCCAAAGGTGTTGGGATCGGGGACAAGAATCGTGCCTTCGCTGCCGTAGATCTCCAGGCGGCAACCCTCGTGGGTATAGAGATCAAAGCTTGCCATGACCTGCGCAATGGCACCGTTTTCGAAACGGATGGAGCCGGTAAGATGGGTATCCACCTCCACCTGCATCACCTGTCCGTACTTTGCTTTGGAAAGGATGGGACGCTCGGCAAAGCTTGCGCGGGTCATGCCGGAAACGGCTTCAGCACGGCCCAGCAGATTGACCAGCGCGGTGATATAATAGGGACCCATATCCAGCATGGGGCCGCCGCCGTACTGATAGAAAAACTCGGGGTCGGCATGCCAGGTCTCCGGTCCGTGTCCCGCAACGCGGGCCATGGCGGCAATGGGGGTGCCGATAAATCCGTCGTCGATGAGCTTGCGGGCGGTCTGAATACCTGCGCCGAGGAAGGTGTCCGGTGCGCCGCCGAGATACAGGCTCTTCTCCGCCGCAAGAGCGGCCAGCTCCTTTGCCTCCTCATAGTCGGGAGACAGGGGCTTTTCGGAATAAACGTGCTTTCCCGCAAGCAGAGCGGCCTTCGTCACCTCATAGTGCTCATAGGGACGGGTGATGTTCAGCACGATATCCACCTTCGGGTCGGCAAAAAGCTCGTACATATCCTTATAGACGTGCACGCCGTACTTCTCCCGGGCTGCCTCGGCGCGCTCGGGGATAAGATCGCAGACACCTGCGATCTCCACATTATGGAACATTTCCGTGATATTTTTCAGATAGATGCCGCTGATACAGCCGACACCGACAAAACCGATACGCTTCATCGTTTGATCCTCACTCTCCTCGGATGGCCGCGATGGCCTTCGCCATATCCGGTGCCTTGAATACGGAAGATCCCGCAACCAGGCAGGTAACACCCGCGGCACGCAGCTCCGCCGCATTTTCCTCCGTCACGCCGCCGTCGATCTGGATATCGATATCCTCACGTCCAAGCTCCTTGAGCCGGGCGGACAGTCGGCGGATCTTCTCCACCACCTCGGGAATCAGCTTCTGCCCACCGAAGCCGGGATTGACGGACATGCAGAGGATCATATCGCACAGGGGCAGAACGTATTCGATGACGTTGATATCCGTGGCAGGATTCAATGCAACGCCCGCCTTCTTCCCGGCGGCGCGGATCTGCTGCAGGGTGCGGTGCAGATGGTCACAGGCCTCGGCGTGGACGGTGATCATATCCGCACCGGCGGCGGCAAATTCCTCCACGTAGCGGCCCGGCTCACGGACCATGAGATGCACGTCCAGAAATCCGTCGGTATACTTCCGCAGAGCTGCGATCATGGGCTGCCCGAAAGAGATATTCGGCACAAAATCTCCGTCCATAACGTCACAGTGGATCCAGTCGGCACCGCAGGTAATCACGCGGCGCGCCTCCTCCCCCATCCTGCCGAAATCCGAGGCCAGCAGGGAGGGCGAAACCTTGATCTTATTCATAATACGATCTCCTTATCCGATAATCCTGCAGACGGTGTCCCGGTGCCGCTTGGGCACGGTAAATTCTCCGTCCTCGTCGATGAAATAGGCGGTGTCATCCGAGCCCTGGGGCATATCTGCGGTCTTCGCGGTCATATCGGGGTAGCCGAGGGCAATGACGGAATCGATTTTGAACTCATCCAGATCAATGCCGAGGGTCTGAGCGATACCCGGACGGTTGATGGCACCCAGCCAGCAGGAGGCGATACCCTCGCTCTGGGCCTGCAGGATGATGCTCATGCCCGCGGCGCCCACATCCACGGGGCTTTCCTTGGCCACCGACTGATCCACCAGAAGCAGGATATACGCCGTAGGCTCGTGTCCGGGCTGCGGCTTTCCCAAAGGCTTTGGCAGCAGGCCGGCCCACTTGGTCTGGGGGAAGATCTCCCGGCAGTAGGTGGGGGCACAGACGGCAATAAAGCGCAGGGGCTGACGGTTGACTCCGGTGGGCGCAAGGCGCGCCGCATCCAGCATCCGCTCTATGCTCTCGCGTTTGATGGGCTTCGGATCGAAGCTTCGTATGCTTCTGCGGGCACGGACGGCATCGTATACGGTCATCATGGACACAATATCTCCTTTCGGGATCCTGCGGTCAGTTTCTTCTCAAATCATACCACAAGGCCGCGGGAATTACAAGATAAAAAACGGCAAAGCCGGCACCCGGGGTAGTTGGGTGCCGGCCTCTGCCGTTAGAGACATTGCAGGTATGAAAGGGAGGGGTATGTAACTATGAAGTCATCGCACACTTCATCTTACGCTTACTATTATACCGTCCCTCACAGAAAAATGTATGAACAAAGACTGTACGATTCGTGAAAAAACTGTAAACAAACGTTTAACGTTCCGCCCTTATCCAACGCGAAGACTGTTGTAATTTATGCACCGATGTTCGCAATATACTTCTTCAGGTTCTCAAGACCGATGGAAATACCCTCGAGAACGTCCTCCATGCCTTCAAACTCAATGGAGCAGTAGCCGTCATAGCCACCCTTCTTCAGCGCGGCAAGGCACTGCTGGACGGGAATATCACCGTGACCGACGATGGTGCAGCGGATGTAGTTTGCACCGCGGGACAAAAACCAGCCGCGGCCGGGGTTGGGCATCTGACCGGACTTGACGAACATATCCTTGCAGTGGCAGTGGAAGGCCACGGGAGCCACCTTGCCGCAGGCGATATCGGAGCGGTCATCGGCGCAGGAGAAATTACCCATGTCGACGAGAGTACCGTAGTTCTTGCTGCCGACGGCCTCGATGAGGCGGATGACACGGTCTGCATCCTGGGCAAAGAAGCCGTGGTTCTCGGTACAGGTTTTGATGCCCTTCTGCTCGGCATAGTCGGTCACCGCACGGCAGCCCTTTGCAATGATGGGCAACACGGTATCAAAGGTGCGCACGCCGTCAAACCAGTCGGGCACGCCGCCGGCGGCATCGTGGCGCATAACGGGGGCTCCGAGGATCTCGGCGATGTCCACCTGACCCTTCAGTCGCTCAATCTCAGCTTCCTGATCCTCAAGAAGCAGGTTGCCGCCGACGGTATAGCTTGCCACGGGAAGACCTACCTCATCGCACTTTGCGCGGATCTGTCTTGCATAATCCAGTCGGTCAACACCCTCGGGCGGGGTAAGATCGGTAAACTCGATGGCATCAAAGCCAAGCTCTCTGGTCTTGTCAATGACATCGAAAAGGGTCATCTCGCCCTTGCGGACAAGGCGGGAATAGCTGTAGGAGCTGACACAGGTTTTCATGGTTACATATCCTCCGAAATTGATTTTTATTCATTACTGAAGGAAGTCCTTCAGGCGCTTGGAACGGCTGGGATGGCGCAGCTTGCGCAGGGCCTTTGCCTCGATCTGACGTATTCGCTCACGGGTGACATTGAACTCCTTACCCACTTCCTCCAGCGTACGGGTACGGCCATCCTCCAGACCGAAGCGCAGGCGGAGCACCTTCTCCTCACGGGGAGTCAGGGTACCGAGAACGTCGTTGATCTGCTCCTTGAGCATGGTGAAGGATGCGGACTCCGCAGGCTCGGGAGAATCATGGTCCTCCACGAAGTCGCCAAGGTGGCTGTCCTCCTCCTCACCGATGGGCGTTTCAAGAGAAACGGGATCCTGCGCGATCTTCATGATCTCGCGCACCTTTTCCACAGGCATATCCATCTCCGCGGCAATCTCCTCGGGACGAGGATCATGACCCAGCTCCTGCAGAAGCTGACGGGACACGCGGGTGACCTTGTTGATGGTTTCCACCATGTGGACGGGGATACGGATGGTGCGGGCCTGATCGGCGATGGCGCGGGTGATGGCCTGACGGATCCACCAGGTAGCATAGGTGGAGAACTTATACCCCTTGTGATAATCAAACTTCTCGACGGCCTTGATCAGACCGAGGTTGCCCTCCTGAATGAGGTCCAGAAGCTGCATGCCGCGGCCGACATAGCGTTTTGCGATGGAAACAACGAGTCGAAGGTTTGCCTCCGCAAGGCGGCGGCGGGCTTCCTCATCGCCCTCGTTCATGCGCACAGCAAGCTCGGTCTCCTCATCGCTGGAGAGAAGATCGACCTTGCCGATCTCTTTGAGATACATGCGCACGTGGTCGTCGATGGCGAGACCTTCGTACATCAGATTGACGTCGATAAGTTCCTCCGGGGGGATTTCCTCGATGTCGTCAAAGTCCATGGGCTCGTCGGTGTCGGGAAGTACGATATATTCCTCGTCCTCCTCCATCTCAAGCTCAACGCCCATATGATCCAGGCGCTCCAGGATGCGGTCGATCTGTTCACTGTCAAGACCGGCCTCCTCGCAGGGCTCCAGAACGGCCTTGTAGGTCAGCTTTCCTTTCTTTTTGGCCATTTCCAGTATGTTTTTTACCACCTCAGGCGTGCTCATCTCGTTCTCTTCCATGTGTATGTAACTTCCTTTCTTTGGATCATTTATTTGCTTTGATTTTCCGGAACGCAAGAAGGGGATCTTCCTCCGTCCCTTCCGCTCCGGTCTTCAGACGTTCCGTGCGGATACGCCCTGCGCAGTCCCTCAGGGCACGCAGCTCATCGACGGGAAGCTCCCTCATCAGAAGCTTTGTACAGAGGGAAAAGACCTCCGGTGCAAGGCTCACGGAAAGCTGCGATGTCTCCGTCTGTCCCTCCAGCACCCGCCGATAGATCTCCGCAAGCGGCGGTGCCGAGAAGTCCTCCGGAGAAAGCAGTTTTTTTGCCTCCTCAATGTGCTCCGGCCGCTGCAGCAGCAAGGACAGCACGCCCTCCTCTGCCATGGCGGAGGCTGCATCCCGGTAGCGAAGCTCCCGTTCCCGGGGCTGTGCCCGGTTGACGGGGGAAACATCCGCCCGATGCCGCTCCGCGCGTTCCTTTTTCTGATCTGCCCGACGGCGTTTTTCCACCTCGATGAGCACCGCCTCCCGGCTGACGCCGGCGGCCTCTGCCGCCCGTCCCGCAAAGACATCCCGCTCCACCGCATTCGGGATTCCCGCAAGCATTGCGCTTGCCTCCCGAAGGAATGCCACCCTCTGGTCGTCCTGGGAAAGATCGTATTTCTGCCGGATCACACGCAGGCGGTACTCCGTCTGTCCCTCCGACCTGGAAAGCAGCTCGTCAAAGGCCTCCGGCCCGTTCTTTTTGATGAACTCATCCGGATCCTTGGCTCCCGAGATACGCAGCACCTGCACGGTGACTCCCGCGCCGCCAAAGATCTGTATGGCACGCTGGGCGGCCTTCTGCCCCGCCTCGTCGGCATCGTAGGAGATGACGCAGCGGTCGGTATAGCGGGATATGATGCGCGCCTGCTCCGCCGTCAGGGAGGTACCGAGGCTTGCCACGGCACAGTCAAAGCCCGCCTGATGCAGACTGATGACATCCATATAGCCTTCCGCAAGGATCAATTTCCCGTGCTTGGATTTTTTTGCATAATTCAGTCCAAACAGATTCTGGGTCTTGTTGAATATGGGCGTATCCGGCGAGTTCAAATATTTCGGCAGGGAATCGTCCAGCACGCGGCCGCCAAAGGCGATGACACGCCCCCGCACGTCGATAATGGGAAACATGAGTCTGCCGCGGAATCGGTCGTAGGCACTGTTGTTTTTGCCCCGCACGGTGAGCCCGGCAAAGAGCAGCTCCTCTTCGGTATATCCCTTGGCCTTCATGGCGCGGGAAAGATCGTCCCAGCTGTCCATGGAATAGCCAAGCCCGAAGCGGGTGACCGTCTGGGGCTGCAGCGCCCGGCGGCGGATATACTCCACCGCGGCGGCGGCCTCCGGCCGTTTGAGGTTTGCATGAAAATGCCGCGCAGCCTCCCGCATCAGATCGTAAAGCCGGTCACGACGGCGGGATTCCCCGGGATTCCCGTCCACAGGGACTTCCATTCCGACGCTCTCGGCCAGCTGCGCCACAGCATCGCGAAACTCCAGATTCTCCATCTTCATCAGAAACTGGACCGCACCGCCGCCAACACCGCAGCCGAAACAGTGGAATATCTGTTTTTCTCCGTTGACGGAGAAAGAGGGCGTCTTTTCGTTATGGAAGGGGCAAAGGCCGAAATGGTTGCCGCCTTTCTTTGTCAGATGTACATATTTCGACACGAGGGATACGATATCCACCCGTGCAAAGAGATCATCGAGAAAGCGCTGATCCACTTTTTTGCCCCTCCTTTCTTCAATGCTGAAAACTGAGGTTACAGAACCTGCCAGCTCTCGGGAATAGCCAGCCGGGTATATTCGCGGACACAGTAATTGTCCGTCATGCTGGCGATATAGTCGCAGACGGCGCGCTCCCGACCGTCAGTTTGGACCAGCGTACTGTAATCGGGAGGAAGCACCTCGGTGTTGTTCATCAGCCGGCGGAAGAAATAGGCAACGATCTCCTGCGCCTTGCCCTCCTCACCCTTGGCCAGCGGGTTTGTGTATACACATCGGAACATAAAGGCATGCAGCTCGTCGCTGGCCTGTCCGATCTCTGCAGACATTCTGATATCGTTGGTATCGCGGCTGGCATCGATAACATCCCGAACAAGGGTGTTGATACGTACCGTCTTACTGCCGCCCAGGGTTTTGCGAAGCTCCGCCGGGATATCTTCCTCTGTGAGGATTCCGGCGCGGATGGCATCGTCGATATCGTGATTCATATAGGCAATGCGGTCGGCAAAGGCTACAATACGTCCCTCCAGCGTCGCGGCGCGGCGCGGGCCGGTGTGACAGACGATGCCGTCCCGAACCTCGGCGGTCAGATTGAGGCCGCGGCCGTCCTTCTCCAAACGGTCCACCACCCGGAGGCTCTGCTCGTTATGGGCAAAGCCCGTGGAGCACAGCTCGTTGAGCTTGCGCTCACCGGCATGACCGAAAGGCGTATGTCCGAGATCATGCCCCAGCGCAATCGCTTCCGTCAGATCCTCATTGAGCCGCAGGGCACGCGCCACAGTCCGGGCGATCTGAGAGACCTCCAATGTATGGGTCAGGCGAGTGCGGTAGTGATCTCCCTCGGGAGAGAGAAAGACCTGCGTTTTATGCTTCAGTCTGCGGAAGGCACCGCAATGGATGATGCGGTCGCGGTCACGCTGAAAGCAGGTTCGCAGATCACATTCCTCCTCCGGGCGGCAGCGGCCGGCACTGCGGCAGGCAAGAGCGGCAAAGGAAGAGAGGCTCTCCCGCTCCCGATTTTCAATTTCACGTCGGATATCCATACAGCGCATTCACCTCCGGCAGGATGCTATATCAAAGTCATAATTTCTATATACAAGATTTTTTTCCTTTTCCCTCTTTTCTTTTGAAAATTTTACATATTTTTTTGTATCTCCCACGGAAAAGATAAAAGGAGAGGCTCCGCGATTGCCGCGAAGCCTCTCCCGCTGCGATACAGAGACTCTGCCTTACTTGGTCATACCCTGCTCGTAGCTCTCAATCATCTTCTTGACCATCTGGCCGCCGACAGAGCCGGCATCCTTGGCGGAAATATCGCCGTTGTAGCCCTGCTTGAGGTTGACACCGACCTCGCGGGCAGCTTCCATCTTAAAACGGGCCAGCGCATCCTTGGCGCCGGGAACCACATTCTTGTTTGCCATGTTTTTTTCTCCTTTTGGTTTTCTTTTACAAATATCAATTTCATACGGCAGCGGCACGTATTACCGCCGCGACCATAGCATTTGCCAAAGACACATGAATATACCGCAGGTTTCCGGTAATTTTTGCCCAAAACGGTGCTGTTTTTTATTGCCATACACCTTGAAATGTCGTATAATATTTATGATAAAAAGTAAATTTCCGAAAGGATGATGATATGCTGGAATTCGGTGGCATTCAGAAGCTGACCCTGTTGGATTTCCCCGGGCGCGTGGCCTGCACCGTCTTCACCAAGGGCTGCAATCTGCGCTGTCCCTTCTGCCACAATGCCTCCCTCGTGCTCGATCCCCTGGGCGGCCCCGCCATGACAGAGACGGAGCTTTTCGATTTTCTTGAAAAGCGCCGCGGTATGCTCACCGGCGTTGCCATTACCGGCGGTGAACCTCTGCTCCACCCCTGGATCGAAGATGTCCTGCGCCGTCTCCATGCCGAAGGCTTTGCCACAAAGCTTGACACCAACGGCTGCTTTCCCGACCGGCTTCGCGCCGTCATCGAGGCAGATCTTGTGGACTACGTCGCCATGGACATCAAAAATTCCCCCGAGCGCTACGGCATGACCGTCGGCATCCGGAATTTCGACCTGACCCCCGTACTGGAAAGCGTTGCCCTCCTCCGTGAGGGCAAGGTCCCCTGTGAATTCCGCACCACCGCCGTCAAGGGATTCCATTCGGCGGAGGATATGGCGGCCATCGGCCGCTGGCTCGGCCCCGTAGAGCACTATTATATACAGTGCTACAAGGACTCCGGTGACCTCATCGGCGGACCATTCGGCACCATGACCGACGAGGAATACGATGCGCTTCTCGCCGCCGTTCTGCCCTATATTCCCGCCGCCGAGATCCGCGGAAGGTAGGTTTTTCCGCCTGTTGCCTCACTTTTCCCGGAGCGCGTCATGCGCTCCGGGTCTTTTTATTTTCAAGAAGTGCCGCACAAATTATATGCATATTTTGTTTTTACCCCATTGACAGAACACAATATCTTGTGGTATTATATCTGCGCTGTAAAAGATAATGAAAGAGAGACCTGTGCCATGTACCAAGTAATCAAGCGTGACAGCAAAATCGCCGCCTTTGACATTTCCAAGATCGGCGGCGCTATCCGCCAGGCCTTTGATGCCTGCGAGCGTCAGTACAACGACAACATCATCGACTTTCTTGCGCTGAAGGTCACTGCCGATTTTGAGCCCAAAATCAAGGATGCGCTCATCGCCGTGGAGGATATTCAGGACAGCGTCGAGACCGTCCTCGTCCAGGCCGGCTATGCCGATGTCGCCAAGGCCTACATTCTCTACCGCCGCCAGCACGAGAAGATGCGCAACATGCGCTCCACCATTCTCGACTACAAGGAAACCGTGGACAAGTACGTCAAGAACACCGACTGGCGCGTGAAGGAAAACTCCACCGTCACCTACTCCGTCGGCGGTCTGATTCTCTCCAACTCCGGTGCCATCACCGCGAACTACTGGCTTTCCGAGATCTACGACACCGAGATCGCCAATGCCCACCACAATGCCGACATTCATCTGCACGATCTCTCTATGCTCACCGGCTACTGCGCCGGCTGGTCTCTGAAGCAGCTCATTCAGGAGGGTCTCGGCGGCATTCCCGGCAAGATCACCTCCTCCCCCGCAAGCCACCTCGCCACCCTCTGCAACCAGATGGTCAACTTCCTTGGCATCATGCAGAACGAGTGGGCGGGCGCGCAGGCCTTCTCATCTTTTGACACCTACCTTGCCCCCTTCGTCAAGGTGGACAACCTGTCCTACGATC